>NZ_NTTM01000002.1:0-224659 GCF_002560985.1 Bacillus sp. AFS018417
TGTATAGGCTGCTCCTTTTGAACTTCTTTTTGTGGTTTCAATTGCATTTCCTTCTGCGGTTTTTGCGCTGCTGGTTTTTCTGTAATTGGTCCAGCTTGTGGAACGGCCTCCTCCTCTTCTTCTATACCAAGAGGTTTAGGCGCAACTGGAAATTCTTTTTGCTGCACTTCTTTTACATATTCTTTTGGAGGGACTGAACCAGCACCTGGATTTTTTTTAATCGAAACACTGTTAGATGGTACTTTAATTTTCATGCCCGGCATAATTAAGTCTGGATTACTGAGCTGTGTATTCGCGTTTTTTAATGCTTCAAAATCCACCCCGTACTTTTTCGCAATTTTCCAAAGGGTATCCCCTTTTTGCACGATATGAATTTTCAAATTTTCCCCCTCCTGTATAACTTATCTATAATAAAGTGAAACTTCCATCAGTGGAGGTTTTCTTCATCCCCCACTGACGGTTAGTTGAACCAATCAGGCTTTTACGGACAGTTATCTCCACCTATCTTCTTCGCTTTTCTCTGAATCTTAAGGTGGGGGTCTTACTGTCCGTTAATGCGGGATAAAAACGGATATTAACACAATGATTGCTTCAACACAATGTATGCTCATGAAAGAAGAATTATGTACAAAAGAAAAAGCAACGGAAATCCGTTGCTTCTATGCTCGCTCTAACATTCTGTTTAGCGCAAGTACTGCTTCTTCCGTTATTTTTTTATCTACTTGAATTACATTTACATGCTCGCCGCGCTCGATTGCTTCAAGTGCCCATAGTAAATGTGGTAAATCAATGCGATTCATCGTTAAGCACGGGCACATGAATGGATTTAACGAAATAATCTCTTTATCTGGGTGCTGCTGAATAATACGATTGACTAAGTTCATTTCTGTACCGATTGCCCACTTACTTCCGGACGGAGCTTTTTCAATCATATCAATAATATATTTTGTTGAACCTGCATAATCAGAAGCTGCAACAACTTCATAACAGCATTCTGGGTGAACAATAATATTCATATCTGGATGATTTTTTCTTACACTTTCAATATTCTTCACAGTGAAATTTTGATGGACGGAACAATGCCCTTTCCATAAAATAACCTGAACGTCTTCCATATTCCCATCATATTCTAATGAATCTGTGTGCGGATCCCAAACAGCCATTTTTTCCAATGGTACACCGAGGTCATACGCTGTATTACGTCCTAAATGTTGATCTGGTAAGAATAAAATACGTTCTTTTTGTGTAAACGCCCATTTCACCATCTCTTTCGCATTAGAAGATGTAACTGTCGCGCCGCCATTTCGGCCGCAAAATGCTTTGATTGCAGCAGTTGAGTTTACATATGTTAACGGAAGCATTGTATCTCCGAATAATTGCTGCAATTCTTTCCAAGCTCGCTCTGTTTGTTCGATATCAGCCATATCGGCCATGGAACAACCAGCTCGCATATCAGGAAGAATGACAATTTGTTCATCTGTTGTTAACATATCAGCTGTTTCTGCCATAAAATGAACACCGCAAAACACAATATATTTTGCTTCTTTATTGCGCGCTGCTACTTGCGCAAGCTGCAGGGAATCTCCCGTTGAATCTGAAAATTGAACGACCTCATCTTTTTGATAATGATGCCCCGGAATGAAAAGCTTTTCCCCTAACTTTTCTTTAATCTCACGTACACGCGCTTCCATTTCTTTAATTGCCATTGTTTGATAACGCTCTGGTAACATTGTTTCAATCGGTTGCACTGTTTCTAAAATACTCATCTGTGAAGTCCCCCTCTTCCCTTCTCACAATCACACTTCAATATTGAAACTAATATCTAATGCTTTAACAGAATGAGTTAATAATCCTAACGAAATGTAATCTACACCTGTTTGACCATACTCTGCTAAATTTTCAATCGTAATTCCACCAGAAGCTTCCGTAACAATCGCACTTGGGACAAGCTTACAGTATTCACGTACTTCTTCTGGCATACGATTATCAAACATAATAATGTCCGCCCCGGCAGCAACTGCTTCTAACACTTGTTCTTTCGTTTCTGTCTCTACTTCTACTTTCACCATATGTCCAAGTCGCTCTTTCACTGCTGTTACCGCTTTTGTAATCGAACCAGCGAACGCAATATGATTATCTTTAATCATGACACCATCATATAATCCAAAGCGATGATTATAACCACCGCCGCATACAACAGCATATTTATCAAACATACGAAGTCCTGGCATTGTTTTTCTCGTATCACAAATGCGTGTATGATCGCTTCCTAGTGCAGTAACTGCTTTTCTTGTCATCGTCGCTACGCCGCTCATACGCTGAATAACATTTAACACAACACGCTCAGCTGTTAATAAAGAAGCAATCGGTCCTTGTACAGTGGCAAGGATATCTCCGTTTTTTACCATATCTCCGTCTTTTGCATGGAGTGTAACTTCAATCCGATTATCTAATAACGTAAAACCTTCCTTAATTACATCGGCCCCTGCAAAAACACCCGTATCCTTTACTAGGAACGTTCCCCGCGCTTGCAAGTCATTTGGAAAAATAAACTGCGATGTTACATCTCGCTCCCCGATATCTTCTAGAAAAAATTGTTTCAATGCCTCTTTTACTTTTAATGTATTCATAGAACCCCTCTTTTCCCTTTGCTATGCTAATTGTAACTTTTTCTTTCTCATTACAATTTCGTGCACCTCATTACTACGCTTTGGAAAATCACTGCGATAATGACCGCCAATACTCTCTTTTCTTTGCATTGCAGCTTTTGTTAGTAACTGACAAACAGTTAACATATTGATAATCGTTATATCCTCATTTGTAAGGGTTTCATATGAGAGCGGCTTGTTATATATTTCATACTGCTCCAGCCATTGCTTCGCATACAATAAGCCTTCTTCTGTACGGACAATGCCAACATATTTCATCATCATCTCTTGTATTTCTTCTTTTTGCGGTAACTGCATATGTTGTAAATCGCCTTGTATCATTACGTGGCTAGTCACTATTTGTGACCCGATATTTGCTAAAATGTGTTCCCCTACACGTTTTCCAAATACAAGGCCTTCTAATAACGAATTACTCGCAAGGCGGTTCGCACCATGTACGCCATTACATGCGACTTCACCCACTGCATATAAACGGTTGATCGATGTTTCCCCGTTACAATTTGTTTTTACACCGCCCATATGAAAATGAGCACCTGGTACAACTGGAATATACTTATTTTCCAGGTTAACGCCATTCTTTTTACATAAAAAAGAAACGGTTGGAAAACGTTCTTCAAAATTTGAAATAGATGAGATATCTACATACACCGTTTCACCAGCTAACATTTGTTCATGGATGGCACGCGCGACCACATCACGCGGTGCAAGGTCTTGTTGTTCATGAATACGCGTCATAAACCGCTCTCCTTTTGCGTTTCGAAGAATAGCTCCTTCTCCGCGCACTGCTTCTGACACAAGACCGCAACAATCCCCATTTACATATAACATCGTTGGATGAAACTGTACAAATTCTAAATCAACAAGCTCTCCCCCAGCTCTATATACCATCGCTAACCCATCACCCGTAACAGTACGATCATTAGAAGTAAACGCATATACTCCGCCAATACCGCCTGTTGCCAGCACAACACACTGTGCGTAATATTTTTGTATATTTCCTTCACTATCACGTGTAACAACACCGTGACAAGTTTGATTTTCTATCATGAAATCCAAAACCATTTCTTGTTCAACAACCGTCACATATGGAAGTACTTGCTCTGCAAGATGCTCTAGCAAATTTTTCCCGGTCGCATCTCCGCCAGCATGTAAAATACGTCGTTTTCGATGCGCACCTTCTTTTCCAAGGTGTAATCCTCGTTCATCACCGTCAAAGCGCATACCGTTATCTAATAAAGTTTTCATTTCTCTCGGCCCTTGCTCTACTAAATAACGAACAGCTTCCGGATTGTTATAATGACACCCTGCTGTAAGCGTATCTTTATAATGATCATCTGGATGATCGTATGAAGCAACTGCTGCCGCAATCCCGCCTTGCGCCAAATTTGTATTGTTATTCCGTCTCGTTTTCTTTGTGATAATCATCACATTCTTTTCGTGACAAATTGTTTGCGCAACGCGCAGCGCCGCAACCCCGCTTCCGATAATTAAGACATCTGCATTTGGCATTTTCATTGCCCCCTACTTTACACTTTTCAACTGTCTTGACACCTATATTTACATATATTTAAAATAATGACAAGAGCTTTTTATAAAATGACAATAAAAACGAAAAGAAAATCTTATAAAGAAAGGGCTATGCTCTATGATATATATGGATTATGCTGCAACAACACCTATGAGTAAAGAGGCGCTAGAGACGTATACAAAAGCCGCTGAACATTATTTTGGAAATGAACAAAGCTTACATGATATTGGCGGTACCGCCTCCTCTTTATTACAGTCTTGCCGCCAAGCATTTGCTGCTATGATTAGTGGGAAAGAACAAGGTATCTTTTTTACGAGTGGCGGATCAGAGTCCAACTATCTTGCGCTTCAATCATTACTAAATGCTCGAAACGGCAAGCATATCATTACAACACCTATGGAACATGCCTCTATCCGAAATTACTTTCACCTTCTTCAAGAGCAAGGCTATGAAATTACCGAAGTCCCTGTGGATAGCTGTGGCATGATTCAACTTGATGCACTCGAGCGTTCTATTACCGAACACACTGTGCTTGCCAGCATACAACATGGAAACTCTGAAATTGGAACGCTGCAACCAATTGCTGAAATTGGAGCCATTCTCAAAAAACATAACGTCTTATTTCATACAGATTGCGTGCAAACATTTGGGAAAATACCAATCGATGTAACTAAGATGAACATTGATAGTCTCTCTGTTTCTGCTCATAAAATTTACGGCCCGAAAGGGGTGGGAGCATGCTATATAAATCCACAAGTTCGTTGGGGGCAAGTGTTTCCTGGCACCTCTCATGAAAAAGGGTTTCGTCCCGGCACCGTGAATGTTCCTGGCATCGCTTCGTTTATTACAGCAGCGCAGCACATGTTAAAGAATCAACAACTGGAAGTAACTCGTTTACAAGAATTACGAGCATACTTTATTCAGCAATTACAAGCCATTTCACACGAAATACAAGTTGAAGGCCATTCTACTTCTTGTTTACCACATATCATTGGGGTTACAATAAAAGGAATAGAAGGACAGTATACAATGCTAGAGTGCAATCGCCGCGGTATTGCGATTTCAACAGGAAGCGCTTGTCAAATCGGGAAACAGGAGCCTTCTAAAACGATGCTTGCGATTGGAAAAAAACATGACGAAGCGAAGCAATATGTCCGCTTTTCATTCGGACATCAAACAACAACAGAACATATTGATGCAACAATTCATGCACTTATAGCAATTGGAAATCAATTTAATAGAGGGGTTAATAGGAAATGAATCAAAATGAACAAAAAAAGATTTTAGGTGAGGAAAGAAGACAGCTCATTTTACAATGGCTCCTCGCTGCAAGTAAACCGTTATCCGGCAGTGAATTAGCAAAGAAAACAAACGTAAGCCGTCAGGTTATCGTACAAGATATTTCTTTATTAAAAGCACGAAACGAACCCATTATAGCAACGGCACAAGGATATTTATATTTAAAACCGTCAGAAAAACAACATACTACATTCGAACGCACTATCGTTTCTCAGCATGAGCCATCACAAGTACGCCAAGAGCTTACGATACTCGTTGACCATGGAGTTACAATTAAAGATGTAAAAGTTGAACATCCAGTGTACGGAGATTTAACTGCCTTGATTCTGGTAAGTAACCGATTTGAACTTGAACAATATTTAAAAAAGATCGAAGAAACAAAAGCGACTTATTTATCTCAACTTACAGATGGAATTCATTTGCACACAATTGAGGCAGATTCTATTGAAAAATTAAATGCAGCTTGTGAAGCGTTAGACAGAGCTGGATTTCTTGTTTATTAAAAGACGCACAGAGAATTTTACTATCTCTGTGCATTTTTTTATTTTTATCCATGCTACAATAGAAAAAAATGATGGGAAGGGAGAGAATATATGGGAATCGAACTCATTCACTTTAGCATCGGAAAACCAAAAACAATCCAATATGCAGAAGATAAAGAAATGACAACCGGCATATGTAAACGGCTTGTTGAGGATGCTTTTTTATCAAAAGATGGATTTAAAGGAGACGGTGTTGCGGACTTACGTTTTCACGGAGGGCCCGATCGTGCCGTTTGTGTCTACCCTTATGAACATTATGAGCTGTGGGAAAACGAGTTTCATACATCACTTCCTACATCTGCATTCGGAGAAAATATAACAGTCACAAATATGTTGGAACAAGATGTTTATATTGGGGACATCTATCAGCTTGGAGATGCAATTATTCAAGTAACGCAAGGAAGAATCCCATGTAGTACAATTTCGAAAAGACTCGGCATTCCTGGTATTTTACCTCGCATTGTCGAAACTGGCTATACAGGATATTTATGCCGCGTTTTGCAAGAAGGAACGGTTCGAAAAGATTCACAAATTACATTACTCGAACGTCATCCATACCAAGTTTCTATTCTATTTGCAAATGAAGTCTATTTCCGAGGACAAAAAGATGTAGAGAGCATGGAAAAGATTATCGCGGTTCCCGAACTCGCAGAAGATTGGCGAAAATCATTAACAGCACGACTCGCAAAATTAACATAAAAAATCCCATTGCATATGCAACGGGATTTTTTCTATACCCAATAAGAAGAATAACTCCCAAGTAACGTAACCGAAAAGCCAAGTGCTTCTAACTCCATTCTTACTCCCGGAAGCAGGACATCATCATACTCTTTCTCTACATCAATTAAGAAAAAATAATTGCCAAGCCCTGTTTTCATCGGACGAGATTCAATTTTGGAAAGGTTTAATTTTCTCCACGCAAATGCGGATAACACTTGATATAATGCACCTGCATAATCTGAAGGTAACGTTACCATGAGCGTTGTTTTCTTTCCGCGTTGCTCTCCATTTCTCGGCAATTCCACTTGTTCATTCTTATGCAATACAAGAAAACGCGTATGATTATTTTTATGCGTATGAATATCACGCTGTACAATGGATAATCCATATTTTTCAGCCGCTGCCTCATTTGCAATTGCAGCAATTTTTTCTTCCGGATGTTCCATTACAAACTGCGCGGCAGCACTCGTTGATGTCATATCACGCACCGTCACACCTTTTAATTCTTGATTTAAAAACTTATGACACTGCGCAATCGCATGCGGATGAGAATGTACCGCATATACGTCTTGCCATACTTGTACGTGCTGCGGATGAACGAGCAAATGTTGTCGTACAGGCACTGTAATTTCACCAACAATTGGCAATGTTTGCTCATGTACAAGATAATCAATCGTAATATTTACGGAGCCCTCAATTGCATTTTCAAGCGGTACAACTGCAAAGTCTACAACATCATTTGCTGCTGCATCTATACAATCCGGAATGGTTCTATATGGTACATGTTCAGCCTCAGGAAAGAAGCGACTCACCGCCATATTTGTAAATGTTGCTTCTGGTCCTAAATAGCCAACTCGAATCGTCATCTTGTCTCCTCTTTTTCGTTTTCTTACTGTTATACCATAAACCCTCCTATTCTTCTACCTATTTTTTGAATATTAAAACAAAAAGACTAGCAAGAGCTAGCCTATATGTTTCATATATTCTTTTTGCGCAAAGAAGAAATATAGTATACATGCGATGAGATAAACTACAATGACCTCTAAAACGAGCCCTAATGATTTAGATATAAAAAAGGCAACGTAGTACGTATGCAAGGCAACTGCACTATGTATGCTTCCTAGTAAAACAGGGAAAAAGAATAGAATCCCTAGTTGCCAACGTGAAATCTTATATATTTCTTGCTTTGTCATCCCTATTTTTAAAAGAGCTTGATATTGCATGCGGTCATATTCAATATTATGAAACCATTTAAAATAAACTGTGCTACAAGACGCAAGAAAAAAGAGTACACTAATGAATGAACCGATAAATAATACGAGATTCCCTCCGTCTTTCGTCGTCTTATATATGAGCATATTATTGCGCGTTATCCCTTCCGTGCTTTTTGAAATGTGAGCTTGTAATTCTTCGCCTAACGCTTCTATATTCTCCCAATCTCTTAATTCATATCCGCTATATACATATTTTTCATGATCAGGAACCTGACGAGAAAGCTTCTGAAAATCTTGATTATGCATAATAAGAAACCTTCCACTACGCTGATTAGTATCTGTATTAAATACATTTCCTTCATATGCTCCGTTATATGCAAATTGATATATTTCTTCTAACACTTTAAAATTTATGTACTTCTTATGATGCCGAGGCGGAACATCATAATTACCATAATAAACAAATGTTACTGTTCCTTCTTTCGGATGCACCTGCTGCTTCGACTGCCTTTTTGCTTCTCTATTATACTCATCTTCGCTGATCACAGTTGCATAAGACTCTTTATCAGAATCTAACTGAAATGTTACCGGGATTCCAACAAACGTTACATAACGAAAATCATTGACACCGTGCTTACGGAACAGATTTTCAACCGTTTCTTTCTCCATTACTTCCTTAGAACCAATTCCTTTTTCAACATATGAGAAAGCATGAGGCTGATTGTAACGAAATTGTTCTTTCATACTTGAAAAAAATAAATAGACAGAGCCTGTAGCTGTTACTACTATCGTTGTTAACATAGATAAAATAAAGAAAAAACGTCGATTATCTTTTACTGTATGTAACAATTGATTAACAACGAATAAATAAGGATATCGATACATCACACTCTTTCTACTTTTAATCCCTTGTAATACTTGAATCGTACCATGTGTACATACAAAATACGTACCAATTGTCGTTAAAATGGAAACAGGTATAAAATACAAAGCAATATTCATCATCGTCACTTTTGTTGTTAAACCATAGCCAATTCCTATACAGACGAAACCGAACCACCAAAGCCACTTCTTACTCTTTGCGTCCTTTTTTCCTTCCTCAATTTCCTTTAATAAATGAATAATTTCGATTTTCCATATACGTAGTGCACTAAAAATTGATAAAAAAAGAAACATAGTACTGTATGCGATAATCGTTATAACAACAGCTTTTAGACTAAAAATAAACGACAATTGATTCGGCATATTAAGCAATAAACTAAAAATCATAAAAAATAGCTTTAAAAATAACAGACCAATCCCAATCCCGGCAAAGCTCGCAATGAGCCCAACTGCCATTTGCTCCATTATCATCATACATATGACATTCACTTTCGTAGCTCCCATTAATATAAATAGCCCAAATTCTTTTTTGCGAGATTGTATAAAGATCGAACTAGAATAAAGAATGAATATAATGGAAAAAGCAATTACAATCACATCACACACCATAAGGCCCGATTGTACTCCCTTATACACATCACTTATGTGAGGATGCAAAATAATAGATGTATACATAAAAAAAGCAAATACAGAAAAACAACTGCTTAAGAAAAATATTTTATAGTTGTGCCAATTCCCTCTAACATTTTGAAAAGTAAGTTGGTAAAACTTCACCTTTCCACCCCCTTTACAACCCCTTACATACGTAAAAAGCTAGGAACTCCTAGCTTTTTACATGCTTCAAATACCCTCTTTGTGCAATTGCAAAATATAATGCTGATGCTAGTACGTATGCTGTAATAATAACTGCTCCTGACTTCCATAAGTCTAAATACAACATGTTCCCTAACGTATATAATGCAAACCCACTGTGCAGAACACCTATCAAAATCGGAATAAAGAAGATTGCCCCCATTTGTCGCACTGCAATTGTACGAATTTCTTTATCTGTCATCCCGATTCTTTTTAATGAATTAAACTGGATACGGTCCTGTTCTTTATCATTAAACCATTTAAAGTACGTCATACTGCAAGCGAAAAAGAAAAACAGTATTGTTACAAAAAAGCCAATAAACATGGTGATTGAAGCATTTTCTTTTACTTCTTTATATATTAAACTAGCATTCGAAAACGCTCTTTGTTTTTCCGGAGCAATTTGATTTTTCATATCTGTCGCAAGCCCCTCTGTTGCCTTCCAATTATCGATTCCATATCCGTAATATTTCTCTTTCTCTTCATTTGGAACGAAACTCGCGTACTTTGCATAATCTTTCTCATTCAATACTAAAAAGCCAATCTCATTAAATACATTTTCTGTATAAAGTTGATTTAATTTGATGCTTTGCGGTTGATTTTGAACCGTGAATTCAAACGGTTTATTCTGACCTACTTGTATAAAGTCATTTATCATCCCTTCTATAACAAGGGTGCCAGTTCCAGTCGCATTATGGATTTCTTCCTTCTTTTGCGCCTTTGCTTCTTTATTAAACTCTTTTTCAGATATGATCGATAAGTCAAATTCTCGCTCTTGGTCCATCATATTTACTTTCATTTTCCCTGGTACGATCTCAAGCGTAGCTTTTCGCGCATCTTCAAATCCATGCTTCTGCAACAATGCTTGTACATTTTTCTCATCAATGATTTCGTTCGATCCAATGCCTTTTTCGGTATACGCAACCGCATGCGGATGTTGTGAAACCACTTTATTGGTCATATCTTCAAAAAAAACATATAGCGTACCTAACGCTGACGCCACAACTGCTGTAATAATCGAGATGACAAATAGAAAACGAGCATTATCTTTCATTTTGTAAATTAAATTACTTAATACAAACAAGTTTGGCTGCTGATAAAAAAGCGACTTTCTTTTTTGCAGCGCTTTTAGCAAAACAACACTTCCTTGTGTGAATAAAAAATATGTTCCGACAATTGTTAACCCGACAATTGGTAAAAAGTATGTAATAAAATTCATGAACGTTACGCGGAAACAAAGAACGTAAGCGACAATAATACATAGTAAACCGGCTAAGAATAGCCATGTGAAAGAAAACGGCTCCACTCTTTGTTTTCTCGCATCCCGGATTAAATCAACAATTTGTAATCTCCATATCGTCCATAACCCTAGTAGTGATAATACGAAAAAGAGAACGAGATACACACTAGCTGTAATCGTAATCGCTTTTCCATTCCATACAAATGGCAATGATGTTTCAATTCCCACCGCAACACTTACGGCTTTAAAAAAAAGCGGTAAGCCAAGCATACCAAGAGCAATACCAATGACAAGGGAAATGCATCCTAGTATCATTTGCTCTAGTATAATCATTCTTCCTAATTGCCCTTTTGTTGCACCCATTAATGTTAATAATCCTAATTCTTTTTTTCGAGCCCGTAAAAAGATAGAGTTTGAATATAAAATGAATAGGGCTGAAAAAATAACAACAATATAATTCGATGCTTCTAACCCTTTTTCTACACGCATTTTCTGACTAATGTTACCGCCTACCACATCAGGATGATAAATAAACGAAGCATACATAAAGAACACAATAATCGATAAACAGCTACTAATTAAAAACGCTTTATAATTCCGCCAATTACTTTTGACATTATTAAACGCGAGCTGCCGAAAGCTCATGGTGCTCTCCTCCTAACATCGCAAGTACATCTAATATTTCTTGGAAAAAGGCTTGCTTTGTTTCGCCTTTATGAATCTCTGAAAAGATTTCGCCGTCACGAATGAACAAAATACGTTCGCAATAGCTTGCAGCAACAGGATCATGCGTTACCATCGCAATCGTCACTTGCTTCTCTTCATGAAGTTCTTGCAGAGCACCCATTAACGATTTTGCTGATTTGGAGTCTAAGTTTCCTGTTGGTTCATCGGCTAAAATTAAAGTTGGTTGATGAATAATAGCTCGGGCCGCTGCTGCACGTTGTTGCTGACCGCCTGATACTTCATACACCCTTTTATGTAAAATTTCTTCGATATTTAGAAATTTTGCAATCTCTAATACTTTCGCATCAATTTCTTTCACAGGACGGTTTGCCATCACAAGCGGCAAAATGATATTTTCCTTAATTGATAGCGTATCAAGCAAGTTAAAATCTTGGAAGATGAATCCTAAGTGTGTACGGCGAAACGCTGCAAGCTTAGCAGCACGCATTTGACTTATTTCTTCACCGTTCATATAGACATGACCAGATGTTGGCTTATCAATGGTTGCTAGTAAGTTTAGAAGCGTTGTTTTCCCGCTTCCTGATGGCCCCATAATGCCGACAAATTCACCTTCTTCAATTTTAAAGTTAATATTATTTAGTGCTGTCGTCGTTATCGAACCTTTTGATTGATATACTTTTGTTAAACCTTTTACTTCAAGAACACTCATTTTACATCCCCCTATGTACTTTCTTCTTACTTTTACTATAGAAAAAACGAGGGAAAGTAACGAGTGATTTCCCTTACAAAACGGTTTGTTATCTTACAATTTTGTCATTTTCCTCATCATTTGATGATATCCTTTATCTTTCGAGAACTCGAACGTAAATGTTGTCCCCTCATCCTCTATCGACTGCACAGAAATTCCGTGGCTAAGATGATCACAAATTTGCTTTGTAATATATAATCCCATACCTGTCGCTTCTCTTGTTTTCCGTCCATTGACCCCTGTAAAAAATGGCTCGAAAATTCGCTTTATATCTTGTTTTGGAATCCCTATTCCGCTATCACAAATATGTAATGTAATGACACTTTCTGTTTCTTCTATCTGAAATGTAATCTCCTTTTTCTCTTTTTCTGTAATTCTTGTATACTTCAGTGCGTTCATCACAATTTGATTAATTGCAATACTGAGCCACTTTTGGTCCGAAGCTACCATATACTGCTCTTTATCCAACATGACTTTCGGATATACAGAATACTGAATAAATGTTTTTTTATGCTGGTTAATACTATCACGAACAATGTCCACCACATTGACTTCTTCTATTTTATAATCTTTCCCAAACTGCTCAAGGCGTGCCATATGAAGTGCTAAATCTAACCCCTGTAAAATACGATTATTTTCTTCACGAATACTTTCAATCGTATCTCTTGCTTCGCGGTGCGTTTGTCCAAGCTTTTGCAGCAATAATTCAATGACAGATACCGGCGTTTTCATTTGATGAATCCACTGGTTCATAAAGATCGTTTGCTGCTCTCCTTTTACCTGTTGTTCATGCACTTCATTCATATATTGTTGTCTCAAAAGAGAAAAGGCTTCCACAATCGCTTCTTGTTCGTATGAATATGACGAACTAATCGATAAAGAATGATGCAGCTCGTGTCCCTCTGCAATGTAATGTTCTACCTTTTGCAAGAAAGCTTGTCTTTTCCGGTAATCATACATAAGAAAGAAAGCAAAAACGACGATCGATAATAAAAATCCATATAGCCAAGTAGTCCAATTTATAGATTGTTTTTGCAAAGAAGCTTGCAGCTGCAAGACAAGACCAAATAGAACCACACTCATGATGTAAGAAACAAGCAATGCTGCACGGTCCATCACATACTTTTTAAGATTCATGTTCATTCACCCAGTTCGTTAGGAGCGCATATCCATAGCCCCGTTTCGTAACAATTGCATCTACAATGCCAATCTCCTCTAACTTTTTACGAACACGCTTTACATTTACAGTTAAAGTATTATCATCAACAAAAGCAATTTCATCCCATAACGCCTCTAATAATTCTTCTCTCGTTACATATTGATCCGCTTGCTTCATTAAGCATTCTAATAAATAATATTCATTTTTTGTAAGCTCCACTTGCTTTCCTTGCCACTCTACCATATGCTGTGCTGGAAATAAAAGTAACCCACTGACTCCAAAATAATCACTTTCTGTCGATGAAGCATATTCACCGTACACACGGCGCAGTGCACTTTTTACCTTTGCCATGACAATATCTAAATGAAATGGTTTCGTAATGTAATCATCTCCGCCATTTTCAATTGCCATCACTTGATCCATTTCTCCCGTACGTGCGGACACGAAAATAATCGGCGCATTGGAAATAGTACGAATTTGACGGCACCAATAAAAGCCGTCAAAGTATGGTAAATTAATATCAAGTAAAACTAAATGAGGATTCACTTTTGCAAATTCATCTTTTATATGACGAAAATCTTGCACGCGAACTGACTGATAACCGTATTTCTCTAGATGTCCTTCTAAAATATCAGCAATTTTCAGATCATCTTCTACAATTAATATTTTATACATGTAATCTCCACTCCCTTTTTAAAAGCACATGAAGACACCATTGCTACGTGTCTTACATCTACCCATTTTCCATTATAAGGGTAAATTTCCATTTGAGGAGATTTTTTTACTTTGATAAAAAAAAGACTGCCGTATTTCGGCAATCTTAATCGATAAATTCAAATTCATATTCAAGAATTTTTACAATATCGCCATCTTTTGCACCGCGCGCGCGAAGTGCTTCATCAATGCCCATACCGCGCATTTGACGAGCGAATCTGCGCACAGATTCATCACGAGTAAAGTCTGTCATCTTGAATGTTTTCTCAATGTCATAACCAGAAACGACAAATGTACCGTCGCTTTCACGTGTAATCTCAAATTTAGAACCTTCAGCCTCAAATTTGTACATTACACTTGCATCGGATTCACTGATCACTTCATGCACTGGGAATTCTGGTGTTGTTTCTATTAGATTTGCTACTTCAAATAGTAAATCTCGAACACCTTGACGCGTTACCGCAGAAATAGGGAAGATTTTAACTTCATCGCCCACTTTTTCTTTGAACGCTTGTAAATTTTCTTCTGCATCTGGCATATCCATTTTGTTTGCAACAACAACTTGTGGACGCTCTGTTAGACGCAGATTATATTCTTTTAACTCGTTATTAATCGTTACGTAATCCTCATATGGATCGCGTCCTTCTAAACCAGACATATCAATCACATGAACAATAACGCGTGTACGCTCAATATGACGTAAAAATTGGTGTCCAAGTCCAACACCTTCGTGTGCACCTTCAATCAATCCTGGAAGGTCTGCCATAACGAAGCTGCGTCCATCACCTGTTTCAACTACTCCAAGGTTTGGAACAATTGTTGTAAAGTGATATTCGGCAATTTTCGGACGTGCCGATGATACAACAGACAATAATGTTGATTTACCAACACTTGGGAAACCAACAAGTCCAACATCAGCTAACACTTTCAATTCTAGTACTACCTCGCGCTCTTGACCTGGCTCCCCGTTCTCAGCGATTTCTGGAGCTGGGTTCGTTGGCGTCGCAAAACGTGAGTTACCACGTCCACCGCGTCCACCGCGTGCGATAACTGCTGATTGCTCATGCGTTACTAAATCCGCAAGAATTTGACCAGTAGCTTCATCTTTTACAACTGTTCCCGGCGGAACCTTTACAATTAAATCATCCGCTTTACGGCCATGTTGGTTTTTACTCATTCCATGTTGACCGCGATCTGCTTTAAAATGACGCTGATAGCGGAAATCCATTAATGTACGTAATCCTTCGTCTACAACGAAAACAACATCGGCACCTTTACCACCATCACCGCCTGCTGGGCCACCTTTTGGAACATATTTCTCACGACGATATGCAACCATTCCGTTTCCACCGTCGCCGCCTTTTACATATATCTTGACCTGATCTACAAACATTATCTCACCACACTTTTTTCTAGTAGTTGTAATATAACCGAGATTTCTTCCTCTCGCACTGTATAAGAAATGGAAAACCATTTATTATGCTGATTCGCAAGCCATTCTTGTATTTCTTGTACATCTGTTAGCTTGCCACGAAAATCAAAAAAGAAACGAGCATCCTCATCTTCACATTCAACTGTGATACAAACATAATTTTCAACATAAACGTCTAAACTATGCTCAAGCATTTGGAAAAATTGAGCCGTCCATATAGAAACGCTCTCATCTAGATGTGATAAATTATGTATCTTTCCTAATACTTCGTACTCCAACAAGCACGGGTGCCGTTTCCAATTATATGTTAAAATCCATTCTGAAAACTTGGGCATAGAAAGCCCTATCAGATTCGATTCTTGTCTCGCTTCTTGGACAAAACGATTGATGAGCTCATGAATTTCTTCCACTCTTCCAAGCGAAAGATTTCCTTTAATCATCTGCATACGATTGAGCCAATCATGCCTCGAGTGACGCAGCGCATCTATAATTGTCCATTTTTCCTTCATCCATATACCCCTTTAATATAGAAAAACTCTAACCTGCACCCAGGTTAGAGCTTTCCGTGAGTTTCTTATGCCTCTTGAGCAACAGGATATACGCTCACTTGTTTGCGGTCACGGCCAAGACGCTCGAAGCGTACTACGCCGTCAACTTTCGCGTATAATGTGTCATCGCCACCACGACCAACGTTAACACCTGGATAAATTTTTGTACCGCGTTGACGGTAAAGAATTGAACCACCTGAAACCATTTGACCATCTGCGCGTTTAGCACCAAGACGTTTTGACTGAGAGTCACGACCGTTCTTTGTACTACCCACACCTTTCTTAGATGCGAAAAACTGAAGATCTAATCTTAACATACGTTACACCTCCTGCACTTTTTCTATTAATCGGATATATTTTCCGTAATCAAGTTCGATCGTTTTTAGCGAAACAACCATGCCCTCTAATAGAAAACATGCTTTTTCTCTTATAGAATCATCTAGATCACTAGGCAATTCATACATCAAGAATCCGCCATCTTTTCCAAGTTCAATAGTTGCTTGCACATTACAAAGTGATTCCACAGCATTTATCACACCAAACACAACCGCCGTTGTTCCAGCGCAGACAAGATCTTGTCCATGCGGCGCAAAATTAGCGTGTCCGGTCATTTTAAATGATTGGATACTTCCTAATTCCGTGCGATTAATCGTAATTTTAATCATGACAACCCGAATTAAGCGTTGATTGCTTCAATCACTAATTTCGTGTATGGTTGACGATGACCTTGTTTTTTACGATTGTTCTTTTTCGCTTTGTATTTGAAAACGATGATTTTCTTAGCGCGACCTTGTTTTTCAACTTTCGCAGTAACTGTTGCACCTTCTACAACTGGGCTACCAACTTTAACAGCTTCGCCACCAACGAAAAGAACTTTGTCAAAAGTAACAGTTTCACCAGCTTCTACGTCTAATTTCTCTACGTAGATTGCTTGACCAGCTTCAACTTTAATTTGTTTTCCACCTGTTTCGATAATTGCGTACATAATTGCACCTCCTCATAATTACTAAGACTCGCCAAAACGAGGTAGACATACAATGTCATTTTGTAACCTGTCCTGTGCGGTTGTAGCATATAGCCGTTTAGGTGCTATAAACTATAACATAGAGATGTTATCACGAAACACAGCCTATTGTCAATGAATGTTCTACTAACTATTTTTTCCGTGCACATATCTCTTCCTTTGTTCCAAAACGCTGAATCGTGTAACGCACGGCTGCATCATCAATAAAATAAATTTGAAACGATATATTACGGTGCAATTCTTTCTGAAAAAAGATTTGCTGCACATTAGGATGAGCAGCGATAAGAACGGCTTCGTCATCTGTTCCATTATAAGCGATCAGTTCTCTCTCTAGCTCGTATGCTACTGTTTCATGTGATAAAACATAACCGCTACTTTGACAAATCGTACAATCTGCTAATAGCACATCACGAAGCGATTGTTTTTTTCGTTTTCGTGTCATTTCTAAAATACCAAGCTCTGTAAATCCTAATACTCTCGTATAAGTATGGTCTTTTTCTAAGTGAGACTTTACGATTTCTCTTATTTTTTCTTTTTCTTCGCGGCGCTTCATATTAATAAAATCTATTAAAATCATCCCGCCAATATCGCGAAGTCGCAGTTGCCGTGCAATTTCTTTCGCTGCCATTTCATTTGTACGCAGTACTGTATCTTGTAAATTCTGTTTCCCGGTGAATTTACCCGTATTCACATCGATTACAGTCATCGTTTCCATTTGTTCAATGAGTAAATAGGCTCCATTTGGAAGCCACACAACCTTTTGCAGTGCTTTTTCAATTTCACGATCAATTCCATAGCGGGAAAATAAGGGTGTCTTCTCATTAAAAAAGGTAACTTTCTCCGCACCTATTTTCTCTTCGAATTCTTGTATCATACTGCGCTGATCTACAATCACTTCTGAAACAGTCTCTACTGGTATCTCTTGAAGGATACGATCTAAAAAACTAGAAGGAGAATGAACAAGAAGCGGTGCTTTTCCTTTTTGTTCTTGCTTTTTCACAAGTTCAAATTGAGATTGAAGATGGCGCATCTCCGCTTGTACTTCTTCTATTTGCACTTTCTCACATGCAGAACGGAAAATAAATCCTCCTTTTTCTTCAAGCGCAAGAAGTTGTTCTCGTTTCTTCGCATCTTTTATTTTCCGGGAAACGGCAAAAACTGTGTCATAGGGCATATACACGACATATTTCCCGGTAAATTCTATATTCGCTGTTATTTTTGGCCCTTTCGTATCAATTGCTTCTTTCACAACCTGCACGAGAAGCGCTTGTCCTTCATGTAACCGCGTAGATGATGGCACGTTTTCATACGACAAATAAGCCTGCTTCTCCAAACCAATATTAACAAAGGCAGCATTCATACCAGCTATCGTTCGCATAACACGCCCAATATATATATTTCCAACAATTTGTTCTTGTTCATTTCGTTGCCATAAAAGTTCTACAATCTCTTTCTCTTCTTCAACAGCAACTCGTTTTTCCGAACCGATGTAGTTTATGTATAGCTTCTTCAAAGTATATTCCTCTCTTTATCCTTTTTTTATACCATAATAAAAGGTTAGTGTTATCGTCAACACTAACCAATTAACTCTTCTACAGATGATGTTGTTCTTTTTTCTGTAAAATATGCGTAAAGTAATTCATTTTCATCTAGTGTATATTGATTTTTATGATCTCCTTGTATGATAATTGAGTGTTTATATCCTCTCCGAAACTGTGTGAAAATATGATATAGGCTCGTTTCTTTTTCAACTGTAATAGCTGTAACTTTTGCAATTTCTCGTTTTTTCCCGTAGTAGCGCTCTAATAAGAATCTCATAAATGCATAACGGCGTTGTTTCCATTCTTGAAATAAAGAGAATACTAAAAAAAGAAGTAATGTCCACATCATTACATTCTTGCTATTCCAGAAAAGTTGCAGTCCTAATACAGCACTAAAACAAGCAATTGATATTTTCATCATGATGTTATGTGCCTGTAAAAATGGAAAGCGATATGACAATATATTCAGCACAATCTTCCCTCCATCAAGAGGCCAAATCGGCAATAAATTGAAGCACAAAATAATCATGTTATTCCACATAAAAAAATGATAGAAGTCTTCTCCCATCCAACCTACTTTATACAACAAATAAGCAGCGGCTAACATCCATACATGTTGAATAGGCCCCGCTATAATGACAATCAATTCTTCTTTTAACGGCTTATTTCCATGCTCATCAAGCTCAGCCACCCCGCCAAATGGCAATAACTGAATTTGTTTAATACGCCATTTAAAATGGGCCGCCGCTATCGCATGACCTAACTCATGAATAAAGACAATGAAAAATAAAATTAACAATTCTTTAAAACGAGCTGTAAAAATCGCAATCGCCATAATTCCCCAAAACAATGGATGAATGGTAATTTTTGATAAAACCTCACTGTATTTACTCAAATGAAATCACCTGAATTGGATCAATAAATTTTTCATTCTTTTTAAAAGCAAAATAAAATTTCCCATTTTTACCAGTTGTCTCATTCGCAACTGTTCCGATTTTTTGTTTTTTCGCTACATAATCATATAACTTAACTGATGTTTCTCCTAAATTTCCATACCATGATTCCGTACCATCTGCGTGTTGAACTTGAACGATATTTCCAAATTCTTCTTTTTGGCCAACAAAAACAACAATTCCCTCATTTACTGATTCCACAATTGCATTTGCTGCTGTTTGTACAAATACACCTTGTCCGTTTGCATGAAAGTTTTGCATCACTTTCCCTGAGGTGGGAACAGCATAATCCTTTTCTTTCTGAACCGTTTTCTTTTCACTAGAAGGTAAAAAAGATAACGGCTTTCCAAATTGCGATTCATACCACTTAGAAACAGATGCAAATTGAAACTCTTTTTCCATCGCTTGTTTGACAGTTGTACGCGTTCCTTCAAGAGAACTCGTTGTATTTTTAAATAAGATTGCTACAACAAGAACAAGAATTGCAGATAGCAGTAACTTAAAGAGAAATACCTCTTTTCGAAAAAGCGGGTGTGTTTCTTCTCCTTCTTCAATAAGAAGCGGTGTATACTCTTGCTCTTCATATGAAAATAACTCATCTTCTTCTCTTTTTTCCTGCTGTGCTTTCCTCTTAGCAATACGTTTTTTAATTTCTTCTACTCGTTTATTTCTCATCCTGTCCCCTTCCTCTTTCAATCAATTTGTACATATGTATGAGTTGTCCGGGGAAGATATTCATGGGAATGAAGTGAAACTTCCATCAGTGGGGGTTTTTTCATCCCCTACTGATAGTTAGTTGAACCAATCGGGCACACAGCAGTTGTCCCCCTCTTATCTTCCTCGCTTCTCTCTAGATCTTGAGGTGGAGGTCTTACTGCCCAAAAATAGCGGGACAAAAAGAAAGCACTCCGCATATATGCGAAGTGCTCTTAACGTATTCCGAAGAATTTTTTCATTTTCGTGAAGACCGATTCTTTTTCATTTTCAAATGGCTGTAATGGTACATTTTCCCCAAGTAAACGTCTTGCAATATTTCGATAAGCAATTGATGCTTTTCCATTTGGTTGCAATGCTACAGGCTCTCCTGTATTCGTTGCTCGAATAACTGCATCATCATCTTCTACAACACCGAGTAACTCGATTGAAAGAGTACGCACAATTTCATCTACATCCAACATATCCTGTTCATGTAGCATATGACTACGCACACGGTTAATAATTAACTTCGGTGGCTCGATATCTTCTTTTTCCAATAGTCCGATAATCCGATCGGCATCACGCATTGAAGATACTTCTGGTGTTGTAACAACAATCGCTTTATCGGCACCTGCCACAGCATTTTTAAAACCTTGTTCAATGCCAGCTGGGCAGTCAATTAATATGTAATCATAGTCTTGACGTAATTGCTGTATTAATTCTTCCATTTGTTCAGGTGTTACCGCTGATTTGTCGCTCGTTTGCGCTGCAGGTAATAAATAGAGTTCATCAAAGCGCTTATCTCTAATAAGAGCTTGGGGTAAACGACAACGCCCTTCAACAACATCAACAAGATCATATATAATGCGGTTTTCCAGCCCCATTACTACGTCTAAATTTCGCAGACCGATATCTGTATCAATTAAACATATTTTTTTCCCAGATAACGCTAAGGCTGTTCCAATGTTTGCAGACGTTGTAGTTTTTCCTACTCCGCCTTTTCCAGATGTAATAACTATTGCCTCTCCCACAGCTATACAATTCCCCTTTCTAACCTTGTTAAATTAGGTCTAAGATGAGTGAGAAGTTGAATGCGATCGACAACAATGTAATTGTTCTCATTAATGTAGGCACATTCTGCCCCTTCCGCCCCGTCTTCTTTCTCTTCAGGAGCGCGCGTTGTTACGTCGCTAATCCGAAGTTGCATTGGATTCATAACAGAAGCTGTAATAACAGCTTCTGCATCCCCGTAATATCCAGCATGTGCAATACCTCGTAATGCTCCAATAATAAAAATATTTCCTCCAGCGATAACCGTCCCGCCTGGATTTACATCTCCAATTAATAATAAATCGCCTTTTACATGCAATATTTGACCTGAACGAACAATCTTTGAAACAGAAACAATCTCTGTTTCTTCTTTCCATGCCAATGCTTGTTCTTTCGTTACAACATCACTCTCAATAGAATCTACAACTAAATTCTTTTTATTGCGAATTAATGTACGCAATTCTTCCTGCTGTCCTTCTGTCACATAACGATTCCCAACTTTGACCTGTACTTCAATTAACGAGCGTCCATCCCCCTCGTAATAATGGGTTGAAAGCTTTTCGTCAAGTTCTTGCAGCAATTCGCGAAATGAACAGGAATCATCAAGATGTAATGCTAAACCATCTTTCGTTCCTTTTATAGTCACATATTGTTGCTTTTTTTCTGTCACCAATGCTCACCCCACCGATTCAATTCGACATAAAATCAGAAAATCCTTTTTTCTTTTTCTTCCATGGCTTCTGAAAGACGTAAAATATATCGTCTCAGTGGGAAACAAAACAGTAGTAAAAAAATTCCGTTTAATAACAACGTTGGAAGAAGACGATCTGTGAAAAAGATATGCGCTGGCATATGAACACGACCAATTAGTGTCAAAAATCCATACACATAATATTCCAGCGCGGTGATGCTCGCTAATACAATACAGAACACAATAAAAAGATTAAGTTGTAAAATTCGCATTGCATGATATACAAGATAAGCTAAAATCGGATAAGCAAATATATACACACCAACTAGCTCTGTATGCACCATATCAAACAAAAATCCAAATAATAGTCCATAGTAAATACCTTGTACAGAATTAAAGTAAATTGTAACAAAGCATAAAACAATCAGAAAAAAATGCGGAGCTGCAATTGTATTCTTCCAAAAAAGACTTGTTGGCACAATGGTGGAAAACATATTCTCAAGTACAAACACGAAAAGAAGTAGAAGAGGAAGAATTGCTTTTTTTATAATCTCCATCTCTTCCCCCTCCTATTTCCCTAAATCCACTGACGGCATAACTCGTTGTGCGACCATAACATTATCTACATCATTTAAATCCGCCGCAGGTTTTACATAAGCTGTTTGTGTTAATCCGTACTCATCTGATGTCACATCGACGATTTGTCCAATAACCAGTCCTTCCGGGAACACCCCGCCGTAGCCAGAAGTTACAACCATTTGATCCTTCTCTACTGGTACACCAGATGGGATTTTTGTAAAGATAAGCTGTTGCTTCTCTTTATCGTATCCTTCAATTAACCCGAAAACACGTTTATCTCCTTGTACAACAGCTGAAATACGATTTGTTCTATTTAATGAGCTTACTAACTCAACTGTTGAAGTGAATTGTGAAACGCTTTTTACTTTTCCGACTAAACCTTTTGATGTAATAACAGCCGCATCTTTTTGAATACCTTGTTGTGCCCCTTTATCAATTGCAATTAGGTCATACCATTTATCTGGATTGCGAGAAATGACAGTTGCTTGAATTGGATTATAATCACGAAGCGAATCTTTTTTTCCAACAATGTCACGAAGCTCTGCATTTTCTTTCTCTAAGTCTTTCACCTTTACGGACAATTCTGCATACTTGTCCAAGTTTGCTTTTAATTCTTTATTTTCTTCATACGTGCGCTTTACATCTTCTACGTTCTCAAAGAATCCGGCAACATAGTTCGCTGGCTTTTGAAATACACGTTCTACAACTCCTACGGTATCTTTTACAAACTGCTCTGGCCATGTTAGATTTTTCCGTTCTTTCAATGAGATTCCGATCAATGCCACGAGAAGAATAATACTAACTAACAAAACAATTAATCTTTTGTTTAAGAAAAACTGTGGCACGTTCACACCCTCTTAAATTTACTAATTTTTATGCTGAAATAATGGATTTTATCGAGCAGTTTTGAAAAGATGGATGTTGTCTAACGCTTTACCTGTTCCAATTGCTACGCAATCTAATGGATTTTCTGCAACAAGAACTGGCATATTTGTTTCTTCGCTAATTACTTTATCTATGTTACGAAGCAAAGCACCACCACCTGTTAAAACAATTCCGCGATCCATAATATCTGCCGCTAATTCTGGCGGAGTTTTTTCTAATGTATTTTTCACAGACTCAAGAATCGCATCTACTGTATCTTTTAAAGCTGATGCAATTTCTTCTGGGCGAATTGTTATCGTTTTTGGTAATCCTGTCACTAAGTCACGACCGCGAATGTCCATTGGTTCAACATCTTCTACTTCACCAGCAGAGCCGATTTCTAATTTTAATGCTTCTGCTGTTCGTTCCCCAATCATTACGTTGTAGCTTTTCTTAACATATTGAATAATTGCATCATCCATTTCATCACCAGCAACACGAACAGATTGGCTTGTTACAATACCACCTAGTGAGATAATTGCAACTTCTGTTGTACCACCACCAATATCAACAACCATACTTCCTGTTGGTTCCCAAACAGGTAAGTTCGCACCAATTGCTGCTGCAAATGGCTCTTCAATTGGATATGCATCACGTGCGCCTGCTTGACGAGTCGCATCAATTACTGCACGTTTTTCAACAGCTGTAATACCAGATGGCACACATACCATTACATAAGGCTTGCGAGAGAAGAAGCCGTTTGATTTTTGTGCTTGTTGAATATAATATTTCATCATTGTTGCTGTTGTTTCATAATCAGCGATAACACCGTCTTTCATCGGACGAAGTGCTACAACATTTCCAGGTGTACGACCAATCATTTGTTTTGCATCGTTACCAACTGCAACAATTTGTTTTGTATCTGTTTGCAAAGCCACAACAGATGGCTCGCGTACAACGACACCTTTCCCTTTTACGTATACAAGCGTATTCGCTGTTCCTAAGTCTATTCCAAGGTCACGAGTAAAACCACCAATTCCAAACATATCATGTATCTTCCTTTCTAATTTAACAAAAGTACTTTATTTGTTCTTTTAAATACTATTATATTTATATAAAACATAACGTTTTTACATGTTCTTTGTTATAGTGTAGACGAAAGCCTACAAAAAACCCATAACTCACATTATAAAACAAAATAAAGAAAAAAAATAGTCTTAAATATGACCTTTATCTTTTAAACTAACAAATTTATGGTCACCAATAATAATATGATCGAGAATTTCAATCCCGATAATCTTCCCGCATTCTACAAGTCGTTTCGTTACTTCAATATCTTCCCGGCTTGGTGCGGGATCGCCTGAAGGATGATTATGAAGGCATATAATAGAGGCAGCAGCGCGGCGGAAAGCTTCCTTGAAAACCTCGCGCGGATGCACAATTGATGCATTCAAACTTCCAATAAATACCGTTTGTCGATGCATCACTTGATTTTTCGTATTTAAATATAGACACACAAAATGTTCTTGTTGTAAAAAACGCATCTCCTCCATCATGTAGCGTGCGCAATCTTCTGGATTACGAATGCTATATCTATTCTGATACTCTAATCGTACCATTCTTCGTCCAAGTTCAAAAGCAGCAATAAGTTGGGATGCTTTTGCCATCCCAACCCCGTGAATGCTTGTCATTTCTTCGATTGTTGCATCTTTTAACATTCGTAATCCATCAAAATGATGCAAAATTCGATTCGCTAATGTTAAAACCGACTCCTCTTTTGAACCCGTTCGAAGTAATATAGCGAGAAGTTCTGTGTTTGATAAGCTGCTTGCTCCTTCTAGCAATAAACGTTCCCGTGGTTGATCTTCTTTCACAACGTCACGAATGCAGCTCATACCTCAGCCTCCTTTACATATTAAATTGTTTTAATTCACGTACAACACGTGCAATTGGCAGGCCAACAATCGCATAATAATCACCTTGTATATGATGAACAAAAATAGCGCCTTTTCCTTGTATACCATAGCTACCAGCTTTATCAAGCGGCTCTTTCGTTCGTACATATGCCTTAATTTCTTCTTCTGTTAATTCCCAAAACGTTACTTCTGCACGCTCATAAAATGTCACTGTTTTTTCTTTTGAAATAAGAGCGACTCCTGTATAGACTTCATGTGTTTTCCCTGATAAAAGCTGCAGCATTTCTTTCGCTTCATTCTCATCTACTGGTTTTCCCAAAATACGCGACTCGTACGTAACAATTGTATCAGCACCAAGTACAACACAGTCTTCGTAATTCTTTGCTACAGCAGATGCTTTTTGCAATGCAAGCGACATCACGATATCATGCGGTGATGAATATGCTCCAATTATTTCTTCTACATCGCTAACTACAACGTCAAATGGCATATCCACTAGCTCAAGCAATTCTTTGCGCCTTGGTGAACCGGACGCTAAAATAAGTTTTTTCATACGTTCTCCTTTCGTTTTCCAAATTAGCAGGAAGATACAACATAACCATACTAAATGTATATATTCTCCTCAAATTTTGAAAATATCGTTTTTCTTTAAAAAAATATAAAAGAAAGGAAAGAAGTTTAAACTCTCCTTCCCTTTCTTCAGCTTAAACAGATGATAAGAAAAAATAAAACCATCTTCTGATAAAGTGAAACTTCCATTAGTGGGGGATTTTTTCATCCCTCACCTATCTTCTTCGCTTCTCTCTGAATCTTGAGGTGAGGGTCTTACTGCCCGCAAATAGCGGGATAATGAGTTAAACCTTATCTAATTATTATACGTTTTTGTTTTTTGCGAAACTATTTTTTCATAAGAAAGAAAGCTATCTACTAAAACTTGCTGCAATTTTGTCATTGTTGTCACATCTTGTTTTCCCTCTTGTATTGTCTGCACAACCACTGATGCATACGTAAATAATTTTTTTATATCATCCCGCTTCAATGCCGTTTCCTCTTTTTTTATTGCCTTCCACTCATTTTCAATTTGTTCTATATTTGTTTTATTTATTTTATTTCCAGAATGCATCGCAGCTGCTTGTTGCAGCAATTTTCCATACAATGATTGTAGCTTTTCAAAAAACGATCCGTAGTCTTGATCCTGTTTTAGAAGTGCTTGATCCGCAATCTCCCATTTCTTTTTCATCACTGATATATCTTTTTGTTTATATTGCTCCATCATCTGCATAACAGATTGCTCGTCATGTGCCATTCCAAGAACGAGTAAATATTTATCTCCTGACTGCATAACTGCTCCAGGGATTCCTTTTTCTTGTAACTCCTTTAACGATGCCTGTCCTTTTTCTTTCGTAGAAAATACCCCGCCCTGCACAAAATATATAGTAAGCGGTGATAAAGCTGCTGATGCTGCTTTATTTTCTTCTTTTTTCTCATTTGTTGATTGTTTCGTCTCATTTTTCTCTGTAACATTTGCTACTGGGGCTGTAGTTTCACGAACTGTTTCTTGACCTGTTAACAGATGCAGCATTCCCATTCCAAATCCCGTCCCAATTACAATCGCTGTGGATACTGTCAAAATGAAAGTATTACTCCATCCCTTTTTCCCTTTTTTCATGGAAGATAATACATTTTTTTGAAACGGAACAACATTATTTGTCACTGTATTCTCTGGCAGCACCCACTCAAACTCTTCTTTCTTTTGCTCATGCTCTTTCTTTTCTACATAATTGGCTTCCGTTCCATTCACTTTAATTGAAATTGTTCGCGATTGCTTGTCCATACCCCCACTCCTTACTTCTTATCATTGCCAGCATCGTATCATACTCGTTTCAAAAAAGAACGAGATATTTGTCATAGAGATTCGTCAAATTATCCTATATTGTTATCTTATATGTATGCCTACGTCTTTATTTGTAGAACTAAAAAACTAGACAGTTTATTTCTGTCTAGTTTTTTGCATAACGTATTTACGAGCTTCTGATATGAAATAAAGAGAACCTGTTAATATGAAAACATCCTCTTCTTGCAGAGAAGCCATTGTTGTATCAATCGCTTCCTGCCAATTCTTAAAAATATGTTTCGATTCTCGTTTTGAATAAGCAGCAAGTGCCTCAGCGGAAATTGCACGATCAAACGTAAACGTCGTAAAGATCATTTCATCTGCAATTGTTTCTAGCTGTCTAACCATTTCATCCAATTGTTTATCCCCAAGCGCTGTAAATAAAACAATAATTCGCTTTTCACTATAGTGGGCACGAACAGTTTCTACAAGGCTATACACTCCTTCTGGATTGTGAGCGCCATCAATAATGACATGTGGGTGAGTAGATAGTTGTTCAAAACGTCCAATCCAATATGCCTCAGTTAATCCTTTTCGAATATGCTCCTCATCAATTAAGAACGCCTGATACACTTTTAAGTACGTAATCGCCATAAGCGCAAGTGCAGCATTTTGCACTTGATGCTGGCCTTTCATGGAAATGAAAAGGTCTTCATATGTATGGAATGGAGACGAGAATGTAAATTGTTCACCTTGCTTATCTGCAGAAAGATGTTCCACTTTAAATTGATTCCCAAGTTCATATATGTTAGAACGTTTTTCATTCGTGATAGTACGAATTACTTCTAACGCTCCACCTTGCTGCACACCTGTTATAACAGGAACACCTGATTTCACAATTCCCGCTTTTTCAAATGCGATATCTTCTAGCGTATCTCCTAAAATATGCATATGATCATGACCTATATTTGTAATAATACTCAGTACAGGATGAATGACATTTGTTGAATCAAAACGCCCTCCAAGACCTGTCTCAAATAAAACGATGTCACACGGATTTGTCTTTCCAAAATAATAAAGCGCCATAACAGTAATAATTTCAAATTCTGTCGTTTCGCCTAAATCCGTTTTATCTAACTTTTCCACAACAGGTTTGACTATATTTACGAGATCTGTAATTTCTTGATCTGTAATTGGCATTCCGTTTGTACTAATCCGTTCATTAAACGTTTCGATATACGGTGAGGTAAAGGTTCCTACTTTATACTCTGCCTCCTGTAACATATAGCGCATATATGTGAGAGTAGAACCTTTTCCATTTGTTCCCGCAAGATGAACACATTTTATATGTCGCTCTGGATTTCCAAGTTCCTCTAGCATCCATCGCATGCGTTCTAACCCTGGTTTAATCCCAAATTTTAAACGACTATGAATCCAGTCGATTGCTTCCTCATATGTATGTATCATGTATGTTATTCCCCTTTCAAATCGGCAAAAAAACGAACCAAGACAACAGAGTATCTCAGCTCTATTATACGCAAATAAAAGAGACTCACCAATATAGTGAGTCTCTTTCGAATAACTTTATTTTTGAAGATCAGCTAGACGTTGGCGAACTGCTTCACGTTTTTCTAGATAATCTTGTTCCTTCGCGCGTTCTCCCTCAATAACTGCAGCTGGAGCTTTTGCTACGAATCCTTGATTTGAAAGTTTCTTCTGTACACGCTCTACTTCTTTGTCAAACTTCTCAAGTTCTTTTTCAAGACGTGCTTTTTCTTCTTCAAGGTTAATCAAATCAGCTAATGGTAAGAATAACTCTGCACCTGATACGATTGCAGTCATCGCTTTTTCCGGTGCTTGTAAATCCGTTTGAATTGTTAATTCACTTGGATTACAGAAACGTTCGATGTAAGAGCTATTTTTCGTAAGCTGCGCTAGTACTGCTTCGTCTTTTGCTTTAATTTGCAATTGAACTTTTTTGCTCATTGGCGTATTTACTTCAGCACGAATGTTACGAACAGAGCGAATGATATCAACTAGAAGGTGCATTTCTGCTGCTGCTTCTTTGTCTTGTAAATCTTCACGAACTGTCGGCCATGCCGCTACTGTAATAGATTCGCCTTCATGAGGTAAGTGCTGCCAAATCGTTTCTGTTACGAATGGCATGAATGGATGCAATAGGCGCATCGTTTGATCAAGTACATATGCTAAAACAGAACGAGTTGTTTTCTTCGCTGCTTCATCTTCACTGTATAACGGAAGTTTCGCCATCTCAATGTACCAGTCACAGAAATCATCCCAAATGAAGTTGTATAATGAACGGCCAGCTTCACCAAACTCATATTTATCCATATTACGTGTTACACTTTCGATTGTTTCATTTAAGCGAGTTAAAATCCACTTATCTGCAACTGATTTTTCACCAGTTAAATCGATATCTTCGTATTTCATGTCATCCATGTTCATTAATACGAAGCGTGATGCATTCCAAATTTTATTAATGAAGTTCCAAGTAGATTCTACTTTCTCCATGCTGAAGCGTAAATCTTGGCCTGGTGCACTTCCTGTTGATAAGAAGAAGCGCATTGCATCTGCACCGTACTTATCAATAACATCCATTGGATCAATACCGTTACCAAGAGATTTACTCATTTTACGTCCTTGCTCATCACGAACTAAACCGTGAATTAATACATCTTTAAATGGACGCTCTCCTGTAAACTCTAAACCTTGGAAAATCATACGAGATACCCAGAAGAAGATGATATCATAACCAGTTACTAAAGCATCTGTTGAATAGTAACGTTTGAAGTCTTCTGCATCTTCATTCGGCCAACCAAGTGTTGAGAACGGCCATAATGCTGAGCTAAACCATGTATCAAGTACGTCGTTATCTTGGTTCCAGTTTTCAATATCTACTGGTGCTTCTGTACCTACGTATACTTCACCAGTCTCTTTATGATACCAAGCTGGAATGCGGTGACCCCACCATAATTGACGAGAAATACACCAGTCGTGAATGTTTTCCATCCAGCGTAAGTATGTGTTTTCAAAACGCTCTGGTACGAACGTTACTTTTTCTTCTTCTTTTTGTTGAAGTTCAATCGCTTTTTCTGCAAGTGGTGCCATTTTTACGAACCACTGTGTTGATAAGTAAGGCTCAACAACTGCACCGCTGCGCTCACTATGACCTACTGAGTGCATATGAGGCTCGATTTCTACTAATACGCCAGCTTCTTGTAAATCTTTTACTAACTCTTTACGGCATTCGAAACGATCCATACCATTATACTTACCAGCTTTTTCGTTCATCGTTCCATCTTCGTTCATTACTAAGATGCGTGGTAAGTCATGACGGTTACCTACTTCAAAGTCATTCGGGTCATGAGCTGGTGTAATTTTCACAACACCTGTTCCGAAATCTTTTTCTACGTACTCATCAGCAATAATCGGAATCTCACGGCCAACGATTGGAAGTGTAACTGTTTTTCCGATTAAATGTTTGTAACGATCATCTTCTGGATGAACTGCTACCGCTGTATCACCAAGCATCGTTTCTGGACGAGTTGTTGCAAGACGAATGTGACCAGAACCGTCTGTTAACGGATAGTTCATATGATAGAATGCACCTTGAACCTCTTTATGAATTACTTCAATATCAGAAAGAGCTGTGCGTGTTGCTGGGTCCCAGTTGATGATATACTCACCGCGGTAAATTAAACCTTTTTCGTATAATTGAACGAATACTTTATTAACAGCATCAGATAAACCTTCATCTAATGTGAAACGCTCACGAGAATAATCTAGTCCTAAACCGACTTTCCCCCATTGCTGACGAATGTGAGAAGCGTATTCTTCTTTCCATTCCCACGCTTTTTCAAGGAATTTCTCACGGCCAAGATCGTAACGTGAAATACCTTCTTCACGAAGTTTTCCTTCTACTTTCGCTTGTGTTGCAATACCAGCATGATCCATTCCTGGAAGCCATAATACATCGTAACCTTGCATACGCTTTGTACGAGTTAAAATATCTTGAAGCGTCGTATCCCAAGCATGACCTAAGTGCAGCTTACCAGTTACGTTTGGAGGCGGGATTACAATTGTATACGGTTGTTTCTTTTCATCTCCTGTTGCTTCGAAATATTTGCCTTCAAGCCACCATTGATAACGGCCTTCTTCAACGGACATATGATCATATTTAGTCGGTAAATTCTTTTCCGTGTTTGACATTATTTTCCCTCCTTCAAAATAAAAAAATGTCCCTCATCCAAAAAGGACGAGGGACATCGCGGTACCACCTTTATTTACAAACAAATTCAAAATTTGCTTATACTCTTAATTTGATAACGGACAAATCCGTCTTTTCCTAATGAGATGACTCCGTTCAGAAAAGATGCTCCAGGGCTACCTTCTAACATGACTATCTAGAGAATCTTCCAGCTAATAATTCTCCTCTCTGCAGACGTTTAATGTTATACTCTTCCCCTTCAATGCATTTATATAATTGTTATTTATTATATACAATAGTGTAAAAAACGAAACTACATTCGTCAAGATAAAAATATTTTTCGACTTACATCTACAATTATTAATTCTATTTTCAATCAGCTTAGCCAAGTTTTTTATAACATATGCAAAGAAAATGGAAAAGTGTAGCACAAGCACATTAGACGCTTATCCTGCATAATGTAATATCACATTTATTCTTCTCTTATGATTGCATCCTAGAGGAGTTTCTAATACGGAGGACCATTATGCGACGCTTTCGACGCACGTATAACTTTTCAGCCCCTTCATGGCTAAGAAATATACAAACGATGTTTTCTGACTTTGCAATCCCGCTCACGATTTTCCAAGGCATTCGCACTTTACTTCTCCCTACGTTTTTAGATTTCGTCATACTTGTTATTTTCATAGCAGTAACGGTTCGCTTACATTTTCAGCCGTAACCTCTTCTTGAGGCTACGGCTAATTTTATTCTGCTATTCGCGAACAGTAAGACCTCCACTGATGGAAGTTTCACTTTATGTTAATTTTACTGCGCTTTTTGCGCAGCAGCTTGAAGCTGTGCAACAAAATACTCAATATTACTTATAAGCCAATGCGCTTGTTGAAGCATCGTTACATCATTTAGCTCCTGTGCTCCATTGCGCACATTTCGAGCGTTTATATATGACTGCACTTGCTTTATAAATGTTTTGGGATAAGCTAAATATGCAAACATAAGTAACTTTTCTTCCTTTGTAAACGCAAAATTATTTTGATAGATTTGGTACCATTCATATCGATCATTTCTTGCAATTGGATATGTGTTAAAGGAACGTGAATAGAACTGAACGATATCTTGAACTGGGGTAGCAAACTGCGCATCTTCTAAACTAATAAAATAGCCGTTTCGCTGATAATCAAATAAAAAGTGATTCATGGAAACATTGCCATGAATAAATGAAATGCGTGTTTTTTCTTTTTCTTTCATCGCTTCATGCCATTCTGTAAACTGTTTCTTTGCAAATTCATGAGCACGCAGCGCCTGATGAAAGTACGTACAATACTGCAATTCAAACGGAGACATATACCACTTTGCTTCAGATTCAACTAAAAACTTCTCTAATAGGGCTCCATCTTCTTCCCAACGGTTTGAAATAGTATCAAAATGTTCCTGAAGCACTTCTTCCTTCACTTCTTCCTCTCGCATCGTTCTTTTGTGCATCAAAGCAAGTGTTTGAAACATTTTATGATACTGATCATTCTCTTCACCTTGTCCTTCTGCACTTCCTAGCCAAGGCATTAAATAATAACTATATTCACCATCATTGAACACATGACTTCCATCTTTTGCATGATAAATCGGCGCAAAATTCGTAAAGCCCTTTTCCCGTAAAAATTGAACATGATACATAAGATTACTTCGTTCTAATTTCCGAGATGGTAATTTTTTTAACGCATATGGACCTTGGTTCGTATAAATTTTTGTTACATTCCCATATTCCTCAATATGTTCAGGAGCTAATTGATATAGCTGCAAAATAGAAGCATAACGGTCTCGTAATTCCATGTCCATACGAACAACGACCCTTTCTCCAAGAGCATAAAGTGAAACTTCCATCAGTGGGGGGCTTCATCCTCCACTGATGATTAGTTGAACCAATCGGGATTTTACTGCCCAAAAATAGCGGGATAAAAAAGAAAAGAGGTGAGGAAGATTTCTCTTCACTCACTTTGTTTTCACTTTTGGCACTGGTATATACAAAATTTGTCCTGCTGTTAAATAAATATCATCCGTTTGATTTACACGGTGTAAATGCTGTACGGAAGTATCATAACGCTCTGCAACGGATTCAATCGTATCGCCTTCTTGCACAAAATACAATCGCAGCTTTGTAAATTCATCTTCCGGCTGCTTTGCAAATAATTTTGTTAAATATAACGCATTTTCATCTCGCTGTGAGTATGAAATTTCTTCTTGCGCCTCTTCATTGGCAGCTTCCTGTTTTACTTTCGGTTCCTTACGTCCAAAAAACAGCTGCGGTGCGACTTCTTCTTGTTTTTCCTCCTCTTCCTCGACTTCTTGCCCCTCTTCTAGATCAAGCTCTGGTTCTTGACGAGCTTCTAACTGAAATGGCTCAAAGGCATAATCTTCCCACTCATCAGTCTCTACCGCTTCTTCTTCCTCTTCTCTTATTTCTTCTCCCTCTTCCTCTTCCTCTTCTTGTATTTCTTCCTCTTCCTCTTCTTGTATTTCTTCCTCTTCGTATATTTCTTCCTCTTCACGCTCTTCATTACACAATCCGTGAATTGAAATATCTGCTAAAAGCTGCAAACAGCCATTGTCCAACAATTCATAATCAAATTCTTCAATATCCACATATAAATCTTCGACTTGCTTCACACGTCCTCTTGGAATAGAAATCTCCAATGGAAACGAATGTACTAATTCATTTATACCATCTTCACGTGTTTCCACATAATCTACAGTGCGAACTGGTGATAATTCTCGCAATGAAAAAACCTCTATTTCTTCCTTTGCAATATATTCTCCTGTTAAATCTAGCTGTCCACATACAACAATTTCATATTCACGTTCCTCTATAACAACATCAGGATCTAACGAAATAGAAAGTAACTCATTGACTTCCTGTCCTTTTTGAAACCAGACAGATTCTTTTAACGAAAACCGTAATGAAGTTTGTTGATCTGCTGCCACTTCGTATTCCCCCTCTCAAACTATATGTCATTACAGGTTTATGTGAGAAACAGAGACTTTATGAATAAAAAAATCGCCCTCACTTGAGAGCGATTTTTGTCCCACATATTTAACAAAATAAAAGAACTAACAAATTATCCTTTTAATTTAGACATAGCCATTTCTGCCGCTGCAATAGTTGCTTCAATATCAGCATCACTATGTGCAGTTGATAAGAACAACCCTTCAAATTGAGAAGGTGGTAAGAATACACCTTGTTCTACCATTTCACGGTAATATGCTGCAAAATATTCTAAATTAGACGTTTTTGCTGTTTCATAGTTAATAACCTTTTCATCTGTAAAGAAAATACCTACCATGGAACCAGCACGATTAATACAATGCGGAATATCATATTTTACAGCTACTTCATGTAAACCTTTTTCAAGCATTTCCGCTTTACGTTCAAATTCTTTATAGCTCTCCGGTGTTAATTGGACAAGCGTTTCATATCCAGCTGTCATCGCTAATGGGTTACCAGATAGTGTACCAGCTTGATAAATCGGTCCACTTGGTGCTACTTGCTTCATAATTTCAGCCTTACCACCATAAGCCCCAACAGGAAGTCCCCCGCCAATTACTTTACCTAAACATGTTAAATCAGGTGTTACACCAAAATATCCTTGTCCACAATTATAAGCTACGCGGAAGCCTGTCATAACTTCATCAAAAATAAGAAGTGCACCGTATTCTGTTGTAACATCACGAAGTCCTTGTAAAAATCCTGGGAGCGGCGGTACAACGCCCATATTTCCAGCTACCGGCTCTACAATGACACACGCAATATCATCACCGAACTGTTCAAAAGCATATTTCACACTCTCTAAATCGTTATACGCAACAGTAATCGTATTTTTCGCAACACCTTCTGGCACACCAGGGCTATCTGGTAAACCAAGCGTAGCAACGCCAGAACCAGCTTTAATTAAAAGGGAATCACCATGCCCATGATAGCAACCTTCAAATTTCAAAATTTTATTACGCCCTGTGTAACCGCGTGCTAAGCGAAGCGCACTCATTGTCGCTTCTGTTCCAGAGTTAACCATACGTACAATTTCAATAGACGGTACACGGTCGATTACAAGCTGTGCTAATTTATTTTCAATTTCTGTTGGCGCGCCGAAGCTTGTCCCTTTTTCTACTACCGCTTTTAACGCCTCAACAACCCGGTCGTTGGAATGTCCATGAATAAGCGGACCCCATGACAATACATAATCAATGTATTCATTTCCATCAATATCATAAACTTTAGAACCTTTTCCACGATCCATAAATAATGGATTCATACCGACAGATTTAAATGCACGCACTGGGCTATTTACACCGCCTGGCATTAAATCTTTTGCCGTTTCAAACGCTTCAATCGATTTATCAAAACTTTTCATTATCGTGCGCTCCCTTCTTGTAACCATCTCGCTGCATCTTTTGCATGATATGTAAGTATTAAGTCTGCTCCGGCACGTTTCATACTTAATAATTTTTCAAGAACAATGTCTTTTTCATTGATCCAGCCATTTTGTGCTGCCGCTTTAATCATTGAGTATTCACCGCTCACATTATACGCAACAACTGGAAGATTAAAGTTATTTTTCACATCACGAATAATATCTAAATAGGAAAGTGCTGGCTTCACAATTAAGAAGTCTGCCCCTTCCATCACATCTGACTCAGCTTCGCGGAACGCTTCTAGACGATTCGCTGGGTCCATTTGATATGTTTTACGATCACCAAATTGCGGCGCACCATGTGCAGCATCGCGAAACGGTCCATAAAAGGCAGACGCATATTTTACTGCGTATGACATAACTGGAATATGCGCAAAGCCGTTTTCATCTAACGCATGACGAATAGCCGCTACAAATCCATCCATCATATTAGATGGTGCAATAATATCCGCACCTGCTTTCGCTTGACTTACTGCTGTTTTTGCAAGAACCTCTAACGATTCATCATTTAAAATAATTCCGTCTTCAATTACACCGCAATGGCCATGACTCGTATATTGGCATAAACATGTATCTGCGATTACAACTAATTCTGGGAATTTCTCTTTAATTTGTGTAATTGCTCGCTGCACAATACCATGTTCACAATACGCAGAAGAACCAACTTCATCTTTTTCAGCAGGTAAACCGAATACGATAACTGAACGAATACCTAAATCGACAACTTCTTGCATTTCTGCTTGCAGATGGTCTAAAGAAATTTGATATACACCTGGCATAGAGGAAACTTCATTACGCTTGTTTTCCCCTTCTAAAACAAAAATTGGATAAATGAAATCTTCTGTATGTAAATGTGTTTCACGCACAAGAGCACGCATACTTGCACTTTGTCGTAAACGACGATGACGCTTAAATTGTAAAGGATTCATAACTTTCCATCTCCAATTCTTAAAGTTTCACTTTATTATACATTTTTATAATAATATTCTGAAATGCATTGTAACATAGCTTCAATTGTATATTCTTTCGGAATGAGAAGATTTTGAAAATGTTTACGCGCTTCTCGTTCTGTAACGGGACCTATACAAGCAATTGTACATTCTTTTATCCATTCTCTCCAGTTTTCACCCTCAAGCAATGCGATAAAACTCTGCACAGTCGATGGACTTGTGAAGGTAATCACATCGATTTCTCCTGATTGCAGTGCATCGATTAGGTGCCCCCGCTTTTGTACATAGACGGCAGTTTCATATACAACAAGCTCACGTACGATAGCACCATGACCTCGCAATGCTTCCGGTATCACATCTCTTGCAAGATTTCCTTTTGGCAGTAATACACGCGTCCCGCTTCCTATATGACTCACAAATTCTTCCGCAAATGCTTCAGCTACGAATGCTGTTGGTACAAAATGGACAGTATAGCCGCGTTTCTCTAATTCTTTCTTTGTTTTCACACCAACTGCAGCAATTTTAAGGGTATGTGGTAACGATTGCTTCATACCATCTAAAAAGAAATTCACACCATTTTTACTTGTGAAAATAATCCAGGCATACGTGATTATTTCATCACGCATTTGTTGAAATTGTTCATGCGCGGCTGCCGTTATATGCAAAAGCGGAATTTCTAATGGAATTCCGCCCTGCTTTCGCACTTCTACACTCATTTGCTTCGCCTGTTGCTTAGCTCTCGTAATTAGCACTGTTTTTCCACAAAGAGAAGGCATATTGCTAGTTTTGCCCCTGATTTGCTAAAGCAATAAGTTCCTTCGCTCCTTGCCCGATTAACAAGTCTGCTGCTTGTTCTCCAACTTCTTGGGAACTTTCACCAATAACAACTTCTTTCAATAAGACAGTTCCATCTGCAGATCCAACGAGAGCTGTTAATTCAATTTGGTCATCTTCTTTCAGCGTTGCATATCCAGCAATCGGCACTTGGCAGCCGCCTTCTAACTTATGAAGAAATACTCGTTCTGCTTCAACTGTTTTCGCAGTTACACTATCATTCAGATGACTTAGTAATTGTAATAAATCAGCATCATCCTCTCGGCATTCAATGGATAACGCACCTTGTCCAACAGCTGGTACACATGCCATTTCATCTAAGTATCCTGTAATCACATCATCCGCCCAGCCCATTCGCTTTAATCCTGCTGCTGCTAAAATAATAGCATCGTAATTTTCTTCTTTTAGCTTACGAAGTCTTGTATCAATATTTCCACGAATCCATTTTATTTGTAAATCCGGGCGCGCTGCTAACAACTGCGCACTACGACGTAAACTGCTTGTACCGATAACTGCTCCTTCTGGTAACTCATCAAATGATTCACCATTTTTAGAAATAAACGCATCACGTGGATCCACACGTTTTGGAATACATCCAATTGTTAATCCCTCAGGAAGTACTGCCGGCATATCTTTCATGCTATGAACAGCCATATCAATTTCTTTTGTAAGCAGCGCATGTTCAATCTCTTTTACGAACAATCCTTTTCCGCCTACTTTCGAAAGTGTCACATCTAAAATAACGTCACCTTTCGTTACAATTTCTTTCACTTCAAATTCATATGGCAATCCTAGTGCTTTCAATTGATCGATAAACCAATGTGTTTGCGTTAATGCCAATTTACTTTTTCTTGATCCTACAATAATTTTGCGCATATTTTTCTCTCCTCATTATAAGTACCAAAAATGGAAATTCGATAAACTACTAAATAGAAAAATATTAATTAACATGATGAGAAATGCCCCAATGTTCCAACTTGCAATTTTCTTCCCCTGCAATGTATCTGATCCACGCAAATAAATACCCGCACAGTACACAAATAAAACGACGAAAGAGCCGATTACCTTCGCGTCATACCAATGAAAATTATCTAACTTCGTATATCCCCATATACACCCAAGCAAAATGGATAAGAAAAAAAACGGGACAGAAAATAAATTCAAACCGTATGACATAGAATCAAGCTTTGGTAAATTTCCTAAACGTCTTAATCTTGCATTCCATTTTTTTTGTTTTAATAAGCGATATTGAATTAAATACATAATGGAAAAAATAAAGGAAACTGTAAATGTTGCATAGGAAATAATCGCCATACCAACATGCACATAGACAAGCTCCGATACCAATTGATTTGCCAACACCGGCGACATTTGTCCAAGCGGAGTAAAAATAGAAACAGCGCTTACACCAAATGCAATCATATTTGTAAAAAAGACTAAAAAATCAATACGCATAAATCGGTTAATAACTAATGATAATGTAATTAATAGCCACACATAAAAATAAATACCCGATAGCAACGTTAAAACAGGATTGATTTTCGCTTCTGTTGCTCGAAGTAACATAAATATAGAATATAATACCCATACAACAGAAAGTAACCAAAAGGCAATCCGATTTGCCTTTCGGTTACTTTGAAAATAATCTATGAAATATAAACTCACGCTGCAGGCATATAAAATAATGGCAATATGATAAATAATGCTATTGTTTAAAACACCCATCCATTTATCCTTTCCATTACAAAGATGGAGCGGATACTGTCCACTTCTCTGTCTGTTTCCATTCTGCTTTGTTTTCTTCTACTGCTTCTTTCGCATTTAAATCAAAAATTTTCGCAAATAGAGCAAGTTTTGCTTGTGCATCTTCTTCAGCTGCCAATTCTTTCGCAATTAAAATTGGATCTTTTAACAATTGATTAATAATACTTTTCGTATGCTTACTAATCACTTTTCGCTCACGCTCTGTTAGCGTTGGAATCTTTCGTTCAATGCTTTGCATTGTTTCACTTTGAATCGCTAATGCCTTATCACGAAGTTCCGAAATTAATGGTACGACACCAAGCGTATTCAGCCATGATTTAAATAGAATCATTTCTTCTTCAATCATAATTTGAATTTTTTCAGCTTCTTTTAATCGCTCGGCACGATTCGCTTCCACAACGCCTTGTAAATCATCAATGTCATATAAGAAAACACTTTCTAACGCATCAATTGCTGGATCAATATCCCGAGGCACCGCAATATCCACCATAAAAAGTGGACGACCAGAGCGCATACCCTCTACTTTGGACATCATTTCTTTCGTAATCACATATTCAGAAGCACCTGTTGAACTAATTACAATATCAGCTTCTAACAATGCACATTGTAACTGATTTAATGGCTTTGCACGTCCCATATATTTTTCTGCCATCGTTTCTGCTTTTGCAAACGTACGATTCATAACAGTCACTTTATGAGCACCGCTTCCGTATAAATTTTGCAGTGCTAATTCGCCCATTTTCCCCGCACCTAGAATAAGAACATGGCAATCTTTCAAATCACCAAAAATTTTCTTTCCAAGTTCAACAGCTGCATAACTTACCGACATAGCATTGCCGCCAATTGTTGTTTCAGAATGCGCGCGTTTTGCTAGTGTAACGACTTGTTTAAACAATTCATTAAATATCGTTCCTGTCGTTTTTACTTCTTGTGCTAGTAAAAAGCTATCACGAATTTGACCTAAAATTTGCGTTTCTCCAACTACCATTGAATCTAATCCACATGTTACGCGGAATAAGTGATCGGTAGCACCATCTTGTTCAAATATAGACAAATATGGTGAAATTTCTTCTATTTCAAGCTGAAACCAATCAGCCATAAATTTCTTAATATAATAGCGTCCTGTGTGTAACTGATCTACCACAGCATAGATTTCCGTTCGATTGCACGTTGATACAATGACATTTTCTAATACACTTTTTTGTTTTTGTAACGTTGTCATTGCTTGCTCTAACTCTGCTGCCTGGAACGTTAGTTTCTCACGAATTTCTACAGGGGCTGTTCGATAGTTAACACCAACAACAAGAATATGCACGCAGCATGTCCCCCTTCAACCCATTTTTCATCTTATCTACTATCATAATACAACTTTCCTCTTTTAAATCTGACAATCGTGTGAACATCATCCCATTTTATCCCTTCCTTAACTGACAATAAGACATCTACCGGAATAAGTAAAGAATGAAAGAAGAAAGGTGAGGAAAACTTTTCATAAAGACCGATGCATACAACTACCCTTCCAGGTGAAGACACTCCTGAAAAAGAAGTTTCACTTTATATTAATTATAAGATAATAACTCTATCTGTACGTTACCAAAAAAAATTGTCGGAATCAAGTAATGGAAACTATTCCATACATGCTGAAAGCTTATCTTTTACTAGCTTCTTTCAATTCAAAGAAAATATGTATGATTATACCAACTGATAGATTTTCTTTTTTGTTTGACATTTCATTTTTTATATTTTATATTAGTTTTGTAAAATTAAATTGTGCACAATTAAAAAAAAGGGGGGGATACTCATGCACAAGAATCCTTTACATCTAGATAATCAACTTTGTTTTTCTATTTACGCATGTTCTAGAGAAGTCACACGTTTTTATCGTCCTTATTTAGAAGAAATGGGCATTACGTATCCGCAGTACATTACTTTGTTAGTATTGTGGGAACAAGACGGAATAACAGTAAAAGAAATTGGTGAACGATTATTTTTAGATTCCGGAACATTAACGCCTATGTTAAAAAGAATGGAAGGGTTACAACTTGTTAAACGTGTTCGTTCAAAGGAAGATGAACGAAAAGTATGTATTGAACTAACAGAGCAAGGATCTGCTTTAAAGAAAAAAGCATGTTCATTGCCACAAACAATGGCATCACATTTAGGAATTACAACTGAAGATTATACAACTTTATTAATTCAATTAAACAAATTAATTGAAACAATGAAAACAATAAATGATAGAAAAGAGGAATAAACATGGAAACATTATACACTGCTACTGTAAAAGCAACAGGTGGACGAAACGGAAAAGTAATCTCTGAAGATGGTGTATTAAACCTTGATGTAAAAATGCCCAAAGCATTAGGCGGTATGGGCGGCGAAGCAACAAACCCTGAACAATTATTTGCAGCAGGTTATGCAGCTTGCTTTGATAGTGCATTACAGCTTGTTATTCGTACGAAACGCGTAAAAGCAGAAAGTACGGAAGTAACGGCTCACGTAGCAATTGGCAAAGATACAGATGGGGGATTCGGATTAGCTGTCACATTAGATGTACGTGTAGCTGGTGTATCTCACGAAGAAGCAACACAATTAGTAGAAGCTGCGCACGGAGTATGCCCATACTCTAAAGCAACAAGAGGAAATATGGAAGTGACATTAAACGTACTATAATACACAAAAAACGTGTGACAAATGTCACACGTTTTTTGTATTTGTAAACTTATGAATCGCTTTCCACGCTTCTTCTTTCCCAAGACCTGTTTCTGAAGAGAATAATACAACTTCATCTCCTGGTTCTACATCAAGCGTTTCTTTCACAACTTTTAAGTGCTTTTGCCATTTTCCCTTTGGAATTTTATCGGCTTTTGTTGCAATAATGATTGTTGGAATTTCATAATGCTTTAAGAAATCATACATCATCACATCGTCATTTGTCGGCTTGTGACGTAAATCAATAACAAGAACAGCTGCATCTAGCTGTTTTCTTGTTGTAAAATACGTTTCGATCATCTTACCCCATGCTGCTCGTTCTGACTTCGATACTTTCGCATATCCATAACCTGGTACATCCACAAAATGCATCATGTCATTAATAATGAAAAAGTTTAGTGTTTGCGTTTTTCCTGGTTTAGAAGAAATGCGCACTAATTTTTTTCGGTTTAAAATTTTATTAATAAAGGATGACTTTCCAACATTGGAACGACCTGCTAATGCGATTTCTGGTAAATCACCATCAGGGTATTGTTCTGGTTTGACTGCACTAATGACAATCTCCGCTTTTGTTACTTTCATTTTTTCACTCCTACTAATGCATGCTCTAGTACCTCATCTAAATGAGAGACTGGCACAAACGTAAGGTTTTCCTTTACGCTTTCTGGAATATCGTCTAAATCTCTCTCATTTTCTGCAGGTAAAATAATTTTCGTTAACCCTGCACGATGCGCACTTAACGTTTTCTCTTTCAATCCACCAATTGGTAACACACGGCCACGAAGTGTAATTTCACCCGTCATTCCTACTTCTTTACTAACAGGAATTCCTGTTAATGCTGAAATAAGAGCCGTTGCTATCGTAATGCCCGCTGATGGTCCGTCTTTCGGTACAGCACCTTCGGGAACATGAATATGGATATCATGTTTTTCATGAAAATTAGGGTCAATATGCAATTCTTCTGCACGCGAACGAATATAACTAAATGCCGCTTGTGCAGATTCCTTCATTACATCCCCAAGTTTCCCTGTTAAAATTAACTTCCCTTTACCCGGAGATACTGATACCTCTATTGCAAGCGTATCTCCTCCAGCTGATGTATACGCTAAACCTGTTGCCATACCTACTTGATCCTTCGTTTCAGCTTGACCATAACGATATACACGCTTTCCAAGCAACTCTGTAATATTCTTTTCCGTTACAACAACGCGCTTACGCTCTTCTGTTACAACAATCTTTGCTGCTTTTCGGCAAAGCTTTGCAAGCTGACGCTCTAACGTACGAACACCTGCTTCACGTGTATAGTAACGGATAATTTCAAGAAGCGCTTCATCACGTACTTGTAAATTTCCTTTTTTCAAGCCATGTTCCTTCAATTGTTTCGGAAGCAAATGCTCACGGGCAATATGTACTTTTTCAAGTTCTGTATAACCAGCAATTGAAATAATCTCCATACGATCTAGAAGTGGACCTGGAATGCTTGCCAGCGTATTAGCTGTTGCAATAAACATAACTTTCGATAAATCATATGGCTCTTCGATGTAATGATCACTAAAGTTATGATTTTGTTCTGGATCTAATACCTCTAATAATGCTGCTGAAGGATCTCCTCGAAAATCATTCGACATTTTATCAATCTCATCTAATAAAAAGACCGGATTGATTGTCTTTGCCTTTTTCATTCCTTGAATAATACGACCTGGCATCGCACCGACATACGTACGACGATGGCCACGAATCTCAGACTCATCACGGACACCGCCAAGTGAAACACGAACAAAATTACGATTTAATGAGGTCGCAATCGATTTAGCTAACGATGTTTTCCCAACCCCTGGAGGACCGACTAAACAAAGAATAGGTCCTTTTAATGAATTCGTCAGCTTTTGCACTGCTAAATATTCAAGTACTCGCTCTTTTACTTTTTCAAGCCCATAATGCTCTTCATTTAAAATTTTTTCAGCGCGCATAAGATCTATACGATCTTCTGTTGCCTCAGTCCAAGGAAGAGATAATAACCAATCAATATAATTGCGAATCACACCGCTCTCTGCTGAACTTGCCGGCAATTTCTCATAACGATCTAGCTCTTTTAAAGCTGCCTGCTGCGTTTCTTCTGGCATTCCTGATTCTTCAATCTTTTCACGAAGCTCTTCTACTTCGCCGCCTTTTCCTTCTTTATCACCAAGTTCTTTTTGAATAGCTTTCATTTGCTCACGTAAGAAGTACTCTTTTTGTGTACGCTCCATAGAACGCTTCACTTGCTGACCAATTTTCTTTTCTAAGTTCAATAACTCTTTTTCATCTTGAATAAAAGAAATAAGTGTATGTAATCGTTCTTTCACCGCAGTGATTTCTAAAATCTGTTGCTTTTGCTTCATTTTGAGAGGCAAATGAGATGATACGAGATCAGCTAATCGACCTGGTTCATCAACATCAACAACTGTTGCAAAAGTTTCATCTGAAACCTTCTTAGACAGCTTAATATATTGCTCAAAATACTCAATTAATGTACGCATGAGTGCTTTTTCTTCTAAATCGCCCTCTTCTTCTTCCATTAATGTACGGACATTAGCTGTAATTACATCATCTTCTTCGATGAACTCTGTCATTTCTACTCTATGTAAACCTTCTACAAGGATACGCATCGTCCCGTTTGGCAATTTGAGCATTTGCTTTATTTTTGCTAACGTACCTACTTTATAAATATCATCTTCTTTCGGATCATCGATATTCACGTCTTTTTGCATCGCTAAAAAAATTATATTTTCATCTACAGCCGCCTGCTCGAGCGCTTGTATCGATTTATCACGTCCTACATCAAGATGCAGAACCATCGTCGGATATACGAGAACGCCTCTTAATGGTAGGAGGGGCACGATTCTTTCGTTCGCATTCATATTAGACATAGCACCTCCATAAATATCTTTGTTTCCCTATTTTATATTACAATAAAGCCTTATGCAATCTCAGAGACTCGATGCTCTATTGCTCGTTAAAGAAAAAGGGACTTCGCTTAAGCATATAACAACTTAAACGAAGCCTAGGATATTCTGCTCTAACAGGCAGTAAAGTTAGCGTCCCTCCCATATGAGCCCCATTGGTTCACCTAACCCTTTACCCTTTACATCGATTGCACGTCACCTTCATCTAAAGAAAGCAATGTATCGCCTGTTGGCTCAATTTTCTCTTTTACAAATGCTAATGCAAATACTTCTTTTAATTTTCGCACAGGAACGATTTCAATACCTTTGATTGTGTAAAGAAAAGGCTGCATATTTTCTGCTGGGATTAGCACTTTCTTTGCCCCAGCTTTTTTCGCTGCTTTTACTTTTGCGTAAACGCCACCAACTGGTTTTACTTCTCCGTGAATACTAATTTCTCCAGTCATGGCTACTTCATTATTGATATACATGCGATGAACGGCAGAATATACGCCTGTTGCAATTGCAATGCCGGCAGATGGTCCATCAATTGGAATACCGCCTGGAAAGTTAATATGTATATCATATCCTTCAGGTAACAAATCCAGCGAACGAAGGACAGTTACAACATTATCAACAGAACCTTTTGCCATACTTTTACGGCGAATTGATTTCGTTTGATTACCGATACTTTCTTCTTCAACAATCCCTGTTACCACAACGGATCCATTCTCTTTTGCTGGAATTGCTGTTACTTCTATTTCAAGTAGTGCTCCTGTATTTGGTCCATATACAGCCAGGCCATTTACAAGACCAATTTTCGGAATTGGATATACCCGCTTTTCGTATTTCGGCGTCAGTTGGCTTGAATGAATGACCCATTCAATATCCTCATCCTTTATAAAAGATCGCCCTTCATTAATTGCCATTCCAGCAGAAATTTGCACAAGATTAATGGCTTCTCTTCCATTCCGTGCGTACATTCCAATCATTTCTATACCCTGTTCACCTAGCTCCATATCCACCTTTTCAGCAGCATTTTTCGCTACTGCTTCGATTTCTCCTGTATCTAGTTCACGAAAAAAGACTTCTAAACAGCGTGACCGAATAGCCGGAGGAATTTCATCCGGAGAACGTGTTGTTGCGCCAACAAGGCGAAAATCAGCTGGTAATCCCTTTTGGAAAATATCGTGAATATACGTTGGAATGAGAGAATTCTCTTCACTATAATATGCACTTTCCAAAAATACTTTGCGATCCTCCAGCACTTTTAACATTTTATTCATTTGAATTGGATGCAACTCCCCAATCTCATCAATAAATAAAATACCTCCATGCGCATCTGTGACCGCCCCTTTTTTCGGTTGCGGAATACCTGCTTGCCCCATCGCTCCAGCACCTTGATAAATCGGATCATGAACAGAACCAATTAACGGATCAGCAATCCCCCGCTCATCAAACCGAGCCGTTGTGGCATCCAGCTCAATAAATGTTGCAGTGATTCGAAATGGAGATTTCGAGTTTTTCTTTGCTTCTTCTAATACGAGCCGAGCCGCTGCTGTTTTTCCAACTCCTGGCGGTCCATATATAATGACATGTTGCGGATTTGGGCCGCATAGCGCAGCTTTTAATGATTTAATACCGTCTTCTTGTCCAACAATATCAGCAAAAGACGCTGGACGAACTTTTTCAGCAAGGGGTTCTGTTAAAGAAATTTCCCGCATTTTTCGAAGTTGCTCTAGCTCTTTCTTTGATTCTCTATCAATTGAAACTTTTTGTGTTCGCTGGTTTTTGAGTAAATGCCAAAAATATAATCCGACAATTACACCAAAGACAAGTTGAACGATTAAAAAAATATTTGTCCAGCTCATACTCATTTCCTCCCGCTATGTTTTACTTATCAGTATCCCCTGGGAGGAAACACGCTAAACATAATAAGAAACAGCAATTATACAATTGCTGTTTCTTATCGTTTATACTGCTATTCACCGACAGTAATATCCCCACCTCGAAATTCAGCAAAAAGCAAAAAAGTTAGGTGGGGATCAATTACTGGTATATATCCGATTCGTTCTACTCATAATCAGCAGGGATGAAATCCCCGCTGATTAAGGTTTCACTTTATGCAGATGTTTTTGTATCTTGTTCAAGTATAGTACCATCTTGAAGCACTAATTTTGGCGTAGCATTCTCTGCTACTGTTTCTTTTGAAATCACACATTTCTCAATATCCTTACGAGATGGGAGTTCGAACATCACATCAAGCATAAGACCCTCAATGATTGAACGAAGTCCACGCGCACCCGTTTTACGTTCAATTGCTTTTTTCGCAATTTCGACAAGGGCACCCTCTTCAAACTCTAATTCAACATCATCAAGTTCCAATAACTTTTGGAACTGTTTCACAAGTGCATTTTTCGGTTTTGTTAAGATATCAACAAGAGCACCTTCATCAAGCGGCTCTAAATTCGCAATAACCGGAAGACGACCAATAAATTCTGGAATTAATCCAAATTTTAATAAATCTTCTGGCAATACATGCGATAAAACATGCTTTTCTGTTACATCAGCATTTTTCTTCTCAGAACCGAAACCAATCACTTTTTCACCAAGACGGCGTTTAATAATTGGTTCAATGCCATCAAAGGCACCGCCACAAATGAATAAAATGTTTGTTGTATCAATTTGAATAAACTCTTGATGTGGATGCTTACGACCACCCTGCGGAGGAACGCTTGCTACAGTACCTTCTAAAATTTTAAGAAGTGCCTGTTGCACACCCTCACCAGATACGTCACGTGTAATTGACGGATTTTCTGACTTACGTGCCACTTTATCAATCTCGTCAATGTAAATGATCCCTTTTTCCGCTTTCTCTACATCATAATCAGCTGCTTGAATAAGTTTTAGTAGGATGTTTTCTACATCTTCCCCAACGTATCCCGCTTCTGTTAAAGATGTTGCGTCAGCAATTGCAAATGGAACATTTAAAATACGTGCTAACGTTTGTGCCAGTAACGTTTTACCGCTACCAGTTGGTCCAATTAAAGCAATATTACTTTTCGCTAATTCTACATCATCAATTTTGCTGTTAGAATTAATGCGCTTGTAATGGTTATATACCGCTACCGCTAAAGCCTTCTTCGCTTGATCTTGTCCGATTACATATTCATCCAAAATTTCACGAATCTCTACTGGTTTCGGTACATCTTTGAATTCTACTTCTTCATCTTTTGCAAGCTCCTCTTGCACGATTTCTGTGCAAAGTTCTATACATTCATCACAAATGTAGACACCAGGACCTGCAACAAGCTTTCGAACTTGCGTCTGTGTTTTACCACAGAAAGAACATTTTAATTGCCCTTTTTCATCATTAAATTTAAACATATTTTCACACCCCTTACAAAGTGCTAATACCTTGCCTTCGTATGTACACGATAAATGTATCGTATGTAAATACATATTATGTCACTACGTGGCGAGAAATACAAATAATATGGTTAGTTATGTACAATTAAAAAAATTTTGAAACTTTTGAAATATGTATATTCGACTTTCGAAGAATCTTTTCCTTCTTCATAATAAAAATGGTTTACAAATATATTTATATTTATAAAACAAGGCACGAGCAATGTCGCGCCTTGTTATTTTATTATGCAGTCTTGCTGTTATCTACTAAGAAATCTACTGCTTTACGAACTTGAAGGTCTTCTTTTACACCCTCAACGTTACCAAGAGCTTGTTTCACAGCGTCTACTGGCATGTTGTACATTTCAGCCATTTTTTCAACTTCTGCATTTACTTCTTCTTCTGTTACTTCAATGTTTTCAGCTTTGATGATTGCTTCAAGAACAAGGTTAGTTGTTACGCGTTTTGCTGCGTCTTCTTGCATTTGTTCTTTTAATTTTGCTTCATCAGTACCTGTGAATTGGTAGTAAAGCTCTAAGTTCATGCCTTGGTAGCTTAAGCGTTGCTCGAATTCGCGAACCATGCGATCTAACTCAGTTTCGATCATTGCTTCTGGAATGTCAATTTCTGCATTTGCAGCAGCTTTTTCTACTACTTCGTCACGAAGTTTGTTATCAGCTTCTTGTTTTTTGTTCTCTTCTAAGTTTTCACGAAGTTTTGCTTTTAACTCGTCAAGAGTTGCTACTTCTTCGTTTGCATCTTTCGCGAACTCATCATCTAAAGCAGGAAGTTCTTTCACCTTAATTTCATGAACTGTTACTTTAAATGTTGCTGGTTTACCAGCTAGTTCTGCTGCATGGTATTCTTCTGGGAATGATACTTCCACTTCTTTTTGTTCGCCAGCTTTTAGACCAACTAATTGCTCTTCAAATCCTGGGATGAATGTATTAGAGCCGATTGCTAAAGAGTAGTTCTCGCCTTTTCCACCTTCGAATGCTTCGCCATCAACGAAACCTTCGAAGTCGATTACAGCTGTATCACCGTTTTCTACAGTGCCATCTTCTTTAACTGCAAGCTCAGCTTGACGCTCTTGTAAAGATTTTAATTCATTCTCTACATCTTCATCAGTTACAGTAGTATCAACTTTTTCTACTGTTAAACCTTTGTACTCGCCTAATTTCACTTCAGGTTTTACAGTAACTTTTGCAGTGAAAATTAAGTTTTCGCCTTTTTCGAATTTCTCGATGTCGATTTCAGGGTGAGCAACTGGGAAGATACCAGTTTCATCAATTGCTTCTCCGTATGCTTTTGGTAAGATGATATCTAAAGCATCTTGGTATAAAGATTCTACACCGAAGCGTTGTTCGAATAGAGGACGAGGCATTTTTCCTTTACGGAAGCCCGGTACATTAATTGTTTTTACAACTTTTTTGAACGCAGCGTCTAAAGAGTTGTTTACTTCTTTAGCATCAACTTCGATTGTTAAAACGCCAGCGTTACCTTCTAATTTTTCCCATTTTGCAGCCATTTATTCTTTCCCTCCAACTATAATAATGTATGCACATACCTTTAAAGATCGAGGCATTTTTCGTTTCTGATAAAGAAACAACAAACACTCTGTAAAGCTGATGTATTCAGCTTTACCATCCGTTATGAAAACTTCGGACGTATCATTCTCAATCTACTATTTGCCAAAAAGACAAATACGGTATATTTTGTTCGAGAATAATATGAAACATATAAGTAAGAGAATATTTGTTTCTATTCTCTTATAAAAAGGCAGATTTCAGCCCTTTGCAACCCTTACATTATAACATAGAATACTCTCGTTTCAATAACCGAAACATTCTTTTTCATTATACTGGCATAAATCCTTCTTTCTCAATACGTAAAAACCACTGATATGCAACATGATATTCTTCAAGTGTAATATCATACTCTCGAAGAAGCTCATCCTCATGAATCTGCATTCCAAATCGTTTTCTTCCAACTCTCTCTAAAACAGCTGCCCATAACTTGTCTTTCTCTATTAAGAAAGGAAACGGAAAGATGCTTGTTTGCATTTCTTTCCAATATGCAACAATCGCCTCATACATCGTTGGATTATCATGCTCTAAGCGATCAGACAATATATGTAACACTTCTTCTGTATCATATGGATTATAAGATAAATTAGCCGGTATGACCGTTATTGTCTCACCGAATTTCTCCACATCTATGCTTTCTTGTATTCGATTTTCCATTAATATGTATAAGATAGAAGTTTTAATATACGGGTGTTTCGTTTCATCTAGTAAAAATGTACGCAGCGCCGGCAACGCGCTTTCGATATTTCTATTCGCAAGCTCATTTATCGCCCGCAATTGCTTCCCATAATCACCTTTAAGCAAAGCGTCGGCAAACGCAGGTTCATCAAAAAATACGTCATTGTCTATTTCTACTACTTCTTCACCATCTAGCATGCTCTTTGCAAACAATGCAAGTTGTGCTAATTTCTCTTTTTGCTCTTCTGTTATTTCTTTCGTTTGTAAAACGGACTGTACCGTTTCAATAATGCCCTCATAATCATTTATTTGCACTAAAATTGTAACATATGTCTCGAGAATATCTTGAAATAAGAGTTCCCCTGTTTCAAGCAATTCCTCGCATCGCTCTTTCGCTTCTTTCGTTTCCTTTAATTCTAGTAAACAAATAACTGAAGCCAATTCTGATTGTTCTGTCTGTGCCCCGTACTGGCGCAACATTTCGAAGCATGTTAACGCTTCTTCAAACCGACGTTCACGCAATGCAATAAATCCTTCGTCGATAAATCGCGCTGACAACTGCGGAAACAATACGACCGTACTTTCTTTTTTATCCATACGCTCGCCTCTTTTTTTAGATTTTCAATACACTTCAAAGTTAATATAACAAATGATAGTTCAGAACACAATCTTTGGAATCTGTTCGTTTTTACTGAGAAAATACCGATTTTTGCTATATAAAAATCGAATATATTGCCTAGAAATACGAAAATAGAACTTTTATAGCACATGAGGATTCTACGAGAGAAAATAAAAAACTCTCAGCTACCGGCGCGAAGAGTTTTAATGGAAAGCTTTTATAATAGTAGGATATACAAAGAGGGTTATCATTTGAAGAACAATAATTGTCATCACGATAATGCTAAAAAAGAAAATAGACTTACTACGTTTCATTAATACTATAATAATCATTATCGTACTGATGATTAAACACATAAAAAATACACTTATGCTTGAACTTAATAATCCAATTGGAAACATAAATAATAAAACAACACTACAAATTCCAATAATACCAAGTAACCATTCCATCCCTTATCCCCTTAAATCTTTATTTATGCAATTAATTGTTTTATCACATTAATCATATTCATCAATTTATCATAGGCAACAACTCCAAAAGCAATTGATAAGGCTGTTATAGCTAAACCTTTCACTATTTCTTCCCCTCACTTCGTCTATGTTGCCTTTATTATAAAATTTTTAGAAATAGTTACCATCGAATTTTCTTACATATACCTTACAGAATTGTAAGATTCCTCAAAAAAACACTTCTCTCATGTTATAATAAACTCGAAATGATTCAGAAATTTCAAAACGAAAGGGCGATATACAATGTTTAAAAAAGTAGCAGCTGATATGCTTGGTTTAAGTGATATTGGGTCCGTTATTACCCCTGCTGATTACGATAAAGTAGATGCTGATGATTATGTCATGCATGAAGAAAACGAAAAAATTTATTTTTTAATCAAATCAAAAACAGATGAGTATTGCTTTACAAATACAGCTCTTATTCATGTTGACGGAACAAGTGCGGTAAGTAAGAAACGTACACTTCGCCGTTATAATTACAACACTCATAAAATTTCTAACGTTCTACTTGAAACAGCAGGGACAGTAGACTTAGATATTGAGATTAAATTTAATATGGGCGGAGAGCATTACTCCATCGACATACATAAAAAACATATTGAAGAAGTAAAAGATTTATATAAGGCACTTCTGAAGATCGCAGAAATCACTTACGAAAATGATATCGCAACGCAATACGCACATAAGAGCCTAGAAATGGCATCTTCTACATTAGGCAACGTAAGAAATGCCGAAGTAGATCTAGCAGCACAATTTAAAGAAATTAATCAAATTGCGTTCAATTGGCTTGTTGATACAAAAAAACAATATAATGTAAAAGATTTTGGCTTTGTATTTGAGAAGTTTATTAACAATTAACCTAAACTAATTTTGCTTTTAATTCTTTTTCTAATAACTATAGTTTTTCTTTAAAATTCATTGAAAACATAAAAAACTGCACCCCAATTGTTAGTTGTGTCTAACAATTGGGATGCAGTTCAAATTTGCGATTCCTAAAATTTTTATTTATTCGCTCCGTTTATGACACTAAGCGAATTGTTAAGTGCAGATTTGCACTTGTTGACATCAGGGTTTGATGAACGAACGGCTGCTAATACACTGTCAATAGTTCCATCAATTTTAGTCCATGTTGTGCCATCTATTTTTCTAAGTTTAGGCTCCGCTGCGTCCCATTCATGTTCCAAATCGTCAGCCCCTTTTTTCGCCGTAGTAAAATCATTTGAGTTTACATGGTTTAGCATATCACTTTCAATTTTAACAAAATCCGTTAATTGTCCAGCTAATGTAGTTTGTGCAGAGCCGGCTTGCGGCGCTATATTATTACTGCGCCAAACATAACCGCCTATGCCAACAACTAAGAAAATGCACAGTACCACAATGGTTTGTGTCAAAACATTTTTCTTGTTTCCATTCGCTTGGTTTGTTTCTGCTGTATCACTTTTTGCCTTTGTATCAACTTTTGTAACAGCAAGAAAAATGATTATCGCTAAAATAGCTATAAGAAAAATTACACTAGTAACTGTTGTCCCCAAACCTAACCCGCCATTATTTTTTGGTTGAGATAGGTAATCCCCTAATGATGCTCCGAGTGGACGAGTAAGAATATACGCAATCCAAAACGCTAATACTCCATCAAGTTTCAAAAATTTCCATGCTAAAAATACACAACCAATTATAATAATGACTATTATTCCTGTGTAAAGATAACCAAGACCGAGTTGTTCGGAATATAAGTCTCCGACTGCTGTTCCAAGTGCAAATGTGAAAAGAATGGTAAGCCAATAGAAAACTTCTCTTTTTCTTGTATAAACCGAGTGTATCGAGAGTGTTTTTTCACTGAGATACCAAAAAAGAAAAGTTAAACCTAGCAGCACGGAGAAAACTACCGTACTAACCTCAAGAGGTACTCCCATATTGTCTGTCAAATTATCAGTTACCAACGTTCCAAATACGCTTATAAGAACAACAGTGAGCCAATAAATGCCTGGAACATATTTAGTTGCTCTGAATTGAAGGTACAATACAACGAAAAATGCTATTCCCATAATTATGGTAGTGAGAGTTAAACCAAATCCAAGGTTGAAATTTAAGAAATCAGCAAATGTTTCACCGACAGTTGTACATAAAATTTTGATGATCCAGAAGAAGATCGTGACTTCTGGAACCTTACTCAACATCTGCCGGCCTAGTGACGGGGCGGCAGCGACTTCATCAGAAACGGAAAATTTTTTTGCCAATGAACTCATCTCCTTTTTATTGTATTTAAGCCGATAATCAATGTCTCAAACCATTTCATGATTCTCGTTTATTCATTTGATGGCTATTATAAGATCTAGTCCCAACTTTAATATCTTTTAATGAAATTCGTCTGAAAATCAAATTAAATCTAAATGAGAAATTTATTAAAAATTACTGTAGCATCATGAAAAAGGAAAGCATTCTTCATAACAAGTTCTCTTCTAAAGGACAAAAGTTAAAAAACAAATAAAATAACAATTATTAACACTAAAAAAAGCATCNNGATGCTTTTTTTAGTGTTAAATAGCACAATTACTATTTCTTATTTAAACCAAACAAAAAACCTTGTCATCAAAAGATAACAAGGTTTTTTTAGCGTCCCAGGAGAGATTCGAACTCCCGACCGACGGCTTAGAAGGCCGTTGCTCTATCCTGCTGAGCTACTGGGACATGGAGCGGGTGAAGAGAATCGAACTCTCGACCAGAGCTTGGAAGGCTCTTGTTTTACCACTAAACTACACCCGCATGATATGAAATTTTTGCTAATGTCTCATCGACAGTTTTTATTATATTATTATCAATAATCAAAGTCAACATTTTTTTAAAATAGGGTGAAGAAAAGTTTTTCACCCTATTTTAAACGTTTTTTCCGCTACAGTTGCACCATCTAATGTAAGAAAACGAATATCTATTTCGCTTTCTTGTATTTCGAGTAAAGCAAATGTTTTTTCTCTTCGCGAGCGCGGCAAGAGAATACTTCCTGGATTGATAAACAATATATCATCTATGATTTCTACTCCCAATATATGCGAATGACCGAAGCAAACAATATTTGCCTCAGCTTCTTTCGCACGATATAAAAGTGTTTGCAGCGTCATTTTAATATTGTATAAATGGCCATGCGTTACAAGAAAACGTGTGCTTTGCACATCTGTGATGATGTCATTTGGAAAATCACCAACAAAATCACAATTTCCTTTCACCACATGAAACCCTTCTAGTTCAGAATGATGAGATGTTAATTCAGAATCACCGCAATGAATCATCACATCTACGTTTCCCTCATACCGCTCTTTTAATTGCTTTAGCTCTTTCACAGAACCGTGACTATCGCTCACAATTAACGCCTTCATCGGTTTCGCTCCCTTATTATTCTTCTCCTAAAAACCATACTGGAATTTTTTCTTCTAATTTACGAAGAGCACGCCCGCGATGACTAATTTTATTTTTCTCATCGGATGACAATTCTGCCATTGCGCTTTTGTATTCTTCTACATAAAAGATTGGATCATAACCAAAGCCATTTTCCCCGCGCTGTTGTTCTAAAATCTTCCCTTCACACGTTCCGTTTACAATCAATGGTTTTTTATCTTCTTGTGGAAACGCAACGGCTAATGCGCAATAAAAACGCGCTGTCCGTTTCTCCATTGAAATATCCTTTAATTCTTCTAGAACCTTTTGAATGTTAGCTTGATCATCCTTTTCCTCTCCTGCATAACGAGCCGAACGAACCCCTGGTTTCCCCTGCAAGGCATCTACAATTAAACCTGAATCATCTGCAATGACAATTTCATCTAGCTGTTTACACAGATGTTCCGCTTTTAAAATGGCATTCTCTTCAAACGTTTCACCAGTTTCTTCTACTTCTTCAATATGAGGAAAATCATAAAGTGATTTTACTTCTAAATCAAACTTTTCAAATAGCTCCGCAAATTCACGTACTTTCCCAGCATTCTTTGTCGCTACTACAACTTGTTTCATATTTTTACCTCTATTCCATATGAGTTACAATATCGCCTAACGCTTCTTTTTGCATTTCAATAAGCTGTAAAATTCCATATTCTGCTGCATCAAGCAATTCATTCAATTCACCGCGGCTAAATGTCGCTTCTTCTCCTGTACCTTGCACTTCAACAAAATGCCCTTTGCCTGTCATAATGACATTCATATCGACATTTGCCTTAGAATCTTCTGCATAATTTAAATCTAACACAACACCATGTTCATCAACGATTCCAACAGACGTTGCTGCCAAGTAATCCTTCACTGGAATTTTTGATACTTTTCCTGCTGTTACAAGCTTCTCAAACGCTAATACCATCGCAACATACGCACCGGTAATAGAAGCAGTTCTCGTTCCACCATCAGCTTGAATGACATCACAGTCAATCCAAACCGTCTTTTCACCGAGCGCTTCTAAATCAACCACAGCACGTAATGCTCGTCCTATTAAACGTTGAATTTCCATTGTGCGCCCTGTTACTTTTCCTTTACTCGATTCACGAATGGTACGCTGTTCTGTTGCACGAGGAAGCATGGAATACTCAGCTGTAACCCATCCCTTTCCTTCGCCCCTCATAAACGGCGGAACCCTTTCTTCAATCGTTGCTGTACAAATAACTTTCGTATCACCAACTTCAATCAATACTGATCCTTCTGGATGTTTTAAATAATTCGTATGAATATGTACACGGCGCAAATCTGATGCTTGTCTACCATCTACTCGCATAAAAATAACCCCCTTATAACTGCTACATGTTAGTATAGCCAATTTAAAAATTATGTTATGTATGACAATAAAAGAAGGGGAGTTCCCCTTCTTTTCATAAATTAAGTATATCAAATTATTTCTGTTTAAAAACTACCTGTGTTCACGTTTTGCGGACGAGCGACTGGTTTTATTAATTTATCACCTTTCTCTGTAACAAGATTCGCTTTTCCATTCACTTGAATTAACACATTTTCTACTCCTTGTTTTTCCGTTAAAGTTAATACAAGAGACTGGAGTACATAGTCAGAAATCATACTTTTACCTTTATTCCCATAAATATTTTCATTAAAGTTTAGCGTCACCGTTCCTTTTTCAAGTTTCGGCTCATTGATTAGCTTCACATCTGGATTAAAGTCGTATGTTAACGCCGATTGATGCGCTGGTCCTTTTACAAGTTCATTTACAATTGTCGCGACTTCATTTTCTTTTCCTTCTGCAACGCGGCGCGTTACTGGTACATAATAATTTTGTTTATTATTTTGCGCCAAGAAATACAACGTAACTGGTTTTGTGTTTGTAATATCAGCCACTTGCTCATCATCAAAGTTAATGCCATTTGCCCGGCTTAATCCATTACCAATCGGCGTACCAGCAACAGGCATCTTCGCTAAATCTTGCCCATTCATACGAAACTTCACATTCTTCACTTCTTTAAACTGCGTTAATGTCCAAGTAACTGCTTCTACAATACGGCGTTCTTCTTCTTTTTTATAATTTTTCAGTTCTTTAGAAAAATCAACAACCGCTGTCCCGTTTTTCACATCAACTGTCATTTCAGTATCTGCGGGAAGTACAGCTTGAAATCCATTTGGCAATAAATTTGTTACTGGTCCATCTTTCACTAAATATTGTAATGATTGCTTAATGACCGCATTATTTTTCGGAGCAGGTAACTGCACCGTTTGCGGCACAACATAACCATTTTTATCTACGAGATATAAATCTTGTTTTATCGTTTCCCCTTGCTTCGCTGTTTCTTTCTTCTCACCGTCTGTATAGGTAACTTTCTTAGGTGGATCAATTTGCTCTGTTTCTTTTTCCTTACCAAACAATCCGCATCCTGCTAATAAAACTGTACTTAATGTAGCACAAACAAGCCATTTGAAAGTCGATTTAGGCATACGCTTTCCTCCTAAAAATCTAAGTTTGTACTACATGTATACGAGCTCAACTTTCACTTTAGAACAAGCGATGACAACTTATCTCTTCTAAAAAATACCTGCGCAAAGTTTTATATCATGGTCAAAAACTTACTCCTTACCTCTATTGGAATATTTTCAGTCTCTTTACTAACGTCTCCGTATTATTCTTTCGCGATAAAGTGAAACTTCCATCAGTGGGGCTTTATCCCTCACTGATGGTTAGTTGTACCAATCGGGCTTTTACGGGCAGTTCCCCCACCTATCTTCTTTGCTTCTCTCTGAATCTTGAGGTGGGGGTCTCACTGCCCGTTAATGCGGGATAAAGTGAAATTTTCATTAGTTGAGGCTTCATCCCCCATCCATCTTTTTTAGTTTCTCTGAATCTTGAAGTGTGGTCTTACTACCTACAACTAGTAAGATAAAATTATCAAATGTAAAAGGAGATTACAGCAAATTATGTGCAAATTTGAACAATTTATGAATCCTCCAAAACTGTGATAAATATCACATCTCCTTATTTTCTAAAACTTTTATAATACAAGTATCAAAGTTTGTTAAATATTTCACATATAAGAAGGGACATGAATATGAAAACACGTTTAGTCATGATTGGGAATGGTATGGCTGGAATACGCTGCATCGAAGAAATTTTAAAACAAAACAATACGTTATACGACATTACCATTTTTGGAGATGAACCGCACCCGAACTACAATCGTATTATGCTCTCCCACGTCCTACAAGGAAAAACAAATATGCAAGATATCATTATGAACGAATACAGTTGGTACGAAGAAAATGATATTACGTTGTATACAAATGAAAAAGTACTTCATATTGATCGGGAAGAACAAGTCATTGTTACAGAAAAGAATCGTCTTGTTATGTACGACAAGCTCATTATCGCAACAGGCTCCAGTGCTTTTATCTTACCTGTGGAAGGTTCAAATCTCCCTGGTGTAACAGGATTTCGCACAATCGAAGATACACAATTTATGATGGATACGGCTAAGCAATATAAAAAAGCAGTTGTCATTGGCGGCGGATTACTTGGTTTAGAAGCCGCACGAGGGCTTATTGATTTAGGAATGGACGTGCATGTTGTTCATTTAATGCCACACTTAATGGAGCAACAACTTGATGCTAAGGCAGCTTCATTACTGCGTGAAGACTTAGAATCACAAGGTATGAAGTTCCTTATGGAAAAGAAAACGGTAAAAATTCTTGGTACAGACCACGTTGAGGGCATTCAATTTGCAGATGGCGATATTGTAAATTGTGATTTAATCGTCATGGCTGTTGGAATACGCCCAAATACACAGTTAGCAAAAGACGTTGGTTTACTTGTGAACCGCGGCATTATAGTCAATGACTATATGCAAACAAATGACCAATTCATCTATGCGGTTGGTGAATGTGCAGAGCATAAAGGGATTGCCTACGGTCTTGTTGCACCGCTCTATGAGCAAAGTGCTGTATTAGCAAAACAGATTACAAATACACAAACAGATGGATATACAGGCAGCATCGTCGGTACACAACTGAAAGTTGCGGGATGCGATTTATTCTCCGCTGGTCAAATTTATGAAGATGAGGTAACAAAAGCAATCTCCATATTTGACGAATGTACACGTTCCTATAAAAAAGTACTAATCCGAGACAATAAAGTTGTTGGTGTTGTTTTATATGGTGATACAGCTGACGGCACACGCCTCTTCAGCATGTTAAAAAAAGAAGAAGATATACAAGAATATACATCAGCTTCTCTTCTTCACAAAGCTGGTGAAGATAGCGGGCTTGATATTGCAAGTATGAGTGCTGATGAAACTGTTTGCGGATGCAACGGTGTCACAAAAGGAGCCATTGTTCACGCTATTTTAGAACAAGACCTAACGACATTTGAAGAAGTAAAAGGATGCACAAAAGCTGCAGGATCCTGCGGTAAATGTCGCCCAGTTGTTGAACAAATTCTATCTCATACACTTGGAGATAATTTTGATGCTTCTACTCAGGCTGCAGGTATGTGTGGGTGCACAACATTATCTCGCGATGAAGTTGTAGCAGCAATTCATGAGAAAGGTTTAAAATCACCGAAAGAAGTGCGAAACGTCCTTGACTTCGCGCACGAAGAAGGCTGTTCAAAATGCCGGCCTGCATTAAATTATTATTTACGTATGGCCTGCCCAGAAGAGTATGCCGATGATAAAGCATCCCGCTTCGTTAACGAAAGAATGAATGGAAATATTCAACATGACGGAACATTTTCTGTTATTCCACGTATGTACGGCGGCGTTACAACAGCAGATGATTTAATGAAAATTGCAGAAGTTGCGAAGAAGTACGACGTTCCACTCGTGAAAATAACAGGCGCAAGCCGCATCGGTTTATATGGGGTTAAAAAAGAAGATTTACCAAAAGTGTGGGCCGACCTTGGTATGAACTCTGGCTATGCCTACTCGAAGTCCCTTCGCAATGTAAAATCCTGCGTTGGATCTCGTTTCTGCCGCTTCGGTACAAAAGATTCATTAGGACTTGGCATGTTACTTGAACAGTCATTAGAAATGGTAGATACACCACATAAAATGAAAATGGGTGTAACAGGTTGCCCGCGTAACTGTGCGGAAGCATTAACGAAAGACTTCGGTGTCGTTTGTGTTGAAAATGGCTTCCAACTTTATATCGGTGGTAATGGCGGTACAGAAGTGCGTGAAGCTGATTTTGTAATGATTGTCCCTTCGGAGGAAGATGTACTTCGCATTGCCACAGCTTACGTACAATACTATCGTGAAACTGGTATTTACGGCGAACGTACAGCTCCTTGGGTAGAGCGAATGGGCTTACACCACATAAAAGAAGTACTGCAAGATGAAAATATGGTCGCTATGCTATATGAACGTTTCCAAAAAGCACGTAGCACATATGAAGAGGCTTGGGGACAAGCACTAGAAACGCAATCATTAAAAACGATGTATGAAGTAGAGATTGTAAAGTAAGGAGCGATTCGTATGTTACAAACGAAAGAAAAAATAAAAATCATGCATGCTGTAGATCTTCCCGTACAAATTGGTAAGGAAGTGCGAATAAAGGATATGTCTATTGCTTTATTCCGCCTTGCAAACGGCGACATTCGTGCTGTAGAAAATCGGTGCCCTCATAAAAATGGACCTTTAGCGGAAGGAATTGTTTCTGGTGAATTTGTCTTTTGTCCACTGCACGATTGGAAAATTTCATTACTAACAGGTGAAGTACAAAAACCTGATGATGGTTGCATTCAAACGTATGAAGTACAAGTTATTGATGGCGATATTTATATATACATGTAGCTTATATAAGGAAGCCTCTTCTCGGCTTCCTTTCCAGTAAAAACAGATGAGGTGTAGAGATGAACGGATACGTATATTTAGTCGGTGCAGGACCTGGTGATGAAGGGCTTATTACAAAAAAAGCGATGGAGTGTTTACAAAAAGCAGATATTGTTTTATATGACCGCTTATTGAATCAAAATTTACTGCGCTATACGAAGTCAACATGTGAGCTTGTCTATTGCGGAAAAATGCCAACAAATCATATTATGCGCCAAGAAATGATTAACGCTCATTTACTTCAATCTGCCAAAGAAGGTAAGACCGTTGTTCGCTTAAAAGGCGGAGATCCCTCTATCTTTGGCAGAGTTGGTGAAGAAGCAGCCGCTTTAGCAGCAGAAAACATTCCATATGAGATTGTACCAGGTATTACATCTAGCATCGCCGCTAGCGCGTATGCCGGCATCCCTCTCACCCATCGCGATTACAGTAATAGTGTGACATTACTAACTGGTCATACAAAGGGACCGATTCAGGATCATGTAAACTACAACTCACTCTTAAATAGTGATACTGTTGCCTTTTACATGGGCATTAAAAATTTACCAATCATTTGTGAAAACTTATTACAAACAGGAAAGAAAAAAAATACACCAGTAGCAGTCATTGAATGGGGTACAACAGGAAGACAGCGAGTCGTTACAGGTACTCTATCCACAATTGTTGACAGAGTCAAAAAAGAACACATTTCAAATCCTTCCATGACAATTGTTGGAGATGTCGTATCCTTGCGAAAACAAATTGCTTGGAAAGAACATAAGCCACTACACGGAAAAAAAGTTTTGCTCGCCTCTTCATCAAATAAAATAAGTAAAGCAGAGCAAAAGTTACAAGAAGCCGGAGCAGAGACATATCAGATTCCAACTTTCAAAAAACAAGAATACACATTAACACAGGAACAACTCCGTGAAATATTTGACGCTAAACGTCTTGTTTTTTGTTCAGCCGAAAGCGTAGCAATTTTGTTGCAATCATGTGCACAACATCGTAAAGATGTTCGTTCCTTGCAGGGGGAACTGCAGTATATGAATAGCGGCACTCAAGAGGCACTTATGCAATATGGACTCTTCGGTGAACCAGCAAAATTTTCTACAGAATCAACTGTGTATTTAGGGCGAAACATCAATCGAATTGCCGTTATTCAAGAAAAAACTGGCCCCGGTTCTTATATAATGACACATGAATATAAAATAGATCATCGTTTTGATGAAATTCATACACGTATGCTCTCTGAATTTACATGGGATAGCATTGTATTTGAAGGACGCGCCGCAATTGATACATTTATAGCAGAAGCTAAACGCCTTGGTTTCACGCATATTTTCAATTTACCATTCTCGTATACAGATGAACTCACTTTGCAGTATGCAAATAAAGTCGGATTACAGAACATTGATTATGAATTACAAGCTATTTTTAATGAGAAAGAAGTGGCGGCACAATGAAAGGGATTGTTTATATCGGGCACGGTAGCCGATTACAAGAAGGAAATGAACAATTCATTCACTTTGTCCAGTCCGTTATAAAGGAGCGGAGTGAAAATATCCAAAAAATTGGCTTTCTTGAACTCACAACACCAACTGTCCAGGATGCGATTACAGAAGCGGTTCTAGACGGGGCAACTGAAGTTTTACTTGTCCCTGTTTTATTATTTGCAGCTGCTCATTATAAACGTGACATTCCTTTTGAAATTGAGCAAATACAAAAGCGCTATCCGCATATTACATTTTCAGTTGTCCCACCTTTTAGTACACACCCGTTCATGATTGAACTTGTAATCAAAAGAATACAGGAAGCCATGCACACACAAGGTAGCGAAATTCTACTCGTCGGCCGAGGTAGTAGTGATCCTCAGCCTATACATGAATTGCAGCAAATCGGAGCAGCAGTTGAGCGAAAAATCGGCATGCCCGTTTCCTGCTCTTTTTTAACAAAAGGAGCACCTTCTTTTACCGAAGAACTCAATGGCATAGCATCATCAGCTCAACATGTATATGTCATGCCATACCTTCTCTTTACTGGATTACTACTTCGGAAAATTGAGCGCCATGCACACACATATACGAACGTTACAACATGCAACTGCCTTCAATTTGATCCCTATATGAAGTCCGCATTATTAGAACGAATGGAGGAATATATACATGTGCAACCTATATCCTCTTATATTTAATCTACAAGGTAAAATCGTTGTCATCATCGGCGGTGGCAAAATCGCATACCGAAAAGCGGTTGGATTAAAGGATACAGGAGCCATTGTCACTGTTGTGAGTCCAGACATTTGTGAGGAAATGGAGAAGCTCTCCTATATTACATGGAAACAAAAAGCATTTACAGAGGAAGATATAAAAGATGCTCATCTCATTTATGCTGCAACAAATCATCACGATGTAAATATGATGGTCAAACAAGCAGCACATGATTTTCAGTGGGTTAATATCGTAAGTGATGGTACGCAATCATCTTTTCACACACCCGCAATTATTCGAAATAACGAGTATATTGTAAGTATATCTACTTCAGGTAAAGATCCAGCATTTGCAAAACAAATCAAACAAAAACTAACAGCTGTTCTTTCACAACTTATAAAGTTCAACTAATCAGACTCTTACGAGCAGTAACTTTCATTCACCCTTGAACTACACTACAACCCAAATAATGAACTTTCCCTCAAAGTGGCTACTATTCGGGGTACAATTCAGTAAAACCAAAGACCATCCTTTCATTTTCAGATACACACTGAATAAGGATGGTCTTTTTGTCTTTTTATATTATTCTCTTAATTTGATAGCTATGAAAACAGCCTCTTTATAAAATGATATGCTTCACATTCTCAATTGGTTGCCCAAACCATTTGGAAGCAATTTCTTTAAACACATCAATTTCTCCTGTTGTTAAAAAAAGATGATCACTTTGCTCTTCTCTGTCATGCAGCATCTTACTATGATATAAAATGGTGCTCACTTCACGAGCTGTTTCATCACCTGAACTAATCAATTGCACAAAATCACCCATGACCCGTTTAATAACTGGCCCTAAAATTGGATAATGCGTACATCCTAAAATCAGCGTATCGATTTCAGTTTGCTTCAATGGTTGTAGCGTTTCTCTTACCACTTCATACGTCATTTCACTCTCAAAATTCCCGCTTTCTACAAGCTCAACGAACGGTGGGCAAGCTAAACTCTCTACTAATACGCGGTTGTTAATTGATTTTAGTGCCTCTTCATACGCACCACTTTTCACTGTTCCAATCGTACCTATTACACCAACATGGTACGTATTTGTCATTTTAAGTGCAGTGCGCGCACCGGGGTGGATTACCCCTACCACTGGGATAGACAATTTTTTTTGCATTTCTTCAAGTACAACTGCTGTCGCAGTATTACAAGCAATGACAAGCATTTTAATATCCTGCGCCAATAAATACTCTGTCATTTCCCATGTGAATTGTCTCACTTCTTCACGCGATCGCGGACCGTACGGGCAACGTGCTGTATCTCCTAAATATATAATTCGCTCTTTCGGTAATTGCCGAATTAACTCTTTCGCTACTGTTAATCCACCAACACCTGAATCAATTACACCAATCGCTCTATTCAAAACAATCGCCCCGTTTTCTCTTTCATCATCTAAGCGTACATTCCCAAATCGTGCACTCATCATCAGTACAACATACATAGACTAATAGAAGGTTCACTTCATCCCATTCTAACAGGCAGTAAAACTTCCAATTCAAGATTCCGAGAAATCAAAGAAGGGAGGAAGAAGATAACTGCCCATAAGAGCCCGATTGGTAAGAGCTTTCCATCAGTTTGGAAATAAAGATCCCCCACTGATAGAAGCTTCACTTTATGTACATGTTAGACCTTTTTATTCTCCTCCTTTTTCTAGTAATTTGCAAGATACAAAAATAACCGGCTTTTCCTTATATAAAAGCCGGCTTCATCCCTTATAATTCAAGCTCTCCCATACGAAGGAGCTCAACAACCGCTTGTGAACGTCCCTTAACCCCTAGCTTTTGCATTGCATTTGATATATGGTTACGTACGGTTTTTTCACTAATAAAAAGTTCACTTGCAATTTCTTTTGTTGTTTTATCTTGAACAAGTAACTCAAACACTTCTCTTTCTCTTTTTGTGAGCAACGGTTTGGATTGATATTCTTTTTCCTTCAATTGGTATAACCCTCCTTGCTTAAGCCAGAGCTGTATATGTGTAAGTTGGGTGTTTATTTAGTCATGATATTGTATGAATAGAGGTAAGTGGTGGTGAATAAAAACAAAGAGAAATTCCATATTTTAATTATAAAAAAGTTGTTTGTATTTCATTTTTATTCTTCTCTGTTTTATACAATGTCCCATTAAATAAAAACTCCCCATTTATTACCTCTTTCCTTACTAAATATTTGGCTACAAGACGCTCATACTACATAGTATCTATTCATGGAAATTTTGCATATTGGTGGTGTAAATATGTTTTCTACAGTCAAAAGATTTTTAATTGGGAGACCGTTAAAATCAACAGCATTAGGAGAGCAGAAGTTAAATAAATTAAAAGCGCTGGCTATCCTGTCTTCTGATGCGCTTTCCTCAGTTGCATATGGAACAGAACAAATATTAATTGTTCTTGTAACAATTGGAGCAGTTGCATTTTGGTACTCCATTCCTATCGCTGTCGGTGTTTTAGTTCTATTGGCAGCACTTATTTTATCATACCGACAGATTATCTATTCTTACCCACACGGGGGCGGAGCTTATGTAGTTTCTAAAAGAAATCTAGGCGTAAATGCAGGCCTCATCGCCGGTGGGTCATTGTTGGTAGATTATATCCTTACCGTAGCAGTAAGTGTATCAGCAGGAACAGATGCCATTACATCTGCGTTTCCGACTTTACATCGGTACACCATTCCTATCGCTGTTATACTCGTTATTCTTATTACAATTCTCAATCTTAGAGGGGTAACGGAATCTGCCTCTGTATTAGCTTATCCTGTCTATCTCTTTGTGCTAGCGCTCGTTATTTTAATTATTGTTGGGATGTTTAAAATTACATCTGGACAAGCACCGGCCACTTTGCACACACCTATTGGTACGGCAGTACCTGGAATTACATTATTCTTCTTATTAAAGGCATTCTCATCCGGGTGTTCTGCATTAACGGGTGTTGAAGCAATTTCCAACGCCATTCCAAACTTTAAAGAACCCGCTGCTAAAAATGCTGCCAATACATTAGTCATGATGGGAGCGATTCTTGCCGTTTTATTCACTGGCATTACCTTTTTAGCATATTGGTACGGCATTGCTCCTAAACATACTGAAACTGTTGTTTCTCAAATCGCTTCCAATGTATTTGGAAGAAACTTTGTTTACTACTTTATTCAAGGAGCAACTGCTCTTATTTTAGTGTTAGCTGCCAATACCGGATTCTCAGCATTTCCATTGTTAGCTTACAACTTAGCATCAGATAAATATATGCCTCGCATGTATTTGATGCGTGGTGATCGCTTAGGGTATTCAAACGGTATTATCACACTCAGTTTTGCTTCCGTTATTTTAATTATTACGTTTCATGGGAAAACCGAACATTTAATTCCATTGTATGCAGTGGGTGTATTTCTCCCTTTCACCTTGTCACAAACAGGTATGATTATAAAATGGATTCGGGAAAAACCAGAAGGGTGGTTACCAAAATTACTCACTAACTTATTAGGAGCACTCATTTCCTTAACCGTACTGCTCATTTTCTTTGTTACAAAATTTATGCAAGTTTGGGCCATTTTCATATTTTTACCCATTATTGTATTTACCTTCCATCGTATTTATAAACATTATGACGCGGTAGGTGAACAACTACGTATAAACCCTAATGAATCACCTCAAAAAATCGAGGGCAACGTCGTCATCGTACCTATTGCTGGAATTACAAAGGTAGTGGAACAATCGCTCAATTACGCTGAATCTATTGGAGATACTGTCATCGCTGTTTACGTGGCCTTCGACAAAGAAAGCGAGATTAAAATGCAGGAGAAATGGAAGGCGTGGCAACCCAATATTCGTCTTGTTACAGTGGTTTCTTCTTACCGAAGCTTAATGAGACCCATAAAAAAATTAGTAACTACAATTCAAGATAAAGCAAACGAGGAACATTATGCAGTTACCGTTCTCATCCCACAATTTATTACGAAAAAAAATTGGCATAACTTTTTGCATAACCAATCGAGTGTTTTACTAAGGATATATCTTTTGTACAAAAAGAATGTTATTGTTTCAACTGTCCCGTATCGATTTAAAAAATAAAGATGCTTTATCCTTATAGAAAACCAAAAGCAATGATTAAAAATAGATCATTGCTTTTGGTTTATTATTTTCCCATGCAAACATACAAAATAAGAAAAAACAGTAACCATATAAAGCGAATCTTCCATCAGTTCTCCATCACCTATCTTCCTTACCCCTCTCTGAATCTTGAGGTAGTGGTCTTACTGCCTACAAGTAGCGGGATAAAACTGTAATCTTCCCCTAAAAACCATAATATAATTCGATAGCCCCTACTTTTTCCATATAGGATAAAAACATAAAACATTCACTTCTACATAAAAAAATGATGAATAATGAAAAGGAGAGGATTTCATTATGGATAAAAAACTATGCAAATCTTCAACAGATAAAGTGTTTATCGGTGTTTGTGGTGGCTTAGGAGAATATTTCGGTGTGGACACAAATATGATCCGTATTCTGTGGCTGATCGCAATCTTATTTTTCGGAACAGGCTTTTTAGCTTATTTCATTCTTATGTTGCTTATGCCACAATCTCATGAATAAAGTGACCGGTATCTTTTATGTATTTTAAGGTGAATCTTTCATTGTTAAATGTAGAACTGCTATTTCATTCCTATTCTTATAAAACGAAAGAAAACAGCATAATTATCTTTTCCGCAAGTTGCTTTTTACTCAATATAAAAGCAACTTGTTTTTATGTTGACAAAGAATAATAGTTGTAACTATAATAGTTACATAAAGTTGTAACCAAATTAATTACAACTAAATTAAAAATAAATGCATTTTTATATAAAACAAAGTGGAAAAGGAGAATGATTATGAAACTTGCAGTAGTAGGCGCAACTGGTAACATCGGAAAGCAAATTATTGAAGAAGCTTTAACACGTGGACACGAGGTAACAGCGATTGTTCGCGATGCATCTCGCGTAGAAACAGCACATGAAAATTTACATGTTGTAACAGGTGATATTTTCAATGCAGACAGTATTGCAAAAGAAGCAGTAAATCACGATATTTTAATTAGCGCATTTGGCCCTAAACATGGTGAAGATGAGAAACTTGTAGAAGCAACGCACTCTTTATTAGAAGCAGCAAAACAAGCTGGTGTTTCTCGTCTTGTAGCTGTTGGAGGCGCAGGCAGCTTAGAAGTAGCGCCTGGTTTACAAGTTGTTGATACACCAGACTTCCCAGCAGAGTGGAAACCAATCGCATTAGCACACCGCGATGCTCTAGAAGTATATAAACAATCCGATTTCAACTGGACGAATTTAAGTCCTGCTGCGATGATTGAACCTGGTGAGCGTACAGGCAAATATGTCACAGGAACAGATCAACTATTAACAGACGAAAACGGTGAGAGCCGAATTACAATTCCAAACTACTCTGTTGCTTTATTAGACGAAGTAGAAAACCCACAATTTTCTCGTCAACGTTTTACAGTACGTAACGCATAATGAAAAAGAACCTAGCCTTCCATCAATACAAGGCTAGGTTCTTTTATTGTTGTATCTTCTCTTCTAAATTTGTAACGAGCTGTTTTACCTTTACATTTGCAAGGACATTTTCCATCGCGTCTTGCGCTTGCAACAATATAATTTCTAACACAGTTTGAATATTAGCTCCAACTGGGCATTCCACATTTGGATTATCGTGAAAAGAAAATAAATGCCCTTCTTCTACAACTTCAACCGCTTTATATACATCAAGTAACGTAACTTCATTTAAATCACGAGCTAAGGAAGTACCACCTTTTCCAGCTTGTACATCAACTAATCCCGCTTTTTTTAACATTCCTGTAATTCGGCGAATAACGACTGGGTTTGTATTGACACTGCCAGCAATCCATTCAGATGTACATCGAGATTTTTTATCGACTTCTAGCAATGTTAACATATGAACAGCTACTGTAAAACGACTACTAATCCCCACTTGTATCCCCCTCCTTTATGTTCATTCTCTCTCATCTATTTAAAAATAACGTATCCTTTATTATATACTATTTTCCTTCATCATATAAAGTAAAAAACATTATACATACTATGTATAGACTCATAATTGTAACAGAAAAATATATTGGAAGTCCCTTGAAAATATTCACATACACACCTAGGAGGATACGTATGCAAAACAAACGAAAGTTTGCAACTCTACTATCTGTTGCATTATTATCAACATCCTTGACAACTTACGAGGTTACAGCAAAAAAAGCAACAGTCAAACTAACAGATCAACAAATAATGGCCAATTTATGGTATCAAACAGCTGGTGAAGCAAAAGCATTATACCATCAAGGCTACAACATCGGCACACTTAAGCTAGATGCTGCTCTTGCAAAAGGGACAAGCAAGAAACCAGCTGTTGTACTAGACTTAGACGAAACCGTTTTAGATAATAGTCCATACCAAGCAATGACAATAAAAACAGGAAAAGGCTATCCTTATAAATGGGATGAATGGGTTAATCAAGCAGATGCAGCAGCTCTTCCTGGTGCACTTGATTTCTTAAAATATGCAGAATCAAAAGGTGTAGACATTTATTACATTTCAAATCGTAAAACAAATCAACTAGATGCAACCGTTAAAAATTTAGAACGCATTGGTGCCCCGCAAGCAAAGACAGAGCATATTTTACTACAAGAACCGAAAGAACAAGGAAAAGAAAAGCGTAGAGAACTCGTTTCAACAACGCATGATATCGTCTTATTATTTGGTGACAATTTATCAGATTTCAGTGGATTTGATGCAAAATCTGTACAAGATCGTAATAAAGCAGTAGAAGAAACGAAAGACCAATTTGGCGAGAAATTCATTATTTTCCCAAATCCAATGTACGGCGATTGGGAAGGCGCTTTATATAACTATGACTTAAAAAAATCAGATGCAGAAAAAGATAAAATTCGCAGGGACAACTTGAAATTATTCGAAGTAAAAGAATAAGGGACGGCACTACGCCACCCTTTATTTTTTATCTTTTATAAGAGGTAAAATAAATAATTCTACTCGTCTATTTTTCACTCTTCCTTCCGGTATATCATTCGGTGCGACAGGACGATATTCTCCGTAGCCAATTGCACTAAATTTTTCCGGAAGCAGTTGTTTATTTTGGAGCAATACTTGCATAAAATTAACAGCGCATTAAGTGCAGCTTCTTTCAAAAACATTTCTAATACAACGGCAACTATCCCAAGGATAATTCCAATGATTGATGCCAAATTCATCGTTGTTCCCTCCTAGATTATTCGATACAATAAGAAGCTACATATCATAACATAATCGTTACATCTATCTATATATATTATACATGAAATAGAATTCATAAAAAGTTGCAATGTGTCATTTTAAACAAAATCATGAAGAAATCGACTTTTTTTTACAAATTTTTTTCAATTTTGTTACATGAGGGCTCCTTTATTCCTTTTTATATACGATAGACTTATAATATAAAAAGATAATAAAGTACAAGTATTTTAGAAAGGAATAAATCGGTTAAAAATTATGAAAAAAACAATTATGAAAAGAACAATCTTAATTTCAATTATGATTCTCATTGTTATTTCTTTAATAAATTTTGGTTCCAAAGCTTTTACAGGAAATATACATAATCAAGCAGAAGCAGTTGAAACAAATCAGCATGCTGAACATCCAAAAGAGAAGATTCCTCCATTCCCAAAAGCAAGCGCAACAGCTAAAAAAACCGATGATCAATATTCACTTGTAACTAACACTGATTCATTACTCGTTTTAGTAAACAAACATCGCAAACTCCCAGATTCCTACACACCACGCGATTTAACAAAACCAAATGTTCCATTTCTCAGTCTGGAAGATAAGGAAAAAACATTACTCCGCAAACCGGCAGCGGATGCCCTAGAAGAAATGTTTAAAGCAGCAAAACAGCAAGGGATTGAACTTACTGCAGTATCTGGATTTCGTTCTTACAAACGACAACAGTCATTGCATAATACGTATGTAAAGCGTCAAGGAAAAAAAGCTGCTGATGCATTAAGCGCCATTCCAGGGACAAGCGAACATCAAACTGGACTTGCCATGGATATTAGCTCTAAATCAGCAAAATTTCAATTGGAGCCGATATTTGGAGAAACACCTGAAGGAAAGTGGGTAGCAGAGCATGCTCACGAATTCGGATTTATCATTCGTTATCCAGAAGATAAAACAGACATTACAGAATATGATTATGAACCATGGCATCTTCGTTTTGTCGGCAACCCGCAGGCTACATATTTATATGAACATCATCTGACATTAGAAGAAGCAATGGGAGACAAAAAATAAGAGGGCGACGCGCCCTCTTATTTTTTGTCTAATAACCGTTGTTTCCATTCCGCTGGCCAAGGTACTCCTTTCCCTGTTTTTTTAGAAGCTTGCACCAGTGCGCCTCGCCCCATCAAACAAATCTCTCCTGCTTCGTTCCTTACCATATAATGCAAATCCAAAGAAGAATTTCCGACGTTCTCAGCTTTTACATACACTTTTAAGTTCTCATCAAAGAACACTTGTTTCAAAAAATTACATTGTAAATCCGCCACTACAATCATTGTTTCCGATGCTTCATGTACCCACTCTTGCATAAAGCCAAGCTCTTTAAAAAACTCAATACGAGCTTCTTCAAAATAAGTAAACGCAACACCGTTATTCATATGTCCAAACATATCTGTTTCACTAAAACGAACCTTTATAGGGATGTAAAATGAAAATGTACTTTCCCATTGCTCAAAGTGTTCAATATAATGAATCTTCTTCATAATTATTCATCTCCTTTAAAATTTCTCTCATTTTATATTATTTGATTTTTCTGAATTAAAAACCTATAAAATTACGATCTATTAAGGTAAGAATAAGTATACTCAGATGTAAACATATAATTAAGTAACTTAAATAAGAATGATATAAATATTGCCTCTTCAAACTGAAGAGGCAATATAGATTAGATTAATAGTTATTGTCACTACCAAAGAAATCTTTAAATGATTGAATCGTTGTATCACGGTTTAAAGCCGCAATCGATGTCGTTAATGGAATTCCTTTTGGACAAGATTGTACACAGTTTTGTGAGTTACCGCAGTTTGCAAGTCCTCCATCACCCATGATTGCACGTAAACGGTCCGCTTTATGCATTTCACCTGTTGGATGTGCATTAAATAAACGTGCTTGTGAAAGCGGTGCTGGACCGATAAAATCAGATTTGCTATTTACGTTTGGACATGATTCTAAACATACACCACAAGTCATACATTTTGATAATTCATATGCCCACTGACGCTTTTTCTCTGGCATTCTTGGCCCTGGACCTAAGTCATACGTACCATCAATCGGAATCCATGCTTTAACGCGCTTTAACGCATTAAACATACGGCTGCGATCCACTTGCAGGTCGCGAACAACCGGGAATGTTTTCATCGGTTTTAAGCGAATTGGTTGTTCAAGTTGATCAATAAGCGCTGTACATGATTGACGTGGTTTTCCGTTGATCACCATAGAACATGCTCCGCACACTTCTTCTAAACAGTTCATATCCCAAGCAATAGGTGTTGTATGATTCCCTTTTGCATCAACAGGGTTACGACGAATTTCCATTAATGCCGAAATGATATTCATATTTGGGCGATATGGAATTTCAAATTCTTGATCATACTCCTGTGAGTTCGGACCATCTTGTCTTGTAATAATAAGGCGGATTGTTTTCTCAGACATGTTGCTTATCCCCCTTCTCTTCTTTCTTATCAGCTACTTCATGTTTTGAAGAATAATCACGCTTACGTGGTTTGATTAATGAAATATCAACGTCTGCGTAATGGAATGCTGGTGCATTTCCTTCTCCCTCAAACTTCGCCATTGTTGTTTTTAAGAAGTTCTCATCATCACGATCTGGGAATTCTGGTTTATAATGTGCACCGCGACTTTCATTACGGTTATATGCACCAATTGTAATAACACGAGCTAATTCAAGCATATTTGCCAGCTGACGTGTAAATGAAGCACCTTGGTTACTCCATTTCGCCGTATCGTTAATGTTAATGCGTTTATAACGCTCCATTAACTCTACGATTTTCGCATCTGTTTCTAATAATTTTTTATTTTCACGAACTACTGTTACGTTATCTGTCATCCATTCTCCAAGCTCTTTATGAAGAACATACGCATTTTCATTACCATCTAACGTTAAAATATTATTGAATTTTTCTGTTTCGATTAATTCATTTTGCTCGTATAAAGCAGATGAAACAGCATCTGATGATTTTGAAAGACCTTTCATATATTCAATTGCATTTGGTCCCGCTACCATACCGCCGTAAATCGCTGATAATAATGAGTTAGCACCTAGTCGGTTACCACCGTGCATAGAGTAATCACACTCACCTGCTGCAAACAATCCTGGAATATTTGTCATTTGTTTATAATCAACCCATAGTCCACCCATTGAATAGTGAACAGCAGGGAAGATTTTCATCGGTACTTTACGTGGATCATCACCCATGAATTTTTCATAGATTTCAATAATACCACCTAGTTTTATATCAAGCTCTTTCGGATCTTTATGAGAAAGATCAAGATATACCATGTTTTCACCGTTAATACCAAGCTTTTGCTCAACGCACACATCAAAAATTTCACGCGTTGCAATATCACGAGGTACAAGGTTTCCGTATGCTGGATATTTCTCTTCAAGGAAATACCATGGTTTACCGTCTTTATATGTCCAAACGCGGCCACCTTCACCACGTGCAGATTCACTCATTAGACGTAATTTATCATCACCTGGAATTGCTGTTGGATGAATTTGAATAAACTCACCATTTGCATAATATGCACCTTGCTGATACACAGCAGATGCTGCTGTACCTGTATTAATAATGGAGTTAGTAGATTTTCCAAAGATGATACCAGGGCCCCCTGTTGCCATAATTACAGCATCAGCTGGAAAACTTTTAATCTCCATAGATTGTAAGTCTTGCGCTACGATTCCGCGGCATACGCCTTCGTCATCCACAACAGCGCGTAAGAAATCCCAGCCCTCATATTTCGTAACAAGACCTGCTACTTCATGACGGCGCACTTGCTCATCTAATGCATATAATAATTGTTGTCCTGTTGTCGCACCAGCAAATGCTGTGCGGTGATGCTGTGTTCCACCAAAGCGACGGAAATCTAGTAAACCTTCTTCCGTACGGTTAAACATAACACCCATGCGATCCATTAAATGAATAATACCAGGCGCTGCATCGCACATCGCTTTTACAGGAGGTTGGTTCGCTAAGAAGTCCCCTCCATAAATTGTATCGTCAAAGTGAATCCATGGAGAATCCCCTTCACCTTTTGTATTTACAGCACCGTTAATGCCGCCTTGTGCACATACAGAGTGAGAACGTTTCACCGGTACTAAAGAGAATAGTTCTACATTCACGCCTGCTTCCGCTGCTTTAATCGTTGCCATTAAGCCGGCTAATCCACCGCCAACTACAATAAGTTTCCCTTTCATGCTCTCCCACTCCTTACATGTTTGCTAGATTCGGATTAATGAACGCAAGTAATGCGCTCACCCCTACGTAAGATAACGCTAAGAAAATTGCTAATGTTACATACGTAGAAATACGCTGCGAACGTGGTGATACCGTGATACCCCAGCTAATACAGAATGTCCATAATCCATTTGCAAAGTGGAAAATAGCCGATACAACCCCTACTAAATAGAAACCAAACATAAACGGATTGCTTAAAATACTTGCCATCATATCATAGTCTACTGTTTGTCCCATTGCAGCTTGAAGGCGCGTTTGCCAAACGTGCCAAGCTAAGAAAATTAGCGTAAACACCCCTGTGAATCGTTGCAGAGCGAACATCCAGTTACGGAAATAGCTATAAGATGTTGTATTGTTCGTCGCCGTAAAAGCAATATATAAACCGTATACAGCATGATACAACAACGGCAAGAAAATCACGAAGATTTCCAATGCATACCGAAATGGAAGCATTTCCATAAAATGAGCAGCGCTATTGAAAGCCTCTGCCCCTTGTGTTGCAAAGTGGTTTACTACTAAGTGTTGTGTCACAAAGACACCAATCGGAATGACACCCATTAACGAATGCCACTTGCGAAACGTATACTCGCGGCCTTTCATGTCCCCATTACCCCCTCGAATGTTTGACTACTGTTTGTCACGTTACTTTATAACAATAGCATTTTTTCACTATTGCTATAAGAAAAACTGAAAAAATTATTCGCAATATTTCAGCATAATTTGATACCAAGTTCATTTTACTCCTATTTTTGTCGAAGCGTCAAGAAAACGTATACATAATCTGTATATAATTTTTATATTCTTTTTTCATTCTCTAAATCAGATTTTTTGCCAAGAAATAGCTGGGTTTATATATATAAAATGGTATATAATATTGGCAGTATAGAAAGTGGGGAATATTGTGAGTACAAAAAAAATCGAAAGCGAATCTTTACAAAATATTTCAATGAGTGCTTTTGCCTACGAATTGCTGCGTGAAGAATTACTCCCAGACTTAATAGGGAAAGAATTAGATGCTATTCTATATTGGGCTGGCAGAAACTTAGCACGAAAATATCCTTTAGAAACAATTGATGAAGTGATTCAATTTTTCGTAAAAGCTGGATGGGGTGACTTAACCATCATTGAACATAAACGCCGTGAAATGGAATTTAAACTAACAGGTGCTCTTATTAAGGAACGCCAACAACAAAATAGACACTCTTCTTATCAATTAGAAGCCGGGTTTATTGCAGAGCAAATTCAAAAACAGCGTGGTGTAGTTGCTGAATCCTACGAAGAACAAAAGAAGCGTTCTGACTCTATTATGTTTCTCGTAAAATGGGATGTAAAAGATCCTGTCGAAGTGTAATGTTTATTTTATAAGTCAACTAGGCATAAAAATGTCCAGTTGACTTTTTTATTTATGTATAAACATTCGTTTTTTATTATTTTCAATCTTCTGAAATTATAACAAAAAAGAAAAGACACTGTAAACTACAATGTCTTCCCTGTTAAATACGAATGAATCGTCTCTGCTATTTTTTGCGGCATTCCTGCTTCTATAATGTCTGTAACAGACGCTTCTTTCATTTTCTTGAGAGAACCAAAATGTTTTAAAAGTGTTTTCTTCCGTTTTTCTCCGACTCCTGGTATATCATCCAATGCCGATTGAATGACAGATTTCCCATGAATTTGACGATGGAACGTAATCGCAAAGCGGTGCACCTCATCTTGAATACGCTGCAATAAGTAAAACTCTTGACTATTACGCTCTAACATAACAGGTTCAGGAGGTTCACCGATAATTAAATGTGACGTACGGTGCTTATCATCTTTAACAAGTCCTGCTGTTGGAATAGAAAGACCGAGTTCATTTTCTAACACATCACATACTGCAGCTAAATGACCTTTTCCGCCATCGATTACAATTAAATCGGGAAGAGGCAAATTTTCTTTTAAAGCACGTGTATAACGGCGGCGCACAACTTCGCGCATCGATTCATAATCATCCGGTCCTTGCACCGTTTTAATTTTATATTTTCGATACTCTTTTTTCGCAGGTTTTCCATCAATAAAGACAATCATGGCGGAAACCGGATTTACCCCTTGAATGTTAGAGTTATCAAATGCTTCAATTCTGTGCGGTGTTTCAATCCCAAGATGTTCTCCTAAGTTTTCTACAGCCTTAATTGAACGTTCTTCGTCGCGTTCAATTAAATAAAATTTTTCATTCAGCGCAATTTTAGCATTCTTACCCGCTAAATCAACGAGTTCTTTTTTCTTACCGCGTTTTGGCTGCGTTGCTTCTACTTCTAAAAATTTTTCAATCAGTTCATTATCAATGCTGCTTGGTACAACAATTTCTTTCGGCTTAAAGTGATTATTTTGTTCATAAAATTGCCCGATAAATGTCAGGAAACCTTCTTCTGGATCATCATAAATGGGAAACATCGAAACATCTCGCTCGATTAACTTTCCTTTTCGAACAAAGAAAACTTGCACACACATCCAGCCTTTATCTACCGCATAACCGAAAATATCACGGTCAACTAGATCGCTCATAATCATCTTCTGCTTTTCCATAATCGCATCCATATGAGCAATTTGATCTCGCAATTCTTTCGCTCGTTCGAACTCTAATTTTTCCGATGCTTCATACATTTTCGCTTCCAATTCTGAACGAACTTCTTTATGTCCACCATTTAAAAACTTAATAATGTCATCTACAATTTCTTTATTTTGTTCATCTGTTATCTCTTGCACACAAGGCGCTAAGCATTGTCCCATATGATAATATAGACAAACTTTATCTGGTATATTTGTACATTTCCGCAGCGGATACATTCGATCTAACAATTTTTTTGTTTCATGAGCTGACTGTGAATTTGGATACGGGCCAAAATACTTTCCTTTATCCTTTTTCACATTTCTCGTAATAAGCAAACGCGGCTGTTTTTCAGCCGTAATTTTAATAAATGGGTATGTTTTATCATCTTTTAATTGGATATTATATTTTGGATCATATTTTTTAATTAAATTTAATTCTAAAATAAGAGCCTCCAGATTCGAGGAGGTCACAATATACTCAAAGTCAACAATTTCTCCGACAAGACGTAGTGTTTTCCCATCGTGTGAACCAGTGAAGTACGAGCGCACACGATTTTTTAATACCTTTGCCTTCCCAACATATATAACTGTTCCTTGCTTATCTTTCATTAAATAACAGCCCGGTTGATCCGGTAAAATCGCTAGTTTTTCTTTTAAATATTCGTGCACTCGCTTTCTCCTCTCTTACTTTTTCCACTTATATAAAACTATTTTAGAATAAACAGGATCAAATAATGGATTAGAACGAAAGACAGCAACCTGTTCCACCTGTCCTTTTATATCAATCCCTTGTTTTTGAAATCCTTCAATAAGATGATTCGTAACGTATATTGTATCATTCTTATGATATTTTTTATCTTGTAAAAAATAGTCATATGTGTAAAAACGTTTATGTTCATATGGTACATGTAAGTATTCCATAACGCGTGTCTCTTCCCATGTATATACGATAAACGGCTGCTGTTTTTCTTCTAAATATGACGCTAGCTGATACGTTGCGGGCACAGCTTCTTTTTGTTCTTGCATAAGCGGTATGCTGACAACAAGTTGAAGTGTTGCAAATAACAGCAGTAAGATTCCGCTATATTTTTTTAACCATGAAATAGCAAGTACGAAAAGTACTATTGCTACAATTGGATAAGAATGACGTGGCTTATCGATATTTTGTCCAAGTAAATTCCAAAGAAAATATACACTGCCAAGCGCTATAAATAATTTCGGATAGCAACGTATGTTCTTCCATTGTAAAACAAAAAGAAACAAAAAGAAAAGAAAGAAACCTACAAGAACGTACGAATGAACACCGATCCCTGCAAATACAATATTCTCGGAAAGTAAACGAAACAGACGTGATATAAGCGGTTCACTCGTTTCTGTAACCGCACCGCCCCATTCTGTAAAATGCCCTTTTACAAATCCGAAAGAAATTTTCCATAATCCCGCTAAGCCGCCGATATTCCAAATAAGCGCCCCGATCCATACGAGCTGCGAAAGAACAGCTGTGCAGCATATAATAATAAACCGCCATTTTTCTTCATGCCACTGCTGCCATACTAATAAAATAAGCGCTATCCCAAACGGCGCATACGATAAACGGATTCCCATTAATAGAGCAAATAAGATCACCGGCAAAAACTGAGCACGAAATTCATTTGTGCGAAATGCTCGATCTACGCTCCACATATACCACCACAGTACAGCTATCGCTGCTCCCTCTGACATCGGCTGCGTCACTAAAATAGAAAAATAACCGCTCGTTTGCAATACAGCTACAACAATAAGAGCACTCGTTTTACTTACATAACGGCGTGCAATCCAATACATCGGAAAAGCAGCAGTAAGTGCCATAATTGCATTAAAAATCCCTAACGATTGCACAGGATTTTCTATAAAAAGATGTGTCATCATTCCCCCTAAAATAAAAAAAGGATAACCCGGGAAATGAGGCTGCATCGCTAATATGTCATATTGCTTTAGCGCAAGCGAAAAATCTACTTCATCCCACGTTGCCGCAAACGGACTTGCATAAAAAAAACGAATGAGAATCGCACTAGAAAAAAGAATGATTGCCCATATACGTAATACTTGTTTCATCTGATTTCCTTTCTGTAAAAAAAGTACAAGGAATATCCCTTGTACTTTTAGCTTACTGATTTATTTTCTTCAGTTACGGTTTGCTTTTTTTTCGCAGGTTTTTTAAAGATAATTAACATATAAAGGACAACAAAATAACCGATATATGCAAGCACTTCTTCAAGCGATGGCATAGAAGAATATCCTAAAAACGATTTTAAGAATAGACCGACCTGACCGGAAAAAACTGGTGCAGTTCCATGATCACGCAAGTAGTGTTCATAATCAATCGGGTGCTCTGGGAGCAGCCATGTAATATCGTATACGTGCGGCATCACGCTACCGATTATTTTTAAGTCTTGCAGCATGGAAATACCTTGTACAAGAAGCCCAGCTGCGATGAAGACAATAAATACTCCCGTTACTCTAAAGAATACTTTTAGTGAAATACGCATCGTTCTTTTAAAGAATAAGTAGGCGACAAGAGCTGCAACAAGAACTCCCGCAATTGCTCCCCAGCCTTTCATTGCCGCTTCAATATTTCCACCTGTAATTGCAGCAAAGAAGAACACTGTTTCAACGCCTTCTCGCAGCACAACAAGAAAGGAGTGTACGACCATTCCAATTACGTTTCCAGTCGTAATATAATGACTCATTTTACTTTCCATATTGCCTTGTATATTTTTGCTATGTTCCGCCATCCAAAATACCATTTGTGTAAGCAAAATAACGGAAATGAACATAATCGATATCTTTAAATACATCTCACTTCCCATTGCGGCAAAGCCAGTAAACACAACTTGAAAGACAAGAGCGACAAGATAGCTTGCTACAACCGCAAGGCCTGCTCCTATCCAAACGTATTTCACAAATTGCTTATTATCCGTACGCTTTAAATACGTAGTAATAATTCCAACAATGAGCAATGCTTCTAATACTTCACGAAATGTAATGAGAAATGCCTGCAGTTGCATCGCTCTTCCTCCTCATCTTTACTTACGTTTTCTTACTGCATATACAATGACTCCAACAAGTACAAGTACAATTATCACAATTGGAGCCCAGTTTTTTAAGTTGCTTAAATCTGTCCACTCTGTTTGGCCTTTGTTTGCTGAAGCCGCTTCTTGTCCACTAACATCAAAATGACCAACCCTAAAATCTTTAATTTTTAATTCTTTTTGCAAACTTGTTAAAATGACATCTTTACTTTGCTTGAAAGCATCATGATTTGGTTCCTTTTGTCCTACTCCAAATAATCCAGGGTTCCCAAGTGATTCTAACGCCTTGTTAAACTCATCTTTTAATTTTGCATCTAATTCTTTATTATGTTCTGCAATAACTGGTGATAATGCATCATATGTTGCAAATGCTTTTGCTAATAGACGTTTACTTGTATCATAGTCATTAAATTGTTCATCGACATTCGTTAAACGACGATTAATATTAAGGGCAAGAATTTTTTGCATATCTGTAATAATAGCTTCTTTATTTTTCTTATCAAAGTCTTTCATAATTGCTTTAGAAGGTTCTTTTCCCATGTGCTGATCAATTTCTTCTTGCACATTTTCATATGCTTTCTTTGCTTCTGTAAAGTTTGCTGGATTTTCATCTAGCTTTGCGACCATTTGCTTATACGCCTCTGCAACCTTTTCTTCGTTCGGATTTCCGTACGAATAAGCAAATGCGCTCGTATGTATCGAGAATATTAAAAAAAGACTAACAAATAATGAAGTAATTATTTTTTTCATAAACGCTCCTCCTAAACAAAATGATAATAATTATCACTTTCATTGTCAAGATAAGAAATGCTCGCTACGAGCATTTCTTATCTTCTACTACTACATGCGCATCATAATCAATCGTAACTTTCTCCACCGGACGTTTCATCTCTTTCCAAATTGCAGGAAGAACACGCATCATATATTTACGGAATGAAATGAAAGACTCCCCTGTTTCACGCACTTTATACGTAATGGGTATTTCCAGAACTCGAAAGCCTTTTCGTACTAAATTTAATGTAATTACTTGTGCATAATTGTAATCATGAATAATTTCTCCATGTTCCATCGCTTGTCTCGAAAAAGCACGCATCCCTGATTGCCCGTCACGAATCCATTTACGTAGCAATATACATTGCAGCATTGTAAAACAATAGTTCCCAAGGCGTCTGTACAGCTTCATGCCGCTAATGGTTCCGCGAAAACGAGACCCCATTGTATAATCAGCCTTCCCTTCCAAAATTGGCTGTACTACATTTGGAATTTCATCTGCTGGATATTCATCATCTGCATCAATCATTACACTAATATCTGCCCCAAGGTGATAGCTCTCCTTTAGTCCTGCTCGAACGGCTGCACCAAGACCACTATTTTTTGAAAATGAAACGATATGATCCGCCCCAGCCTCTTTTGCAACTTCCACCGTTCTGTCTGTTGAACCGTCATCAATCACAAGAACCTCTACCGTTACACTCGGATGAAAATGACGCGGCACTTTTCGAATAACATGTGCAATGGAGTCTTCTTCATTTAGGGCTGGTATAAACACAATTACTTTCATTTCTTTTCCTGCTCCTTTAACGCTTCCACTAACACAGGACCACGGCTATGAGATGGATACGGTGCACCTAGTAAATAAGCAAGTGTCGGTGCCATAGAGACAAGGCTTTTCTTTTCTTCTACCTTAACACCTTGTTTAATATGAGGGCCGTACATAAAGAATGGTACGAATCGTTCTCCTTCATCTAAATGGCCATGACCGCCAATCCCATCTGCCTGTCCATGATCAGCACAAATGATAAACGTCGTATTCTCTGTTTTTCCTGTTTTCTCTAAATGCTCGATAAAATGTTTTACATGCTGGTCTGCCTCATGAATTTTTTGTAAATACTCATCATATAACACACCACGACTATGTCCCGTTTGATCTGTTGAAATGAGCTGTACAATAAAGAGATCTGGGTCTTGTTCATCCATTATTTGTTTCGCTTTCTCCATAATCTTCCCATCCACAACATCATTTTTCATAACAGCTGTAAATGTTTCTACATCTTCACCAAACGCGTCAACTAAATGCGCAACGGCTAGCATTTTTCCTGTTTTGTCTACTTTTCGAAGCGAATCAAAAATACTTTCTACATTCACGCCGTGCTTCCAAACCATGTTCGATTTAATGCCGTGCTCAAATGAATATGTTCCTGTAAACATAGAAGAGAAACATACAACGGTTCGAGCTGGATATACCGTTTCCATATTTAAAAACTCCGTCCCTTTTTTTCGAAGAGAATCCAAATACGGTGTATGTGCTGTTTCAAAGCGATCTTTACGCATACCATCAATAACAATTACAACTACTTTTTCATTCAGTGCCTCTTTATTTTCTGGCATATTATTCGTATAAGTTGAAATTGCTTTTGGCTGCCAGTCAAATAAATTACGATGTAAGATGATTGTGTATAGTGCAAGAGCACCATAAAACATAAGCAGTGTTTTCCAATCTACTGCACCGAGCGTACCACCTTCTTGGAAGAAATGGTAGTAATAATACCAAAGTGATAACAACAGTAAAAACTTCGGCATTTGCTCCTGTGCATTTCCGCTTGTAGAATCACTGTTCTTTAGCACGAGTTTCCAAAAACGTGTAAAGTTTAACCAAGACGTTCCAATACGCAAATGATAATATAACGTTCCCCAAAATAGGATCGTAAAGAAAAAATATAATCCTAATGCAAATAATAATAACGGTACATGCACCGTTTTAAATACGATTAAATAGGCAACGAACGGCAGCCATAAATAATTTCGCAAAAACAATGGAAAATCAAACAAATAATATAAAACGAGTAGCGGAACAATGAATAAAAAGCTACTAAAAAAAGCAGACACAAAATTTGGATTCCCAAATTGTGAAATAGAAAACAACAAAAATGTACCGAATACAAAAATCGGTGTAAATGGTTTCCCTTCATTTAGTAGATTCCAACAGCGCGCCGCTACTTTTTCAAATTTCGACGCTTTCTTTACTTCTTCCAACGGATGCCTTCTCCCTTCTGACTGAAAAATGAGCGTAATTCCATAGGATACACCAATAATAGTATCACGCCCACACCATAAGAAAATATAAATTTAAAACCATGACTCATTAATGACCATTGATAGGCATCAGATTGCACAGCTCCTACTGCTTGCAATGCAAATGTCATAACGGTCTCATACGTACCGATCCCACCTGGTGTTAGTTGAAACACTTGTCCAGCAATGGTCACACTATTTACCCAAACTGCTTGTACAAATGAGAGCGGCGTAGCAATTTCATAAATGACAAATGCTTCACAAATCCAACTCAGCGCAATCAGGAGCAGAATGATTCCGCCTTTTGCTGTAAATAGCGCCCCTTTCAATTGCTTCCACTGCTTATCTACAAATTGCGGTGCTTTCTTGTAGATAAGCAATCCCATCACGCTTCCTATACATATACAAGTAAAAATGACCGGAACATTAAGTAAAATATTTCTCCATAATAGAAACATACCCACTGCTCCAAACATACCGAGAATAAGTAAGTCTAATATACGAAGAACGATGACAGATTGCGTTGCTTCTCCTAATGTTACTTTCTTCTCTTTTGTAATCACAGCAATGCGTACAGCATCTCCAACCTTTAGCGGAGAAACATGGTTAATGAACAAACTATACAACAGTCCATATAACGCCTCTTTTATTGTAATACGATGATGAAGGTATATTCTCCATGCATATGCACGCAACAAAAAAGCAATCCCGTACATCATAATGAGAAACATAACCGTGTATGGTTGTTTCCATAAGGTTTGAAGATGTTTCAGTAATGAAGATGCTTCAAACGACCGCCATGACAAAAGAAAAAAGATGCATAACAAGAAAATACCGAAAACATTAAACAATATTCGGATATTGTTTCGCCCAAGCAATGGTTCGCTCCAACCCTTCTGCAAAAGATATATGCGGCATGTACCCAAGCTGTTCTTTCGCTTTTGAAATATCCGCCCAAGTTGATGTTACATCACCTTTTCGGTGTGCTTCTTTCCTTACACGCATAAGCGGGAAATGTTTTTCTAACTGTGCCAGTAATTCTGTCATTAAAACAGGAGCATTGGATCCAAGATTATATACATCACTGTGATTGGATTGCAATGTAAGGGAGATTCCTTCTGTAATATCATCGATGTACGTATAATCACGCCCCGTTCCTGTTCCGTACACGACAATTTCCTCCTCTTTTAATAGCTTTCGAATGAAGCTTGCAATTGCCATATCGGGACGTCCCCACGGTCCGTATACAGTAAAGAACCGTAAAATATTCATTTGGAATCCGTACATATATTGATACGCATGACACAGAGATTCTGCTCCGTATTTTGATGCAGCATACGGTGAAAGAACGCGGCCGTTTGCCATGTTTTCTTGCAGAGGCATCCCTGCCTGCTCTCCGTATACAGAAGAGGACGATGCAAAAATAACATGTTTCACATTTTCTTCTCCGGCACATGTTAATACGTTACTTGTCCCTTTTATATTAATATCAACGTAAGCACCTGGTATTTCAAGCGATGGTCTTACACCTGGAAAGCCCGCTAAATGAATAACCGCATCGACTTTTTCTTGCTGCATAACAGCTTTCACATTATCTTTTTGCAAAATATCACATTCATAAAATGGAATCTTTCCAGCTTCCTGTACTTGCTCTAATTGAAAAAGCTTTCTAGACTTTGCATAATAAGAATGAAAATTATCAAGAAGCACAACTTGTTTACCTTGCTCTAATAATTTCAACGCAAGATGACTTCCGATAAAACCCGCTCCGCCAGTAATTAATACTTTCATTTCTTTCACCACCTTCTACAACCCTATGCAAAAGAAGAAACCTTGTCAAGACAAGGTTTCTTCCAAAGAATATAGACGTTTCAGTTTTATTTCGCTGTTTCAACCACTTTATTTAATGTGGATTCAATTTGTGGTAATAACTTGTCTGCCTCTTCTTTGTTCTTCGCTTTTACTGCATCTAAATAAGATTGTGCTGTTTTTGTTAAATCTGCTGTTTGCTGCTCGCCAAGTACTGTTTTTAAATCATTTTCAATCATGTTAATGAATAGAGCACCTTCTAATGCTGTAACAGGACCTTTATCTTTCCCGAAGTTTTCTTGGCTTTCTTTATACTCACCTAATGCAACTTTTGAAAATCCACGTACAAACGCTTGATTTACAGCTTTTGGATCAACTGTTTTCACATCTGTTTTTAAATCAAATTGCTTCAAAATAAAGTCTGCTTCTTCAGGAGCTGCTTTTTTCAGATATGGATAGATAGCTTGGTAAAATGCCCAGCCTTCAGCTTGCTCAACTTTTGCATTTTTCTCATCTTTCTTTGCTTCTTCTACCATTTTTGTAGCATAACCGTTTGGCGTAGCTCCTGTTGCAAAGTAGAATGTTTTCATTAACGTTTTATCTACAACTTGCTTGCCAAGAGAAAATGCTTGTTTGTCGCCTTTATCAATTGCTGCATTCATTTCATCAAAGCCGCCTTTAATTGTAGAGGCCATTTGTGTACCGTATGCCGTATCACGCTTTCCAACTGTACCTTCTAAACCTTTATAAAACGCAAGTGCTTCTTCCATTTCTTCTTTCACTTCATCTTTGTTGCCCCATTTTTCATCTACTTCTTTAAAATCATGGCGCATAGATTGGAAGAATTCTTTTTGCATTAATTTATCAAATAGTTGCTTTACAACCATTGGTTCCATTTCTTTATTTTTACCTGCTTCTAATGCAGCTGTAATAGTTGGATCAATTTGCTCGCTAAATTCACCATCGCGTTGTTGAACAAGAGGTTGTAATTTTTCTTTGTATAACTTTGTTACTTTCTCAAAGTCAACCTCTTTACCGTCTTTCGCTTTTTCAAGCTCAGCTACTCCATCTTTGTAAGCTTGTACATAATCTACTTCTTGTTGTTTTGTTTCTTCTTTTTTAGCAGTTTGTTCTGTCTTTTTCTCTTGTGCTTCAGACTTTTTCGGTTCCTCTTTCGCACAACCTGCAAAAAGTAAAGATGCTACCGCTGCTGCAGATAATACTTTTAACTTTACTGTCATGAACTGCGTCCCCCTACAACCAACTGATATTGATTTTCATTATTGATAATTTGATTATAAAAGTAGGAGCGATAAGTGTCAACATCATTTTTGTATCCGGTGTCACATTAATACAAGGAAATTATAACCAAAATAAAAAGGTCCAGCATCGTATGCTGGACCTTTTATCAATTAGAAGTGTTTAGATACTAATTCAACTAATGCTTCTTTCGGCTTATAACCTAATGCTTGATCAACCACTTGACCATCTTTTACTACGAAAAGAGATGGAATGCTCATTACTTCGAATTTACGAGCTGTTTCTTGGTTTTCATCAACATCTACTTTTACTACCTTTACTTTATCGCCTAATTCTGCATCGATTTCTTCTAATACAGGAGCGATCATTTTACAAGGGCCACACCAAGGTGCCCAGAAATCTACTAATACAACACCTTCGCTTGTTTCAGCTGCGAAAGTTTGGTCAGTTGCGTTTACAATTGCCATTTTATTTCCTCCTTTATGAACTTTCTAACCAAAGTATATCATTATCTTATATACGTGGCGAATAATATGTATCGTTAAGTATTGTATCAAATAATCATGCCTTTATACTATAAGAAAGTATTACTTTTCGTACGAAAAAGCGAGAAGCAGGGGACCTCTCGCCTTCCTTTATTTATATAGGGGTAATTACTTAATGGGAACCCATTATGCGTAACTTCATGTTTAAGAATGTACTTTTAACTTTTTGAATTCTTCTGTTAGAAGCGGTAACACTTCAAATAAGTCGCCAACGATGCCATAGTCAGCTACTTTAAAAATGTTTGCTTCAGGATCTTTATTAATTGCTACAATGATCTTTGAGTTAGACATACCAGCTAAATGTTGAATCGCACCAGAAATACCACATGCAATATATAAATCTGGTGTTACAACCTTACCTGTTTGTCCAATTTGCAGTGAATAATCGCAGTATTCTGCATCACATGCTCCGCGAGAAGCGCCAACTGCTCCGCCAAGCACATCTGCCAATTCTTTTAACGGCTTAAAACCTTCTTCACTCTTCACACCGCGTCCGCCTGCGATAATGACTTTTGCTTCAGAAAGGTCTACACCTTCTGCTGTTTTGCGAACAACTTCTTTGATAACTGTACGCAAATCTTTTACATCGACTGTCATAGAAGAAACATCGCCTTCACGTGCTTCATCTTTCTCAAGCGGCGCAATGTTATTTGGACGAATTGTCGCAAATAATACACCATCTGTTACAATCTTTTTCTCAAATGCTTTACCAGAGTAAATTGGGCGTGTGAACACAACGTTTCCACCAGCCACTTCTAACGCTGTCACGTCAGAGACAAGACCTGCATGTAATTTCGCTGCAAGTTTTGGTGATAAATCTTTCCCAAGCGCCGTATGTCCAAAGACAATTCCTTCTGGCTTTTCTTCTTCATACACCGCTAGAAATGCTTGTGCATATCCATCAGATGTATATGAGCTTAACTTATCGCTTTCAACTGTCACAACGCGATCTGCACCGTAATGAATCAGTTCTTTCGCAAATGAAGCGACGCTTTCACCTAGTAAAAGACCGACAACTTCACCGCCTTCTGCAATTGTTTTTGCTGCTGCTACTGCTTCAAATGAAACGTTACGTAAAGATCCGTCACGAACTTCTCCCATTATTAATACTTTACGAGCCATATGTTTTCCCTCCTGGATATCCTAGTATTTTTTAAACTACTTTCGCTTCTGTATGCAACAACGATACAAGTTCTTTTACTTGCTCTTGCAGTTCGCCTTGTAACACTTTTCCAGCATCTTTCTTAGGAGGTAAATAGATTTCAATTGTTTTTGTTTTCGCTTCTACATCATCTTCCTCTAAATCTAAATCATCTAATTCCAATGTTTCCAGCGGCTTTTTCTTCGCTTTCATAATACCTGGAAGCGATGGATAACGCGGTTCATTTAACCCTTGCTGCGCTGTTACTAAAAGTGGCAATGTCGTTTCAATTACTTCTGTATCCCCTTCTACATCACGCTCGATTTTTACGTTTGTACCGTCAATTTCAAGCTTTGTAATTGTTGTTACATATGGGATATTAAGCGCTTCAGCGACACGTGGTCCAACTTGTCCAGATGCGCCGTCAATCGCTACGTTACCAGCTAAAATTAAATCGACATCCTTCTCTTTTAAGTATTCAGTAAGTACTTTTGCTGTTGTATATTGATCGCCATTTTCAACATCATCTTCAATATTAATCAATACTGCTTTATCACAGCCCATCGCTAGTGCCGTGCGAAGTTCTTTTTCACTATCTTCACCGCCAACTGTAACGACTGTAATTTCACCGCCTTGTGCATCTCTTACTTGAATTGCTTCTTCAATCGCATATTCATCGTAAGGGTTGATGATGAATTCCGCTTCGCCATCGTAAATTGCACCATTCTTAATTGCGATTTTTTCTTCAGTATCAAATGTTCGTTTCATGAGTACGTAGATGTTCATTCTATTTACCCCCTTGTTTTTTTATAAAAATTTTGTTAATTATAATATTCTGCTAATTTATGTTAAAAAAATATAGAACTACCTACCACTAAAAGAAGGTTTACGTTTTTCTAAGAAAGCAGCAACGCCTTCTCTCCCATCTCCACTTGTAAACACTTCACCAAATAACTGTGCCTCGCGTTGCACTCCTTCATAATAAGAAGAAGATTTTGTTGTTTGTAATAACTCTAACACAGCGCGAGTAGATGCTGAGCTTTTTCCTGCAATCTTTTTCGCTAGTTTTAGCGTCTCTTCCAGCAATGCTTCTTCAGGGAATGCTCGGTTTGCAAGTCCATATTCAACTGCTTCCACACCTGAAACCGGATCGCTTGTTAGCATCATTTCACACGCTTTTGCTTTCCCCACATAACGCGGTAAGCGCTGCGTCCCCGCAAAACCCGGGATTAATCCTAGCGTTAGCTCCGGCAAACCGATTTTTGCAGTTTCACTTACAAAACGCATATGGCAAGACATTGCAAATTCTAATCCGCCGCCAAGCGCTGCACCGTGAATAGCCGCAATAATTGGCTTTGAAAACTTTTCAACACGTTCAAAAATGACTTGCCCATGTTGTGATAATGTCGTCGCCTCTTTTGCTTCTTCAACAGAAGTGAATTCTTTAATATCCGCTCCCGCTGAAAAAAAGCGACCTTCTCCATGAACAAGTACAACGCGCACATTTTCGTCCGTTTCCACTACATCAAGAAGTTCACCAACTTCACTAATGACTTGTGAAGACATCGCATTTGCCGGCGGATGATTGATCTTTACAATTGCTACGTAATCTTCCACCGTTAAAGATAGGAAATTCAAATGTACTCCCTCCCCATTAATTGCGGTAACCACAAGCTGCTACTAATAGCTCATGCACCGTTTTTGAAATTGCGACCAAATCATATTTATGATCGCTCATTACCCAGTTGGTTACAACTTCATCTACTGTTCCGAAAATCATTTGTCTTGCCACGCGTACATTTAGATCCGTGCGAAATTCTCCCTGTTGTATGCCGGTTTCTAAAATTTCATCCATGACTTGCAAATACCCTTTCAGCACTTCATTAATTTTGAGGCGTAATTCTTGGTTGGATTGGCGAAGTTCTAGTTGCGTAACGATAGCAAGAGGATCATTTTTCGACAGTAAAGAGAAGTGCGTTTCTACCAACATAAATAACTTCTCTACAGCGCTTTCAATTCCTGCTGTTTTTTGCCGAATTGTTTCAATAAATTCTCCCATCTTCTCCTGAAATAGAGATATCAATATATCTTCTTTATTTTTGAAATATAAATAAATAGTTCCATCAGCAACACCAGCTTGCTTTGCAATTTTGGAAACTTGCGCTTGATGATATCCATTTTCTGCGATGACAATCACCGCTGCATCAATAATTTGGTTATATTTTGGTCGATTCTTTTTCACAGTACTATCCCCTTCAAGAAGATGACTGAATGATGATTCATTCACATTTCAATAATACTGATTATTTAAAATATTGTCAATACTACTCATCCAAAAAAGAAAGGGCGTTTAGCCCGTCTGCTCATCTTCTTGTTTTCGCAGCTCTTCTTCAACAAGCACACGACGTAAAATTTTCCCAACAGTTGTTTTCGGCAAATCTTTCCGAAACTCATATATTTTAGGAACTTTATACGCTGCTAAATATTTACGAGCAAACTCATTTAATTCTTCTTCTGAACATGTTGCACCATCTTTAATAACAACGAAAGCCTTCACTGTTTCACCGCGGTACGGATCAGGCACACCAAGAACGACAACCTCTTGCACTTTTTCGTGCTCATACAATACTTCTTCTACTTCGCGTGGATATACGTTAAATCCACTGGCAACAATCATATCTTTCTTACGATCTTTCACATAAAAAAAGCCGTTTTCGTCCATATATCCAACATCACCCGTATAAAGCCAGTCATCTTGCAAAACTGCTGCTGTTTCCTCTGGTTTATTCCAATACCCCTTCATCACTTGCGGACCCTTCACAACAATTTCTCCAACCTCTCCTATTGGCAATGCTTCACCTGTCTCTAACGAAATAATGCGCGCATCCGTATCAGGCCACGGCACCCCTATACTTCCCGGCACCCGTCTTGCCCATAAAAAGTTACCATGTGTAACCGGGGATGATTCCGTTAAGCCATATCCTTCTACAAGCTTTCCTCCCGTTACACTTTCAAATTGTTCTTGCACTTCAACCGGAAGCGGGGCGGAACCACTAATACATGCGCTAATGGAAGAAATATCATATTTATGAAGCTCAGGATAGTTTAATAGAGCAATATACATGGTCGGGGCTCCAGGAAATAACGTCACACGATGTTTTTTAATCGCCTCTAGCATCATTTTAATATCAAATTTCGGAACGAGCACCATCTTATACGCTTGCATAATTGATAAATTCATTACTGCCGTCATACCATATACATGAAAAAATGGAAGTACACCAAGAATAACTTCTTCTCCTTTTCTGCAATTATACAGCCAATGCATGCCCATAATTGTATTGGATACAAGATTTTTATGGGTAAGCATTACACCCTTTGGAAATCCTGTCGTCCCGCCTGTATATTGCAGAAGTGCTATATCTTCCTCGGGATCACACGAAACGTCTACCGCTTCATCCCCTGCACGTTCAATGGACCTCCAAACGTGGATATTTTCACTTTCTCTTACATTCACCACAAGGTTCGTTTGTTTCTTTTGCACAAATGGATATAATAAATTTTTCGGAAATGGTAAAAAATCTGCGATGCGTGTTACGATGACATGCTCAATATTAGTTGAGGACTGCACATTGCTGACTTTCGGAAACACTAAATCGAGGCAAAGAATGACTTTCGCTCCTGAATCATGAAGCTGATATTCAAGCTCTCTTTCTGTATAAAGCGGATTCGTTTGCACAACAATACCGCCAGCTAATAGTGTTCCATAATAACCGATAACACCTTGCGGGCAGTTTGGCAGCATAATGGCAACTCGATCCCCTTTTTCTATCCCCAGTTTGCGAAGATAGTTGGCGAATTGCCTAACTTTACGATTTAGTTCTGAGAATGTAATATCTTTCCCAAGAAAATGAAGCGCTTTCTTATCTGGATATTGTGAAGCTGTTTGCTGTAAATACACATGAAGAGGCTGCATATCGTAGGAAATTGTATGCGGAATTTCCTTTGGATAACTTTTTAGCCAGGGCCTTTCCATTTTAAAACTCCCCCTTCTTTAAGTTACAAAAATATGATTCTCTCGTACTACTAGCCCATCTTGCTCTAACACAAGTGAAACTGAATGTGTATTCATGTTGACTATTTTCATTATAGTATAGGGATTATTTCGTTACAATCATAATATTCAGACTATTTTATAACTATTACCATCCTACAAGCACTCTCCAACAAACAAGTGTAATCACTCCCGTTAATAACGGAAAACACAACTTGCCTTTTCCATACTCCTATACAAAATGCCACAATTCCCGCAACGATATACTCAGAACTCCAGCTCCCTCCTTACCATTAAACTCTACACATATAAAATCTTACAGCTATACGAGGCAAAATGTTCTGAGTTATTCTTTTTTACTGTTATAATGTTGCGAGAAAGGATTGACATAGTAATCTAGTAACAATGCAACTCCTTTATTTTTCTTCATACTAGAAGGAAACTATAAAACTTTCACGAATTTACCATTTGAATCCAATCATAGGAGGTTTTTTCTATGTTCCAAACAATTGAAGGCTTTTTAACATCATGGAAATACGAAGCGGAGTCAACACAAAAGGTATTAGATGCTCTTACTGATGAATCGTTAAAACAAGCAATCACGCCGGAAAACTGGACGTTAGGGCGCATTGCATGGCATATTGTCACTGCTATTCCTGTCATTACATCCCGTACAGGATTAAAGTTTGAAGGAGAAACAAAGGATTATCCTGTACCAACGTCAGCTAAGTATATCGCAGATAGCTATCGTCAAATGAATAAGGCATTTACTGAAGCATTACAAACACAATGGACAGATAAAGATTTAGCAACGATAAATGATTTCTTTGGAAAACCAATGCCAAATTCAATATTTATAATGACTGTTATCAACCATCAAAACCATCATCGTGGGCAAATGACGGTACTCATGCGTCAAGCTGGATTAAAGGTTCCTGGTATTTACGGCCCTGCAAAAGAAGAATGGGCTCTAGCTGGAATGACAGCGCCGCAAATGTAATATTTGCTTACTAAATAAAAATAAGGTTCCTCTTTTTTGAGGAACCTTATTTTTATTCTATAAGAACAAAACAAATTTCTCTGGAATTATTTATAATGGATGTAAATGAATATTGGAGCTGAAACGTATGGATTATATAAGTTATTTAAGAAATATGGTTGGACATGAAAAAGTAATTATGGTGGCCGCAGGTTGTTTTGTATTTAATGAAAAAAATGAAGTGCTTCTACAATTACGATCCGATAACGGAAAGTGGGGACAGCCTGGCGGATTTATGGAAATGGGGGAGACAGTTGAAGATACAGTAAGGAGAGAAGTGTTAGAAGAAACTGGTTTAAAATTGGGTAAACTTGAATTCTTTAATGTGTATTCTGGAAAAGATTACGAAAGAACACTATCTAACGGCGATCAAGTTGCCTTAGTGAAGTTAGCTTATATTTGTAGAGATTTTCACGGAACATTACATACTCATAACGAAGAAAGCTTACAGCTAAAATTTTTCCCCTTAAATAACTTGCCTGAACTATGGCGTGATCAACAAGCAGCTTTTGAAGATTTGTTACAGTTTATAAAAATAAAGAATTAATTCCTATTAAAATTAGAGTCATACAAATCCAGTTTGAATAATAAAAAGACAAGATTGATAATGAGTATGCCCCTATCAAGTAGACAGTAAAGAAAAGACCTATATGGTTACGCACTTTTTCATCACCTGAGTTCGATATTCTATCGGACTCAGGTGATTTGGTTTTTCTTGAAATCGTTCTGTGTTATAAAGTGAAACTTCCGTCAGTGGGGGTCTTACTGCCCGTTAATGCGGGATAAAAATAAATCATCACTATATTAAAAGCATTCTAACTCCATTTATCATTACGGTTACTATCCCTATCACCATGAAAAGTAAAAAAAACTTCTGCTCTGGATTTCTGTAATATAAGATTACCCCTATTAAAAGTGCTATAAGCCCACCTACTAGATTAAGTACCAGTAAATCCATAATCGTTCCTCCCTAATTAACTTTTATTATGCTGAATACTAGTGCCATTCCTATCAAAACAACACTTCGTATTTTAATCCCCTTTCGCTCCCGCTTTATATTTATATAATAAGAAATGAAATTCTCTTTTTTCTTACGAATTTCTTAAGTTAAAAAGGCTTATAGAATTGCTCTTTCTACAAGCTAAAAATTCCTATTAGAATTAGAGTCATACAAATCCAATTTCAATGATAAAAAGACAAGATTGATAAAAATCTTGTCTTTTTACTACACTTTGCAATACTATCTGAAAAACTAAATCGCATCCTCTTTCTCAATGTCCCGAATTGCTAAGTAGGCAATTATAATTCCAACAGCTGCAAGGACGAACTGAATGGGAATAGTGGTGACTATTGAGAACGCTGGATTATAAGAACAAGCGAATGAAACGACAAGAAATGATGATACAATTGTGGTAGGAACAGAATACTTACGCATCCCGAAATATAGTGGGATTAGACTTGTACCTGCCGCAGCGATTGCAAATGGAATCATATTGATAGCTTGCTGCATCCATTCAGTAAATGTTATAGAGTATGATATAAACGAGAAGTATCCTTGTAAAAGAAAGACAGCACCTGTAATAACTATATTAGATAACCAAATTGTTATAAATGTCAGTATAGCAATAATAGCTAATTTACTAGCAATGATTTTCTTCCGCTTGATCGGATAAGAGAACATGAGCATTATTGTCTTATTTTTATATTCTTCAATAACTAATTGCGCAAGTAATACTGCTGCAAAGACAATAAATGTTGCCCGTACCATTGCTCCTATCAATAAAAAAGCCTCCTCAGAATTCGTCATAATTACATCATTTTCTATTTCCTGGATATAGTTTATGGAAATGAATAAGGCCGTAATAATGATGTTGGCAATTAATGCTCCTTTTACATACCAACCAAATTTAAACTTTTTCATTTCTAGCTTCATGAGGTGTAGCATAATGGTCTCTCCTCCTAGTTCATCTACTTTGCTTATTTAAATAAGTCCGCCTGCTCAACTTTTCGCACTGTCATATAAGCAATCACTACTCCAATACAAGCTAATATAATTGGAATGATAATAATATCACTTAATGAAGTTCCACCATTATTCGAGCATACGAGAGACACGATTATAATAGAAGATATAATAGTCGTACGAACGGAATACTTTCTCATTCCAAAGAAAAGCGGGATTAAGCTCATGCCCGTTGCTGCGATTGCATTCATTACTAATTTCGCTGCATTATGTGTAACAATCGGTAATGTTAATGCTTCCGAAAGCACTGGATTATAAGCATTAGCAACATAAAACAAACTAAACACAATCATTTCCGAAATAATCATTGAGAAAAAAGTAAATACAATCACAATGAGTAATTTGGCGATAATAAGTTTTTGTCGATTGACTGGATACATGAATAGCAATGTTATCGTCTTATCTGTAAATTCTTGAACAATTATTTTTGCTAGTAAACTCGCTCCAAAAATAATAAACGTTGCACGTACCAAAGTATCTATGACAGAAAATAATTCATTGTAATTTGAAAAAGCAATGTCTCCTTCTGATTTTGAAGCATATCCAATTAGTAGAAGAAAACCAAAAATTATAAACGCCGCAATGAATGCCCCTCTGATCGAAGAACCAACTTTAAATTTTATCAGTTCTAATCTCATCAAATTAAGCATGGATGCCGCCTCCGTTCATAAGGTTTAAGAAATAATCTTCCAGTGAGCTATGCTTCTTATTAATTCCTTCAATTACGATATCATTCATAATGAGCGTTTTTGAAATCTCTTGCTGTGCTATTCTTGCTTCATAAATTCGAATCGTATTTTCATTCATTACTTTAAAGTTTGTAAGGCGTAGTTTATTCTCTAAAACATAGGCTGCTTGTTTTACATCCTGAACCGTAACCTCAATATACTCTGTTTGTTTACCGTTAATACTTTTCATCGAAACTTCTTTTATTAGCTTCCCACTTTGAATGACACCAATTGTATCTGCCATTTGCTCCATTTCCGCTAAAATGTGGCTGGAAACTAATAGAGTAATCCCATATTCTTTACAAAGCATTTTAAATAATTCTCGTAATTCTTTAATGCCGATTGGATCTAAACCGTTAATTGGTTCATCTAAAATTAACAGCTCTGGTTTTGTTGTAATCGCTCTTGCAATTCCTAGCCGCTGTTTCATCCCAAGTGAAAAGTCTTTTACCTTCTTGTCGTCTACATTGTGTAAGTTTACAAGGTCTAACGCTTGATCAATTGCTTTCTTGTCATAATAGCCCATGTACTCACAATGTAAATACAAATTCTCTCTCGCTGTTAGTTTTTCATAAAAGATTGGGTATTCAATAATCGTTCCCATTCGCTTTAACACTTCATATGATGTATCTGTTAATTTCTCACCGAAAATCTCAATTTCACCGCTTGTTGGTTTAATTAAATTCGTTATCATTTTCATAATTGTTGTTTTACCAGCACCGTTTGGTCCTAAGAATCCATATATTTCACCTTGTTTCACATGCATATTTACATTAGAAATAACTTCTTTGCCATGAAACACTTTCGTTAATTGATTCGTTTTCAATACATATGTCATTTTCATTCCCCTTTCGCACTTGCTCTATATTTGCATTGTAAGCAACGAAGTTCTCTTTTTTCTTACTACATTCTTACAAATTTCTTAAGTTGAAAAAAGCTTGTAGAATTGCTCTTTCTACAAGCTAAAAGTTGATTCTTCTTAACATAACCGTAAACACTGTTTTCTCATATGGCGTACTAGACAGATGGATTTCTCCCCCTAATGCTTCTACAAGGCGCTTCGTAATCGTCAGCCCCAGTCCGCTGCCTTGATACAAACGATTTCGTGAATCTTCCAATGTGTACATACGTTCAAATACTTTATCGATGTGAGATTCAGAAATTCCTTTTCCTTTATCCCATATGTCCACATACACAAACTTATCATCATTTCGTAGTGTAATCCCTAATATTTTTCCGTCTCCCCCATAAGCAATTGCGTTTGAAATTAAGTTATTCATAATCCTTCCGATGACTTCTGTATTTCCGTGCGCATATATTGGCATTTCTGGTATATCAATATGAACATCAAATCCTTGTGTTGTTAATAAATCATAAAACGATAACATATGTTCCTGACAAATTTCATTCATATGAATCCGCGTCATTGCAATATCTTTATCGCCGGATTCTAGTTTTGCTAGATCGAAAAACTTATGAATAAGATCTAACACTTCTAACGTTTTCATATGAATTTTTTCTAGTAATATCTTTCTCTCTTCTTCGCCTATCGTTTCATCTACATTTAAAATTTCAACATAACCGAGAATCACAGTAAGCGGCGTCTTTAAATCATGTGATATGTTGGAAAGCATTTTCCTCATCGATATTTCTAGTTTCGAATGTTTCGCAATTGTTTTTTTCTTTTCATCTAGCAAATCATTAATTGCCACTAATAATGATTTCAATTCTTTATCATCTGTTACTACTAATAAATTTTCACTCGTTTGCTTCTCTACAATAGCCTGCAACTTTTCATATGTATAACGTAAATTCGCACTTCGATTTTTCCCCGTGCGATATTGAAAATAAATAACACCAATTAATATAAAAATAATAGCCGTTAAAAATAAAACCATTCTATATCACTTCCAGCTTATAACCGATGCCCCATAGTGTCTTAATGTACTGCGGCTGAGATGGATCGTCCTCAATTTTCTCTCGCAGCCTTCTCATATGAACATTAATGACATTCTCATCACCGTAATATTCTTCATTCCAAATCAAGTTATAAATTTGCGCCTTTGTAAACACACGATTTCGATTTGTCGCAAATAGCTTTAAAAGCTCAAATTCTTTAGAAGTAAGTTTAATATCTTTGTTGTTTTTCTGAATAGTAAAATTCGTCGTATCAATTTTCAAATCACCTATTACAATCATTTCATCTTCTCTCTTTTGCGGAGCGGAATATTTCGTCGAACGACGAATACCTGCCTTCACCCGTGCAGACAATTCAATCATAGAAAACGGCTTACAAATATAATCATCTGCGCCAAGTCCAAGCCCTAATGCTTTATCAACATCCGTGTCTTTTGCTGACATAATTAAAATTGGTACAGAACTCTTTTTTCGAATCATATTCATCACTTCTAAGCCATCTATTTTAGGCATCATAATATCAAGAATAACTAAATCAAACTGATCTTCTAAAAACTTCGCTATTCCTTCCTCTCCGTCCGAGGCTACCGCTACAACAAACCCCTCTTTTGTTAAATACCCATTGACCATTTCTTGAATCGATATATCGTCTTCTACCAATAAAATTTTATGTTGCACACCATCACCCGTTTTCTTGAAAATTTATAATTATATTGTAATACGATGGTTGAATTTGGTAAATGAAAACTCCCGCCACTTATCTCCTTCGGATCTTGAAGTGGGGGTTTCTTGTGTATCATCTTCAAGAGATGCTTAACACAAGCGGAGTTGACACAGCTGCCTGATGGCACAACCCCTCTATTCCATCGGCAAATGCCTTTGGAACTACTTTTTTTAAGATGTTATAGGCACCATTCACATCAGCATTCAGTAATTTGTTCTCTTTCGTACGATACAAGCCACGTTTGATACGTTTTCCACTGAATACAGGGATGTCTTCCTCATCGTAAGTAGGAATCGCATCATTGTCTAGAAAGGATGCTTTGCTTGTATACGACTCTTCCACAACTTGTACCATTATGCCTTGCCTTTTCGCCTTGTAGTGGATCATTTCAATGAGTAGATTATGCGGGATATGGCAGAAGGATTGATTCTGTTGTTTCCCCATATCACTGTTTTGTTTCCATGATGTATTTTTCCCAATCATAATCGTTGAAATCTCGTGTTGAATCGCAAACTGAACAATATGGTAACTCATTTTGTGAAAGAGATCTTTTATTTTTAGAAACCGTTTTTCATGAAGCCTCTCTAAACGCTTGGATGTATGTGGTCCTTCTTTGGGTTCTTTTCCATGACGAAGAATGCCCAGTAAATGCGCCTTTTGTTTGTTGTAGTATTGATTGATACTTTTAATCACATTGCCCTTTACTAACACAGGAGTAGCCCCGGTATTCGTTGCGATGGTTGCAATGTTATTGACTCCTAAATCAATACTCATATAACAGTTGTTATCAATGTGCTTAGGTGGCGGCTCAGACTGTTGTGTTACAATTTCTACCTTAAATTTCCCGTAAGCAGGAGAAACACGTACTTCTTTTAGATTTTCGATCTCTCCGAACAATTTACCGATATTTAGTTTGATACTTGTTTTGGGAAAACGGATATACTTACCTTGGAGTTTACATACTTGATTCGTGAATACAACTTCTCTCATAGATAATTTGATGTAGTTTGGAATACGAGGTTTACCAGTAAAAGTGGAAGGATGTTTTTTGTATTTTTTTATGGACTCAAAAAATGAATCCCAGTTTTTGAAAAGCTTTCTCATAACTGCTTGATTCACTTGTGATGGCAGGTTTATATAATCTTGTTGCCTCATTGTTTTAAACAAACAATCCAGGAAGTTATAGGATAGGAATGATTTTTCTTTTGTCGGTAGAGTAAACAAATTACACTTGATTTCTTTCCGTTCTTCTGCTGGCTTTTCTTTCTGCTTTTGTAAGTTTTTTTGATACGTACGAAGTTGATTTTCATTCATAATTCCAATATACGCTTGTAATGTATGAAGAACTTCTTGTTGAAGTGGCTGTGATGGTTTCTCAGCACGTAAGGCCGTATATACTTGGCGAATGTAAAAGTTTGTTGTGTTATAGAGATTTTTTGCATTTTGACACATTTCTAGGAAGTAAGGGTATAACTTATGACCTTTCTTAATCGAAATTTGGTAGGTTACATATTCTTTTTCTTTCGTCATCAATTTCACCTCCTTCTTTCTTTTATGATACTACAAAACACCTAAAAAGAACATAAGTTCGCATTGATGAGAAAATATTTTTTATGAGCACGACAGCAATTCAGCCCCACCTTAAACTTGGCTATGTCTTGCATGTTTTGAAGGTGGGGTTTCCTTGCCCATTTCCCGATAAATATAACCATGTTCCTACCATTCTTTTATCCCGCATTAACGGGCAGTAATACTCCCACCTCAAAATTCGGTGAAAGCAAAGAAGTTAGGAGGGAGATAAACTGCCCGTAAAAGCCCGATTGCTTCAACTAATAATCAGTGGGGATGAAGAAACCCCCCACTGATTAAAGTTTCACTTTATCCCGACTAGCATGTAGCATAGTTCCTCACTTTAATTCCTCATATATAAATACAATTACATTCAAACGGCTTTTATTTACAAAAAAAACGAAATATTCAATAAGTTTATCCGTCGGACAAGTATACAAGCAAAAGCGATACAATTCCATATAATTGAATTATATTTTAAAAGAAAGGAGTTTTATTATTCTTGTCAGACAAACACTTTAATTCTTATTGGTGCCCGGCTCCAAAATGTCCAGGAGAATCCGCTGTATTTACGACAGGATCTATATGTAGAAACCCCAATACCGAGATCGTGATCGTCACGCTTTCAAATGAGCATTACAACATGCCCCAAACCGTCACCGTATCCGTGTTAGATTGGCAAAATATGTGTAATCCAGCCGAGGTAGCCAAGTTTGTATTTTTTTGTGGGCAAGTCGTCAATCCACCTTTAAACACCGCACAAGCGATTCAACCTCAGCAAAGCAACATCGTTCCGCCTGACAACGTTCAACCGATTCTCACACCGCTTACATTTACAATTCCTCCTCGCAATCTTCTCGTGATTCACGCATTTCTCCCAAATCCTTTTCAGCAACCAAATACTTGCTACGAAGTACTTGTGACTCCTCAATATGGACCTGCCAAATGTATCATCACGAACACATTTGGAGTCAATACTGCGGGTATTCCGCAAGATGGAAATACAATCTTGCATCATCAATTTTTACCTACTCCTGCCATTTCACATCTTCTCCCAAATTATCCTTACGCTCCGCTTAGTTTTATCACTCCATAAGAGAACAGATTATTATATCATCCACAATTTAGGAAATATGAGTAAAAGCCCCTTCAGTTCATACACTGGAGGGGCTTTTTGTTAAGTAAATCGATACATGAACTATCGATTCGTTTTAACGCATTTCCAAAAGAAGTCCTTTACGACAACTTTTCCACTCTCATATCCCAAGCTTCTTATTTCTCCATAATCCAGCTTCATTTCTTCCCTCAACAATGATATGATGGAGTTCACTATGAATGTTTACAATTCACTGTATATAAAAGGAGATTTAATATGTCAGAAAATAAAAAAGTAAGCCTAGCGGATTTAATGCGTGAGCAACTTGCGAAGAAACAGCAAGGAAATGCAAATGGATCAAATGCTAAAAATCAAAGTCAAGCAACAAAGAAATTGCAAAATCAACAAACGAAGAAGCCAAACAATCAACGCAGACGCACAGGTGTATAAATGAACGGACAGAAGCGAACAAATATTTCACCTGGGCTTGAGGTTGATATTGTATTAAAGCAAGATCAGCGTACGGGGAAACTAACTAGAGGTATTGTGAAGGATATTTTAACAAATTCTCCTTCACATCCACACGGTATTAAAGTCCGCCTTCAAGATGGACAAGTTGGTCGTGTAAAAAATATTATTTCATAAGAAAAGGAGCTCATTATTGAATAATGAGCTCCTTTTCGTTGAATAGTCGATATATTGTACATTTAGCCTTTGATTTTTTTGATGAATACAACTTTTAAGTAATCCCCTTCTGGAAACTGTGAAATTGTACGGAAGTCCTCTGGTAATGAATGTTCTTCTAATACTTTATACTTGCCATCCATCTCTTTAAATGCTGTATCAATAAAACCTTTAAACTTTTTCATACCGAAGGCACTGCAGTTTGTAGAAGCTACGATAATACCGTTATTTTCTGTAATCGCAATTGCTTCTTTTAATAAATTTTTATAATCTTTCGCAGCACTAAATGTATATTTTTTTGAACGTGCAAAGCTTGGCGGATCTAGAATCACCATATCAAATTTCAGTGCTTTCTTTACTGCATATTTGAAATAGTGAAATACATCTTCTACAATAATATCTTGCGCTTCGTAATCAACACCGTTCACGCTAAATTGTTCAATTGTTTTACTTAAGCTGCGGTTCGCAAGGTCAACACTTGTCGTTTTTGCCGCTCCACCTAGTGCTGCAAAGACAGAAAACGCACCTGTATAGGAGAACATATTCAAGACTGTTTTACCGTCTGCATACTTGTCACGAATTTGCTTTCTTACATTACGTTGATCTAAAAACACCCCGACCATTGCCCCGTCGTTTAAATACACCGCAAAGTTTACACCATTCTCTTTGACAATAATCGGAAACTCTCCGCGTTCTCCTGCTACGAAATCGTCTTCTTCAATATACTGCCCCTTTGTATCAAAGCGCTTCTTCTGATAGATCGCTTTAAATTCTGTAACATTTTGCAATGACTCGATAATCTCTTTACTAAATTGATAAATTCCCTCGCTATACCAGCTAATTACGTAATACCCATTATAATAATCAATAATTAAGCCGCCGATTCCATCGCCTTCACCATTGAACACGCGAAATGCTGTTGTATCTGAAGCTTCATAGAAGTTTTTTCGTTTACTTAAAGCGGATTTAATCTTCTTTTCAAAGAAGGATTGGTCGATTTGTTCTTGTTCTTTTCTTGTTAGAATCCATCCATATCCTTTATTTTGCTTCCCGTAATATCCTTTACCGATAAAATTTTTTTTTTCGTCCACAAGCTTTACGATTGTACCTTCTGCATTTACATCATGTAAATTGATAATCGCTTCTTTCGAAATAAGTGGATAACCACTTTTTAATTCATTTACGTATTTCGTCTTAACTTTTAAAATAACTTCTGTTTTCATCACATATCCTACCTTTCAATTCCAATGCTTTCTAGCTATTCAGAAAGGCTTATACGAAGTCAGAAGCTTAATCACAACTTATCTTATGTATGAAACCACTCTATATTAGAAGCACATATATTCACAAAATGAAATAGGGCTGTTTATATAAGTATCCCCCATAAACAGTCCCTTCTAACTATACCACGTTATTCTTTTATCCCGCTATTCGTGGATAGTGAAACTCACACTGATGGAAGTTTCACTTTATCCACACAGCAAGCTCAAATCTTTACAAGTTCTTACCCTTTTTATGAAAAAAATTAGGTGTAAGTATTTGATTTGGATAAGGCTTATGATAAATATGCGTTGCTGCAGGAGATACAGGCGGAATTAACCATACCCAGTTCCCTGTTACAAGACGGCCGCACGCTGCTTCTTGTTTCTCAAATTGACTAAACTGCTGAGCCGCCGTATGGTGATCTACAATAGTTACTCCTTGTTTTTTGAAAGAATATAAAACAGCTACATTTAATTCTATTAATGCTTTATCTTTCCAGAGTGTACTATTTCTTGACGTATCTAATCCCATCATCTCAGCAACAGCGGGAAGAAGGTTATAACGATCTTGATCAGCTAAATTGCGAGCACCTATTTCTGTTCCCATATACCAGCCGTTAAAGGGTGCGGCTGTGTAAGAAATACCGCCAATTTCTAAACGCATATCCGAGATCATCGGAACCCCGTACCACTTTGCTTCCAATGAGGAGAATGGATACTCCGGATGTTCTAACGGCACTTCTTTTACATATTCTTTTGGAATTGGCATATACACTGGTTCATTTCCATCAATCGAGAATACAAGCGGCAACACATCAAAATGTGTCCCCTGCCCTTGCCAACCAAGGCTCTTACAAAACGCTGAAAATGACAGTGAATGAGAGTCACCGATAACTCCGTTTTCTGTTTCATATCCAGCGTAGCGAATCAATTGGTGATTATAAATCTGAATTTGATTATGCTCACCTTGATATTGTTTAAAAATAGTAATTGTAGGTAGGATTTTCCCGTCATTTGTAGCATATTGAATATGATGAAGCAATGCCTCATATATACCTTCTGCATCATTTACATCGCGTGCATCTAATACATGCAGCTTATTCCAAAAGAGACGACCGATGCAGCGGTTACTATTTCTCCACGCCATTCGTGCCCCGTGAACAAGCTCCTCAAAAGTATGTTCATACGTTCCTGTGTTCTGTATTTCAGCTTCAATTTGTGATAATCTATCTTGTATTTCATGAGATTTTTCTAGTTCATTGTAGCAATCTGTAATAAAATTAGTTGCTTCCTCTAACAGTTTTTTCGTTTTAATCATAACGTCACCTTCTATTCCTGTATAACATCTTCTATTATACATAACAACTTCTACTCATGCCCATACTCTAATACCTAGAAAACAGGCAATGAAAAAGAACACCAAAAACGGTGTTCTCTCCCTTATTTCGCAAAAAACAGCAAATATATAACCCCAATAATAAAGAACGTTCCACAACAAGCTAACAATACTTTTGCAAGTTTGTCCATAAACATAGCCGTTTCCCCTTTGCTTGTTTTCCTACTTCAATTCTACAACAGTAACACCAAGGCCTCCCTCGCCCATATCACCATATCGGAAGCTTTTCACGCCGCGATGGTTTTTCAAGTAATCTTGTACACCTTGGCGCAGTGCTCCTGTTCCTTTTCCATGAATAATCGAAACGCGTGGATAGCTTGCGAGCTGTGCATCATCTAAATATTTTTCAACACGTGCCATCGCATCTTCAAAGCGCTCACCGCGAAGGTCAAGTTCTAAAGAAACATGATAGTCTCTACCTTTTACCGCTGTCACTGCTTTTTTCTCAACAGGAGCTGGCGTGTTAATATATTCCATATCGGACTCTTTTACTTTCATTTTCAAAATTCCAATTTGGACGTTCCATTCATTGTCACTTACTTTTTTAAGAAGCTGACCTTTTTGACCAAACGTTAATACTTTTACTTCATCGCCTGGCTGCAACACTTGTTTTGGCGCTGTGTTTTTCACTTTTGTCTTTTGTTTTTTCACAAGCTCCGGTGCTGCTCCTGCTAAACGGCTTTTTGCCTCAATTAGCTCGTGATCTTTAATATCAGCAAGCTTTGCTTTTCGCAATTGACGCAGTTCACGAATAATTTCTTCTGCTTCTTTCTTCGCAGCTTCAACTTTTTCTTCGCCTTCTTTTTGTGCTTTTAATAATCTTTCATCACGTTCTTCGTTAAATTCAATAATTTGACGCTGCAATTCTTTATGAAGCTTATCAGATTGCTTACGAAGCTCTTCTGCTTCATTCCATTCACGCTCAGCATTCTTTTGGCTTTCTTCCAGCTTAGCAATCATATTTTCTACTTTATTTGATTCTGTACTAATATGACCACGAGCACGGTCAATTACGCGGTCAGATAAACCAAGGCGTTTTGAAATTTCAAAAGCGTTACTTCGTCCTGGTACACCAATTAACAATTTGTAAGTTGGGCTTAATGTATTTACATCAAACTCAACACTTGCGTTAATCACTTGTTCACGATTATATCCGTATGCTTTTAGCTCTGGATAGTGCGTCGTTGCGACAACGCGCGCACCGCGGTTATACACTTCATCTAAAATTGAAATTGCAAGCGCAGCTCCTTCTTGCGGATCTGTTCCTGCTCCTAATTCATCAAACAGTACTAAGCTTTCAAAATCAGCTTGCTCTAAAATATCAACAATGTTTACCATGTGAGATGAGAATGTACTTAAACTTTGTTCAATAGATTGCTCATCACCGATGTCGGCAAAAACATGTTTAAACACACAAATTTCCGATTCATCAAGAACAGGAATTTGCAGACCGGACTGCGCCATCAATATACAAATCCCTACCGTTTTTAATGTAACAGTTTTACCACCTGTATTTGGTCCTGTAATAACGATTGTTGTAAAGTCTTTTCCAAGCACAATATCGTTTGGCACAACGACTTTAGGATCAATAAGCGGATGACGGGCTTGGCGTAAATTCATATAACGTTCATTGTTCAAAATTGGTTTCGTTGCTTTTAATCGTTTCGCATAGAAAGCTTTTGCGAAAATGAAATCTAGCTCTGCCACAACATCAACGTTCTCTAAAATAATATCAGCCTCGGCAGCGACTTCTTCTGTTAACATCATTAAAATGTGTTCTACTTCTTGTTTTTCTTTTACCCGTGCTTCTTGCAGTGTGTTATTCAATTCAACAATGACTTGCGGCTCGATAAATAACGTTTGTCCTGAAGCAGACTGATCATGAACGATACCACCGTATACACCGCGATATTCTTGTTTCACAGGAATTACATAGCGATCGTTACGAATCGTTACAATTGCATCTGATAACATCTTCTGTGCGTTAGAAGAACGCGTCATATTTTCAAGTTTCTCACGAATTCGGCTTTCCGCTGTACGAATTTGCTGACGAATACCGCGTAGTTTTTCACTTGCACTATCAACTACTTCTCCGCCATCACTAATGCAATTTGTAATTTTCTTTTCTAAATCATATAAAGATATAATGCGTGCTACATACGTGTCTAAAATCGGCAGTTCAACGCCGTTTTCAACCATATCTTCAATAAATCGTTTTATTTGACGGCTTCCATACATCGTACTAGCAATGTCGAGCAGTTCATGCGGACTTAGCATACTGCCAATTTTCGCACGTTTTACATTTGGACGAATATCAAAAATCCCGCCAAGCGGCACATGTCCTTTTAAACGGATCACTTTCGCTGCTTCATCTGTTGTTTCTTGAAGTTCTACAACTTCTTCATAATTCGTGCTCGGCATAAGCCCTTTCACTTTATCGCGGCCAAGTGAAGAAGCAACGTGCTCAAGCAATTGTTCTTTTATTTTGTCATATTCTAATACCCGCAACGTTCGTTCTAACATAGTTGCTTGTCCCCCTTGTGTTACTTATTACGCTTAATATAATCTAATAAACGTTCAATATCCCATGTGTTAATAACTGTATCTTTTTGAATCCAACCTTTTCGCGCTGCAGCAACACCAATTTCCATATCCTCTAGCATTTCAAGCGTATGGGCATCTGTGTTAATCGCGATTTTCACACCTGCATCTTGCGCTTGTTTTAACAGTTTCGCACTTAAATCTAAACGATTTGGATTTGCATTTAATTCAAGTACAGTATTTGTTTCTTTCGCAAGCTCAATTAATAAATCTGTATCGACATCATATCCTTCGCGTCGACCAATTAAGCGGCCCGTTGGATGCGCAATCATTGTCACATGATGATTTTCAATTGCCGTGCGAAGGCGCTTCATAATTGTTTCACGATCTTGTGAGAAACTAGAATGAATCGCACCAATGACATAATCAAGCTCCGCTAATACTTCATCATCAAAATCAAGCGTTGCATCCGGTAAAATGTCCATTTCAATACCACGTAAAATGGTGATATCCGGATACTTTTCATTAATGCGTTCAATTTCTTTTCCTTGCTCACGAAGACGTTCTTTCGTTAAACCATTCGCCACTTTTAAGTATTGTGAATGGTCGGTAATTGCCATATATTTATATCCACGAGCGCGACATGCTTGTACCATTTCCTCAATAGAAAAAGCACCGTCACTCCACGTCGTATGCATATGTAAATCACCTTGAATATGAGAGAACTGAATTAAATTCGGATACTGCCCAATCAAGTCAATTTCTTTCCCATCTTCACGCACTTCTGGCGGAATAAATGGAAGTCCAAAGTGTGCAAAAAACGCTTCTTCTGTTTCAAATGTCTTCACTTCACCCGTTTCTAAGTTTTCAACACCGTATTCACTAATTTTCTCACCTTTATCTTTCGCAATTTGGCGCATTCTTACATTATGGTCTTTTGAACCTGTGAAATGGTGAAGAGTGGTAATAAATTCTTCCGGCTTAACAAGACGGAAATCAATAGAAATATCGTACTCATACTGAAGGCGTACAGAAACTTTTGTATCTCCGCTTGCAATGACCTCAATCATATTTTCAAACTGCAATAAATGCTCGCGCACCTTTTCTGGTTCTGTTGTTGCAATGATAAAATCTAAATCTTTCACTGTTTCGCGAACACGGCGCAAACTACCAGCACGGGAATACCGAATAATTTCTGGTACATTCGACAATTTCCGTTCTATTTCCCCGGCAATAGGAAGCACCATCGCCACCGGAAGACGTTCTGGACGAGAACCAACTTGAGCAATTGCTTCTAATATTTTCTCTTCCGTTTTCTTACCGAATCCCGCAAGCGCTTGAATTTTCTTCTCCTCACAAGCTTTCTTTAATGTTTCCATATCTACAACGCCAAGTTCTTTATATAACTTCGCTACTTTTTTTCCGCCAAGGCCTGGTAATTTTAAAAGCGGCAATAAGCTGCTCGGTACTTCTTTTTCCAACTCCGCAAGCACTTCTGACGTTCCAACTTCAATGTATTCTGCAATAACGGCTGCGGTTCCTTTTCCGATGCCTGGTATTTTCGTAAAATCTTCAATCTCTGAAAGGCTGCGATCATCACTTTCTAACGCTGCTGCCGCTTTACGAAATGCTGATATTTTAAAGGGATTTTCACCTTTTAGCTCCATGAAAAGTGCAATCGTCTCAAGTAGTTGAATCACTTGTTTTTTATTTACTTTCATTCCTCTCCCACCTTTCCATCATAGAAAAAAACTTCTCTTTCAAAAAAAAGAGAAGTTATACCTTGTTACCTGTCTGCCATAATTCCTTAACTTTTTCAGAAAGAATTGGTGTATCATTTACAATTGCTTTGCTTATTGTTGATGTATTAAGCGACGTTTGTACTTGTTCAACTGGAAGTATCGTACCGATTACAATTAATACGAACAATATAATATACACTTCTAAAAAACCTAAGATTGCTCCGCCTAATGCGTTAACCTGTTTCAAAACAGGGATTTCTGTAAACATATTCAAAAGCTGTCCCAGTAACGTTAACGCGATTTTTGTAATGATAAATAATGCGATAAACGCAATTGCTTGGTAAAAAATTGTTTCCATACTATTTGCATCGATCCAATTTGGCACATTTGTTTCTGGCTTAAATGGATACGGAATAATCTTTTGCAGTACCGGTGCTAAATCTTTGCAATACCAGTATGCCACAAGATAGGCAATAATAAAGCTTGCTAACTTTACAAGCTGCAGTACCAGTCCTCTTCTTAGTCCAAGGAGAAAACCCATAACAAGCAATACAATGATTATAATATCAACCATGTTATTCAATTCCTTTTTGTTTCATTCTTTCTTTCAATTTTTCATTTTCTTCTTTTAATTTTATGTAATCATGCACGACATTGACTGCCGTCAACACCGCCAATCGATTTGTGTCAAGCGAAGGATTCTTAGCATTCAGTTCGCGCATTTTATCATCCACAATCGCCGCGACTATGCGTATATGACTTGTACTTTCATCGCCAACAACTGAATATTGTTGACCATAAATTTCTACATTAATTTTACTTCGATTTCCTTTTTGTTGTGACAACTTACTGTCCTCCAATCCCGTACAGAATCCTACAGATTATCATACCATGAAAAAACATGATATGGAAACAGAAACAACAATTCGATATGATAAAAATATAAAGTGAAACTTCCAACGGTGTGAATGCTTTATCCCCACTGTTGGAAAGCTCTCATCAATCGGGCTCTTAGGAGCAATTACCTCCCACCTATCTTCTTTGATTTCTCAAAATTTTGAGGCGGGAGTCTTACTGCCCGTTAGCGCGAGGGAAATAATGAAAAAGGAGCGACCATTTTGTCAAATTCTATTGTCATTCAAGTAAGTTCTGCTGTTATAGAGGACATGAAAACAAAATACGCACAAGCATTGCAACCAAAAATCCCCCAAGGCGGTATCTTCATGGCAAAGGTTCCATCTTGCACAATTACAGCCTATAAATCAGGAAAGGTAATGTTTCAAGGTGGACGTGCAGCTGAAGAATCTAGTCATTGGCAAGCAAATGCTGCAGCGCCAAAAGCTTCTGTAAAGAAAAGTGTAAATGACCATTCCTATGCACCGCCAGCTTCCATCGCTACTATGTCTATTCTCGGTTCGGATGAAGTCGGAACAGGAGATTATTTTGGACCGATGACAGTTGTGGCAGTATACGTCGATGCAGCGCAAATTCCATTATTAAAAGAACTCGGCGTTAAAGACTCAAAAAACTTAAATGATGCACAAATTTGTGAAATTGCAAAACAATTACTGGCGGTTGTCCCTTACAGTTCCCTTGTTCTTCACAACGAAAAATATAACGAAATGTTTGAGAAAGGCTACAATCAAGGACAACTAAAAGCGATGCTTCATAATAAAGCCATTACAAACTTATTAGCTAAGATGGCGCCAACAAAACCAGAAGGCATATTAATTGATCAGTTCACACAACCGGCTACATATTATAAATATTTAGCAAAGCAGAAAAACGTACAACGTGAAAACGTATATTTCGCTACAAAAGGTGAAAGTGTACATATCGCTGTTGCAGCAGCTTCCATTTTAGCTCGTTATTCATTTGTAAGACAGTTTGATGAACTGAGCAAAAAAGCGGGTATGACGCTTCCGAAAGGCGCCGGGAAGCAAGTCGATATTGCAGCAGCAAAATTGATTCAAAAGCTTGGGAAAGATAGATTACCTGAGTTTGTGAAATTACATTTTGCGAATACGGAAAAGGCGTTTCGATTGTTAAAGAAATAGCTATTTTTCAGTATGGGCAGGATACGTATAGACTAAACAAAGAGCTGACCCAAAAGGCACATAGGTGCCTTTTGAAGTCAGTCCTTTTTCCGTGTCCACCGATATATCGATCGTTCTTTGCAATTATCGGCGCTTTTCTCACTGATGGAAGGCTCTCACCAATTGGGCTTTTACGGGCAGTTTTCTCCTTAGCTCTTCTCCATCCTTTACTGCCCGTTAATGCGGGATAAAGACCTTACGACGATATTCGACATGCGAGTAGTCGAGCCGCTGAACTGGATCATGCCGAAAAGTGAAAGGAGCTGACTAAAAAGTGGATTTTTTAGTCAGCTCCTTTGTTTTTACTACTCTGTTTTAAACGTCTCTGCAACTTTTTTTGAGACTTCTTTTAAATCATAAAACTCAACACGTTCTTTCTCTGGTGTATCTTTATGCCCAATTACAACTTCCCCGTCATCTTCTACCCAAACAAAGTAATTTTCAACCGAACCATCATTATAATCCATAGTCATATTGTAGCGAATAGCGGATTTAGCTTCTTCATCTAGCAATAGTGTTTTAGGTTCATCCCCGTTTTCCGCCAATCCAACCTGCTCCATCGCGGATACAAGTTGTTTTATATCATTTTCTTTTTTCAATACTTTCGTACCTTTCGTTTTCGTAGATGTAAGCTGAATCTCCTTTATTTCTTTCCCTTGAAACGTAACAACCTCTGCCTCTTGTGATGTAGGAACTACTTTTTCTTTTCCATTTCCGCATGCACTTAAGCTGATTAGCATCACCGCTAAGAAACATACCATTCTTTTTTTCACAAGTTCAGCTCCTTTCTCTTTCTCATAATTGTTTCTCCTTATCTCACATCTCCCCCTGCTCAAAAGAAAAATAAAAAGAGGTATATCAGACAGCAAGATTGCTGTTGATATACCTCTTTTTTATTAAAACTCTGCAGAACCTGGTGTTCTTGGGAATGGAATCACGTCACGAATGTTCGCCATACCAGTGATGTACATTAAGAAACGTTCGAAACCTAGGCCAAATCCAGCGTGTTTTGTACCACCGTATTTTCTAAGCTCTAAGTACCACCAGTAGTCTTCTTCGTCCATGCCTAATTCTTTAATTCTGTCTACTAAAACATCCATTCTTTCTTCACGTTGACTTCCGCCGATTAATTCCCCGATGCCAGGAACAAGTAAGTCTGTTGCAGCTACTGTTTTACCGTCATCGTTTAAGCGCATGTAGAATGCTTTAATATCTTTTGGATAGTCTGTTACGAATACAGGACGTTTGAATACTTGTTCAGATAAGTATCTTTCATGCTCTGTTTGTAAGTCAATTCCCCATTCTACTGGGTATTTGAAGTCTGCACCTGATTTTTGAAGCACCTCAATTGCTTCTGTGTATGTGATGCGTCCAAAGTCAGAGTTGATTACGTTGTTCATGCGCTCTAGAACTGTTTTATCAACAAAGCTATTGAAGAATTCCATTTCTTCTGGTGCGTGCTCTAACACATATTTCATTGCATATTTCAGCATGTCTTCTGTTAAATCCATTACATTTTCTAATTCAGCGAATGCAATCTCAGGCTCAACCATCCAGAACTCAGCTGCATGGCGAGTTGTGTTTGAGTTTTCAGCACGGAATGTTGGACCAAATGTATATACATCGCGGAACGCTAATGCATAAGCTTCAGCATTCAATTGTCCACTTACTGTTAAGTTTGTTTCTTTGCCGAAGAAGTCTTTTGAATCATCTACTTGTCCGTCTTCACCTTTTGGTACGTTGTTCATATCATGCGTTGTTACGCGGAACATTTCACCTGCACCTTCAGTGTCGCTTCCTGTAATAATTGGTGTATGAACGTGTACAAAGCCGCGCTCTTGGAAGAACTGATGGATCGCAAACGCTGCGATAGAACGCACGCGGAATGTCGCTGAGAATGCATTTGTTCTTGGACGTAAATGAGCGATTGTACGTAAGTATTCAAACGTATGACGCTTCTTTTGCAATGGATAATCAGAATCTGATAATCCCTCAACTTCGATTTTGTCCGCTTTAATTTCAAACGGTTGCTTTGCAGTTGGCGTTGCGATTAGCGTACCTTCTACTTTAATAGAAGAGCTTAACGGAAGCTTCGCAATTTCGTTAAAGTTATCTAGTTCTGTATCAAAAACGATTTGAACGCTTTTAAAGAAGCTACCATCGTTTAATTCGATAAAACCAAATACTTTTGAATCACGTAAGTTACGGATCCAACCTGATACTTGTATTTTTTGATCTACATACTTATCAGTTTCTCTATACAGACTTTTTACTAATGTGTTTTCCATATTAAAATTCTCCTTTACTTATATTTAAATACAAAAAAACCTTCCATCCATAAAGGGACGAAAGGTTAAACTTCGCGGTACCACCCAATTTGTCATAAAGACCAGCTCCAACTCGTATGTATTACACATACTTCCCGGTTTGTAACAGGCCGGATTCCCGTCTAAGTCTACTCTTGAACACACAGTTCAATTTCGGTTAGCAACTCCAAGGTGTTCTTCACATATACCGCCTCATCAGGCTTGCACCGTCCCTGACTCGCTTTGGATTATAGTATATACTACTTTTCCTTATCATCGTCTTTCATTTTGTTAAACTAAAATTAATGTACTACATTCGAGGCAAAGATGCAAGTTATCGTTCTATATATCGACTCTTCTACAACATACGACATGAATTCTCCCTATAAAAAAATAGCTGCCGGAATTTTTTCCGACAGCTGTTTTTTATTATTTACGTAACTCCGCACCAAATTTCTCTTCTACCGCTGCTAATACACGGCTATGTGCTTCTGTTACTTCTTCATCTGTTAATGTACGTTCTGGGTCGAAGTAGTTCATAGAGAATGCAAGTGATTTTTTGCCTTCTTCCATTTTTTCGCCTTCATATAAGTCGAATAATGTTACTTCTTTTAAAAGTGCTCCGCCTGCTTCAGCAATTGTTTGCTTCATTTCGCCAGCTTTTACTTCAGTAGCTACAACAACAGCCATATCACGTGTCATAGATGGGAAACGTGGAATTGTAGTGTAGTATGTTTCTTCTACATCTGCACCAAATACTTTTACAAGAGACAATTCGAATACGTACGTTTCTTTTACATCTAATTGTTTTTGTGCTTCTGGATGTAATTGACCGATGAAGCCAATAACTTCACCGTCTAGTAAAATGTCAGCTGTACGGCCTGGGTGCATGCCTTCACGTTTTGCTGGTACATACGTGATGTTCTTAGCAACGCCAAGTACGTCAAATAATCCTTCTAATACACCTTTCATAACGAAGAAGTCAACAACCTTCTTCTCACCTTGCCATTGATGATGAAGAGTAAGCCCTGTCATAACCCCAGCAATATGTTGTTCTTCTTTCGGAAGTTCACCTTCTACTGTTGGTAAGAATACAGAACCTACTTCGTATAATGCAACGTTATCTACTTTACGAGCATTGTTATAAGCTACTGCTTCTAATAATTGCGGTACTAGGCTTAAACGAAGCTGACTGCGCTCTTCACTCATTGGAAGTGCAAGGTTCACAGGTGTCTTTTCGTTTGACTCAACCATATATTGTTTTGCTTTTTCAGCACTTGTTAATGAATACGTAATCGCTTCATATAACCCAGCGCCTTCTAAATAACGGCGTACTTTACGACGCTTTGTTTGCGCTGCTGTTAATTTACCACGTGTAATTGTACCAGTTGGTAATGTTGAAGGAATATGGTCGTATCCGTATAAACGACCTACTTCTTCTACTAAATCTTCTGGAATTGTAATATCAGGACGACGTGCTGGTACGTCCACATGGAATGTTCCTTCTACTTCTGTGAATGGGAACTTTAAGTTTGTGAAAATTGTATTCACTTGACCAGCAGAGATCTCTGTACCTAATACACGGTTAATTTTTTCAACTGTAACAGATACTGTACGCTCTTCTACTTGTAAGTGATCAACTTCTACAACGCCTTCTAACGCTTCGCCGCCAGCATATTTTGCCATTAATGCTGCTGCGTGTTGAATCGCTTCGAATGTACGTGTTGGGTCGATGCCCTTTTCAAAACGAGCACTTGATTCGCTGCGAAGACCTAAGTCCTTTGATGTGCGGCGCACTGTTTGACCTGCGAAATATGCAGACTCGATTAATACGTTTACTGTATCGTTATCTACTTCAGAGTTTGCTCCGCCCATTACCCCGGCAACAGCTAACGCTTTTGTACCGTTTGTAATCACAAGGTGATGAGCTTGTAATGTACGCTCTTGATCGTCTAATGTTGTCATTTTCTCGCCTTCTTGTGCAAGACGAACAACGATTTCTTTTGATCCTAATTTATCATAGTCAAATGCATGTAACGGTTGACCATATTCAATTAAGATATAGTTTGTAATATCAACTACATTGCTAATTGGACGAATGCCAGCTGCCATTAGGCGCGTTTGCATCCAAATTGGTGATGGACCAACTTTTACGTTTTTTACCATTTTTGCAATGTATAATGGGTTTTGCTCTGTTGCTTCTACACTTACAGAAATGTAATCAGATGTTTTCTCTGCTGCTTCTTGTAAGTCTGCTGCTGGAAGTTTCACTTCACGGCCGTAAATTGCTGCTACTTCGTATGCAACACCTAACATGTTTAAGCAGTCTGCACGGTTCGGTGTTAAACCTAGTTCAAGTACTTCATCATGTAGGTTTAAGATTTCTAATGCATCTGTGCCAACTTCTGCATCACTTGGGAAGATGAAAATACCTTCTGCATAATCTTTTGCAACTAATTTTCCATCAATACCAAGCTCTTGTAAGGAACAAACCATACCGTGAGAAGCTTCACCGCGTAGTTTTGCTTTTTTAATTTTGAAGTTACCAGGAAGAACAGCGCCAACTTTTGCAACTGGTACTTTTAAACCTTTCGCAATGTTAGGAGCACCGCAAATGATTTGAACTGGCTCTTCTTCACCGATGTCGATTAAGCATTTGCTTAACTTATCAGCTTCCGGGTGTTTTTCGCACTCTAATACGTGACCAACTACAACACCTTTTACGCCTTTATTTAATACTTCAACGCCTTCTACTTCGATACCGCTTTTCGTAATTTTATCAGCTAATTCTTGTGCTGTTACATCTTTAATATCTACATACTCTTGTAACCAACGATATGATACGAACATTCTTTATCTCTCCTTCCCTTACGCTCGTTTGAATTGTTGTAAGAAACGTACATCGTTTGTATAGAAATGACGAATGTCATCAATGCCGTACTTTAACATCGCAATACGCTCTGCACCCATACCGAATGCGAAGCCTTGATATTCTTTTGAATCATAGCCAGCCATTTCAAGTACGTTTGGATGAACCATACCTGCACCTAAAATTTCAATCCAGCCAGTTCCTTTACATGTGCCGCAACCTTTTCCATGACACATCATACAAGAAATATCCATTTCAACAGATGGCTCTGTGAATGGGAAGAAACTTGGACGAAGGCGAATTTCACGGTCTTCACCAAACATCTTCTTCGCAAATGCTTGTAATGTACCTTTTAAATCACTCATACGAATGTTTTTATCGATTACAAGACCTTCAATTTGCATGAACTGATGAGAGTGCGTCGCATCATCATCATCGCGGCGATATACTTTACCAGGGCAAATAATTTTAATTGGGCCTTTTTCTGTATTCTTTTCCATCGTTCTTGCTTGCACAGAAGATGTATGTGTACGAAGCAACATTTCTTCTGTAATGTAGAAAGAATCTTGCATATCGCGTGCTGGGTGATCTTTTGGTAAGTTTAACGCTTCGAAGTTGTAATAATCTTTTTCTACTTCTGGACCTTCAGCAACTTCATAGCCCATACCGATGAATAAATCTTCAATTTGTTCAACAACCGCTGTTAACGGATGATGACAACCTGTATTTACAGGACGGCCTGGTAATGTTACATCAATTGTTTCAGATGCTAATTTCGCTTCGATTACCGCTTTTTCTAAATGATTAATTTTTTCTTCTAAACGTGTTTGAATTGCTTCGCGTACTTCGTTTACTAAAGCTCCCATACGTGGACGCTCTTCTGGAGATAATTTCCCCATACCACGCAGTACTTCTGTAATTGGACCTTTTTTTCCTAAATACGCAACGCGTACATCATTTAAGCCCTTTAGCTCTTTCGCTTCTTCAATCAGCTGCAGTGCTTCTTGCTTTAGCTCTTTTAAACGTGCTTCCATTTGGAACCCTCCTAATTTTAAAAATAAAAAAACCTCGCTCCCTAAAAAGGGACGAGGTAAATTCGCGGTACCACCCTAAATTGACAGAACGAGTCTGCCCACTTCATTATTATAACGGCTTTTTAAACCGGAACGCCTTTACATATAAATGGTCCTGGCGTCAACTCCAGAGGTGAATTCACTCACGTCTACTATAAGAGTGCTTTCAGTCTATGGCACTCTCTCCCTACATAGCGATTTTGTAAGTTACTCTTCTCTATCAACATTTTTTAGTATTATACTTCAATTTATTATAAAAAGTTTTTTATCGATTCGCAACTGGAGTTTGTAAATAATACGTTAAAATCCCTGCTGCAACCGCAACATTTAATGATTCTGCTCCCCCGTAAATCGGAATATACAAGTTTTGATCACATTTGGAAAGAATCTCTTGGCGTACACCATTTCCTTCGTTTCCTACAATTAATGCAAAACTTCCCGTCGGCGTTACTTCACCGTATGGAACCCCATTTTCAAGAGCTGTTCCGTATACAGGAACGTTCTTTTCTTTTAGCTTGTCTACCCATTCTTCTAAGTTTCCTTTTACAATTGGTAAATGGAATACAGAGCCTTGTGTAGAACGCAGTACTTTACTGTTATAAACATCAACACATCCTTCTCCAAGCACAACGGCATGAATACCAGCTGCATCTGCTGTACGAATAATTGTCCCTAAGTTACCTGGGTCTTGCAGACCGTCAAGTAATAAGAGCTTTCCATCTGTCAAATGTACTTCTTTTTCTTGCTTCTCACAAACCGCAAATACGCCTTGTGTTGTTTCCGTTTCCCGTAACATTTTTACAATTGCCTCAGGCACAATGTACATTTCAACATCGGTAACTGCCCAATCTTTCGGAAGATCTGTTTGATCCCAAACGATAAGCTCTATTACAACTCCTGCTTTTAAAGCTTCCTCAACTAAATGGAATCCTTCTACAAAAAATAGTCCTTTTTTATCGCGCTCTTTTTTCGTCTGCAGCTTTTTCCACTGCTTCACGCGCGGATTTTGTACTGAATCAATGTTTTTCATAATATGTATTTCCCTCTCTTCTTGTCTTCTCATTATAGCCTATTTTTCATACATATTTACATAAAAAAGAACAAAAACTAATGTCAGTTTCCATTCCTAAAAAGAGGTGAAAATGATGAACTTTAATTTACGCAATGCTGTATTAGCAAACGTATCTGGAAATACGCAAAACCAATTACAAGAAACAATTGTCGATGCCATTCAAAGCGGTGAAGAAAAAATGCTTCCAGGGCTTGGCGTTTTATTTGAAGTGATTTGGAAAAATGCTGATGAAAATGAAAAGCATGAAATGTTATCTACGTTGGAGCAAGGCTTAAGAAAATAAGGAATTTCTCCCCCACCGATGGTTAGTTGAACTAATCGGGCGCATGCTAGTAGTAAGACCCCACCTATCTTCTTCGATTCTCTCTGAATCTTGAGGTGGGGTCTTACTACCCGTTAATGCGGGATAAAAAAGCCTTGCAGAGAAAACCGAAGGCTAATTAATATATCTATACACTTATTAGTTTATTTACTTTTGAAAATTCGTAATATTCGGATTAAAAATACGAACAGTCTGAAGAAGGTTGTTTACAATGTCTTGTTGTTGAGCTGTTAGTGTACCATCACCAGTGAATACTGTAATACAGATTGGGCAAGCTTCAATATGAATTCCCAATAGGTTAATAGCAAGTCCACCAGGTACATTCAGAGTGAGAATAGGTGTTGAACCCGCAGGAGGAGTGCAGGTTTCACAGTTAGTTAAAAGAGCCATAAAGTCAAATCCTTTCTTTATAGGGTTACCATATTTATATGACCGAATACAGATATGTGAAATAGGCATTTGGACAATTCTTGATCATTTTGTTAAAGTATCTCCAAAATTAAGCATGATTTCTGTGTCAGTAAGATTTTGGATGTCTTGCTCTATATCATGGTCAATAATTTGTTTATCTCTTCTATCAACCATAACAACATGGCCTCCTCTAGCAAATACTAGATTCTTTTTTCCTATCAAAAATAAAAATCAATAGCGTGAAATACAACTCACAATACAAGAATATCCATATGCTTTTTATCTTACTTTGGATAATTCGTTTTATTTATTATTTAACAATTACCTCAAACGTTCTACACTTATTATTTCGATTGTATATCGTGGATTTCTATCAAATATCCATATTTTTTTATAATATCCAAAATAAACCTCCTGTTATAAAATATAACTTATTACATAGGAGGTTTTCTTATATATGTTTATCTTACTTTGGATCCTTTTCGTACCCGTTCTTATACTATGCGGCATTGGCGGAGGGTTATTTTTCATTATAAGAGGAGCAATACATAAAAAATGGTTTATTTTTCTAATGGGAATCGTTTGTTTTTCACTCGTTCTCCTGCCTATTATTTCTGCAGGGATAGGAAGGGATGTCGAACAGTCTCTCCCACTTTCAACGTCTATGTACTGGGGTATGTTAGCTATTGCTAGTTTATTAGGAGGAATTAGCGGGGCGCGCAATCAAATAACTAGCATTAAACGTGTAGGAATTACTTTATTTTCGCTTGTTGTAATAGGGATATTTTTCTATGAAATGATGTAATTTAGTTATGCTCTTGAAAAGGGATCATAACAGAAAAAAATTTTTCTATTACATCATTAATTACTTTACTAACATAACAATGATGTAGTAAAATGTTCAAAATATATTTATAGCTATTGTTTTTTCTCTATAATACACTGCACTGAATGAAAGGAGTGAATGTTTTATGCGCCGTGTTACACTTGAACAAATTTTTCAGCATCCCATCACCCAAAAATATGTAAACCGATCTGGAATGGTTCATGCGATTGCTGTCGCTTACCACGCGTTCCACTTAGCCAAAAAGCATCACGCCTCAGTCGATGCGGCAACAAAGGCTGGTTTTCTTCATGATATCGGACATCACACATGGTATCGCGATGGGAAATGGGACTATGAATTGTATAAAAAGAATGATATACACGCTATTAAAGGAGCGGAAAGAGCTCATAAATTGCTAATCCGATTAGGAGAACACCCTAATCAAGCAAAAGAAATTTCTGTTGCCATTCTCCTGCACACTGATTCTTTTCTACTAGAGCAAACACTTGAAAGAACGCCTCTGCAAAATATTATTAAATGGGCAGACGAAGCAGATGAGGAACCAGGGGGAACACATCACTATCGAACAATCTCTTATGAAAAAGCACTGCAAGCGATCAAGCGATTAGATCAGATGATAGATCGCGAATTACAAACACATACACCATCCCATTTGCACATTTCTGCAAATGAAGGAAAAGGACAGACAAAACTTATAAAACATTAACATACAAAGTGACACTTCCATCAGTGTGGGGGCTTCATTCCCCACTGATGGAAAGTCCGCCAATCGGACTCTTACTACCCGCGAATAGCGGAATAAAAAAAGAACACCATTTCATAACAGAAAAACGCAGAGATTTCAAAATCTCTGCGTTTCTTTATACGATTCCATTGTTCAAAACAATGCCATTTTGCTTGTTATTTAGTCTATTAATTAACCTTCATAACCGAACTACTTACATCATCTCTCTGCTTTTTTGTTCACCTTATTTCCTGATTGTAAGAAAAATGATAAGAACAAGGCAATAGCTGTTAACATTGTTGCAATCCAGAACGCATCATTAATTCCGTTAATAACGGACATCTTCGAAACTTGCCCAAATAGCATTTGCGAGCTTAACGCGTTTCCTGCCTGAGCTGATCCTGTCAATGCACCAATACTTTGCCCCAATTGAGATAGTTTGTTTACAATAATCGGGTTTGTTGTTGTAATCGCATTTGCATAGTCTGCCATATGATTTGTCGTTTGCTGCGTCATAATTGTAATTAAAAGCGCAGTCCCAATAGAACCAGCAACTTGCTTTGCTGTATTTTGCATTGCTGTTCCATGCGAAATCAGTTGCCTTGGCAGAGCATTCATCCCTGCTGTCGAGATTGGCATCATAATAAAGGACATCCCAAACGAACGAATAATATAATCTATCATAATTTGAATAGAAGGTGTTTCTAATGTTAAATGTGTAAATTGGTATGTTGCGTATGTTGTAAGAAGTAATCCAAAAATTGCAAGCGGCCGAATCCCGTATTTATCAAATAGCCTTCCGGAAAATGGTCCCATCAGTCCCATAATTAAAGATCCTGGAAGAAGTAATAATCCGGAAACAATTGGCGTAAATCCACGGATGTTTTGTAAATATATAGGAAGTAATAGCATACCACCATATAGCGCCATCGTAACAATTGCATTAATTATCAGCGTCGAAGTAAATGCAGAGTAGCTGAATACACGAAGATCTAATATTTTATTGTCAGTCGTTAACTGTCTCCATATAAATAAACTTAGTCCAATAACTCCAATAATAATCGCAATGATAACTTCCGCACTACCCCAGCCTTTATTTCCTGCCTCACTAAAACCATATAGTAAGCTTCCAAGGCCGATACTAGAAGTGATAACACCATACGTATCCAGCGTTGCCTTTGACACTGGCTGTTTTAGCGTGAAATATTTTAGTGCTAATACAATAATGAATAAACCAATAATAAACATCGCATAGAATATCACATTCCATTTATAGTTTTGAATGATCCATCCTGTAATCGTCGGCCCAATGGCAGGTGCTAAAATCATTGCAAAACCGAGCAATCCCATCGCTGCCCCGCGTTTATGAGGCGGGAAGATTGCCATAAAAATATTCATTCCAACAGGCATTAAAATACCGGCACCAACAGCTTGAATGATACGTCCTGTCATCATCATCGTAAAGTTTCCGGATATCGCACAAATCATCGAACCGACTGTAAAGAATATCATGGCTGCTAAAAATAAGTTTCGATACGTAAACCGCGAAACTAAAAACGCACTAACCGGTACTAATACCCCGTTCACAAGCATAAAACCTGTTGTAAGCCACTGCGCTGTAGATGTCGATACATTAAATTCATTCATTAAGGACGGTAAAGCAACGTTAATTAATGTTTGATTCAAAATCGAAACGAACATCCCGGAAATAAGAACAGCCAAAACGACCTTCACGTTAAAATCAGGGAGAGCCGTCTGAGGCCGAGAAGCTTTCGGTTCTTTACTTTCCGCTTTTTGTTCTTGTACCGGTGCTTTTACAAGTTCTGATGCTTCTTGTTTTTCAATTGTTTCTTCTACAATTTCTTGTTCTTGAGCTCTCTCTTCAATACCTTCTGATATTTCTTGTTTTATTACTGCCTCTTTTGTATCCTTTAAAACCGCTTGAACCGGTTCTTCTATCCTTTGTGTTTTTTTCTTCCTAAAAACACGATTTACAATAATGAACACGACAATACATAAAAGAGCGTATCCTGCAATAAAGATCGAGGACATATTTCATTCCCCCTTACTTATGAATCCGAACTGTGACATTCATGCCTGGGACAATATTTAGTGATTTATTATGGTCTAATGAAATTTTAACTGGAATAACTTGTGTTACTTTCGTATAGTTTGCTGTTGCATTACTAGATGGTAGCATAGAGAATGTATTTGCTGTTGTTAAACCAATTTGTTCTACTTTTCCTGTTAATGTTGTATTAGGATATGCATCTACATATACATCTACATCTTGCCCTTTTTGAATATCGTCGATGTCTGTTTCTTTAATGTTTGCCGTTACCCATAAGTCGCTCATATTATAAGCGTACGCAAGCGGTGCTCCTGGAGCAATGTAAGAATCTTGCGTTGCATTCGATTGAACAAGCGTTGCATTTGTCGGAACTGTAATATCCACTTCTTGTGCTGTGCCACTAGCGTTACTCGTTACAGAACCTACTTTATCACCAGCACTATAACTTTTTCCTACTTCAGCTGTCCAGCTTGTTAATTTCCCAGCAACTGGAGATGCAATTGGTACAACTTTTCCATCAATTTTTGCATTGTCCGTTTTTAAATAACTTGTTGATTGATTGTAATAATAATAGCCGGCAAATCCGCCGCCAACTAACACAATCAATGTAATAATATTGATGATAACCATTCTTCGAATTTGACTCATTGTGTTCTCTCCTTATTTTCAATTTTAGTTAATAATATTGACCATTCATATTATTAAGGACTAGTCAAAAAAACAACCCTTTTTCTGGCACAAAATACTCTCCTTATTTTGTGCTAAGAAAAAGAATATCGTTTATAATTATAAATAATTCATTTTGAACGACAACCGTCAATTTATTTCGATATGTTGTTTTTCCGACATTCGCCTATATATGTGTTGAAAAAGTATGAAAAACAAAGCAAGGAGAACGAAAATGTCTATTAAAAATTCAAATGACCCGCGTGTAAAACGAACGAGGCAAGCGATACATGATGCTCTTATATCTTTAATACATGAAAAAGGTTTTGATGGTATTACGGTTCAAGACATTGCTGAAAAGGCAACTGTAAACCGCGCTACCTTTTATAGTCATTATCACGACAAATATGATCTATTAGACAAAAGCATTGCAGAAATGTTAACAGCATTAGCAGATATTCTCAAATCGAAAAAATTAGATAAGAAAGAGTTTGAACTTACTTTTGATACTCCTCATCCTATCTTTTTATCTTTATTTAGCCATATTGCTGAACATGCTTTCTTTTATCAAGTGATGCTTGGAGAGAATGGGATTCCGAAGTTTTCCTCACAAATGATGAAAGCAATTCAAACGGATTTGCTTAACGCCCTTTCTCTTTCACAACCAAATGAAGAAGAATTAATTGTACCTCGTGATATTCTTACTAGTTATATGGCAGGTGCACATTTAGGGATGATTATTTCTTGGTTAAGACAAAATATGCCGTATACGCCTCATTATATGGCCTTGCAGCTATCTCGTTTAATCATTTTAGGCCCGTATGCAGCCGCTGGATTAGAAGCACCATTTAAATGAAAAAGAGCGAAAGGAATGTCCCTTCGCTCTTTCGTATATTAATCAAATGTAATGTTATGTACAGCCTCAGCATCAAGACGTTTCACAACTTCTACAATTAACTTCACTGTGTTTTCATAGTCATCGCGATGCAGCATTGCAGCATGAGAATGAATATAGCGAGTTGCAATTGTAATTGCCATCGCTGGAATACCATCCACAGAAACATGAATTGCCCCCGCATCCGTTCCGCCGCCTGGAAGTGCATCGTATTGATATGGAATGTTTAATTCATCTGCTACACCAACAACGAAATCACGAAGACCTTTATGTCCAACGATAGATGCATCATATAAAATAATTTGCGGGCCATCACCCATTTTGCCTTGTGCTTCTTTTTCACTAATTCCCGGTGTATCTCCAGCGATACCAACATCTACCGCAAAAGCAATATCCGGTTGAATGTAGTTCGCAGATGTTTTCGCACCTCGTAAACCTACTTCTTCTTGAACCGTTCCAACACCATATACGATATTTGGATGTTTTTCATCTTTTAATTGTTTTAAAACATCGATTGCGATTGCACAACCAATGCGGTTATCCCATGCCTTTGCAAGTAACATTTTCTCATTTTTCATCACTTGGAATTCGAAGTATGGTACAACTTGATCTCCTGGACGTACGCCCCACTCCATTGCCTCTTCTTTACTAGAAGCACCAATATCAATAAACATATCTTTAATATCAACCGGCTTTTTACGAGCATCAACTGATAGAACATGAGGTGGCTTCGAACCAATGACACCCGTTACATCACCTTTGCTCGTAACAATTGTTACGCGCTGCGCTAACATAACTTGTGACCACCAGCCTCCAACTGTTTGGAAGCGTAAGAAACCTTTATCATCAATTTGCGTAATCATAAAACCAACTTCATCTAAATGACCAGCTACCATAATTTTCGGGCCGTTACCGTCACCAACTTTTTTCGCAACTAAGCTTCCTAAGTTATCTGTTGATACTTCATCAGCAAACGGTGCGATATACTTCTTCATTACTTCACGAGGCTCACGTTCATTTCCAGCAATCCCACGCGCGTCTGTTAGTTCTTTTAGCATCGTCAATGCCGCATCTAGTTTTGTCATTGGACAATGTCCTCCTTTTTCTTCATCTCTTTAATTATACAAGAGCGGAAAAGAATGTTCAAAAAATTTCATCAATATCCTTCTGTTTGACGCTGATGATTCACTTCGTTTTTATCTAAATATGCTTTTTCAATCTCTTCTTGACCAAAATCAAGTGCTTGTCCTAGGCGAAGATAGCTCGTAAACAATTCAATATAATTCGTAATAGACGGCTGTTCATTAAAACGGATTACTTTTGCATATGCATCTAAGAAAATTTCTACCTGTGTTTTATTTGTTATTGCACACTTATAAAATAAGAAATTTTTATCAATTCCTAAGTCAATTCCGATAGATAAAATAAAATGTAACCCATCCACATACTCTTCTAGTACAATTGCACGCTCAGATGCTGGCTTGTTGCTCCAATATTTAAAGCAGCGTGTCTCGTTTGCAAGTTCTCCAATTTCCACTAGAAGCGCTAGCATCTTTTCTTTTAACAACTTTTTCGGCTCTAAATTATGTTCTCTCGCAATACGATCATCTAATTCTTTTTGTAATTTAAATAGTTGTAGTAAATCCAAAACGTACTCCTCCTTCAATATCCAATAAACATTATCCGATATTGTTCCATTCTAATGGTAAATATAAGAAAATAAGCAAGTTACATTCTTACATTATAACAGTGTCAGTTTCGCGTGGAAAGACATGATTGTCTGAAGTCAAACTCCTCCTTATCACCATCGTTCTTCCGTATATAAGTGAGCTTATGACTATACACCTAAATAAAGTGAAACTTCCATCAGTGGGGGATTCTTACTACCCCTTAATGCGGGATAAAGATAAAAAGTCAGAGACCCCCTCCGACTTTTTATCTTTATTCTTCTATATTATTGTGCCTTTTATGCTTATTTTGTCATATATGGTACAACACGTCCATTCATCTTTCTTTCTTCCATTTCAGCAAAAACAATGTTAATTTATGAAAAACAAAAAAATCCTTAGGAACAATGTCCTAAGGATTTTTTATCATTACTTATTTAAAGCAGTTTTAGCAACTGTTGCTAATTCAGCGAAAGCTTTTTCGTCATGAACAGCTAGGTCAGCAAGCATTTTGCGGTTTACTTCGATACCAGCAACTTTAAGACCGTTCATTAAACGGCTGTAAGAAAGACCGTTCATACGAGCAGCTGCGTTAATACGAGTGATCCATAATTTACGGAAGTCACGTTTCTTTTGACGACGGTCACGGAACGCATACATTAAAGATTTCATTACTTGTTGGTTAGCAACTTTGTATAATGTATGTTTAGAACCGTAGTAACCTTTTGCTAATTTAATAATTTTTTTACGACGTTTACGAGTAACCGTACCACCTTTTACTCTTGGCATATTATTTCCCTCCTAGATATCTATCTGAACAAAATATTAATTACATGTTGTCAAGCATTTGACGAATACGTTTGAAGTCACCAGCGCTTACTACACCAGCTTTACGTAATTTACGTTTAGCTTTTGTAGATTTGTTAGCGAATAAGTGGCTTGTGTAAGCGTGAGAACGCTTTAGTTTACCAGATCCTGTTTTTTTGAAACGCTTTGCAGCGCCGCGGTGAGTTTTCTGTTTAGGCATAGTGATTTCCTCCTCTATTTATTACTTATCATTTTTCGGTGCTAAAACTAAGAACATGCTACGTCCTTCCATTTTTGGCTTAGATTCAATTGTACTAACTTCAGCACAAGCTTCAGAGAAGCGATCTAAAACACGTTGACCGATTTCTTTATGAGTAATAGCACGACCTTTAAAGCGAATAGACGCTTTAACTTTGTCGCCTTTCTCCAAGAATTTAATAGCATTACGAAGTTTTGTGTTAAAGTCATGTTCATCAATTGTTGGACTTAAACGTACTTCTTTCATACTAATGATTTTTTGATTTTTGCGCTGCTCTTTTTCTTTCTTTTGTTGCTCAAAGCGGAATTTTCCGTAGTCCATAATACGGCATACTGGTGGTTTCGCATTTGGAGCAACTAATACTAGATCAAGATTTACGTTTGCAGCCATGTCTAATGCTTCTTGACGAGACTTAATTCCAAGTTGATCACCATTTGCACCAACTAAACGTACTTCACGTGCACGAATTTGCTCGTTAATCATCATGTCCTTGCTAATAGTAAGCCACCTCCAAGGTTTTATGGGAATACGTTTTGGGAAGGCAGAACCCAAACAAAAAAGTGCGGGTATATGACACCCACACTTGTAATATCTTAAGTAAGAAATACATTTACCTGGTAACTGCTTTCGCGTCAATCAGGTGAGAAGCGGGTGCTTCTACTTGTTCCACAAATCCGTATTCTATTATCCTTGATGATTCTATCATAGGACGTGATGCGTGTCAAGAAGTCGATCTTCTTAAGTAGCAACAAAAAATATTGTAACAAACAAAACGAATACATGCAACATTTTTTTATATAAGCGAACTTTGGTTCTTATTACCAAACAAAACATACAAAAAAAAGCCGCGGACGAACCGCGGCTTTTTCTTATCGTTTTCCTTCAGCTTTAATTAGGTCAACGAAAGCGTCTAATGAGATTGTTTCTGATTTTTGTTCACCGTATTTACGTACGTTTACACCAGTTTCAGCAACTTCATTGTCACCTACTACAAGCATATACGGGATTTTTTGCATTTGTGCCTCGCGGATTTTATAACCGATCTTCTCATCACGAGTATCCACTTCAACGCGAATACCAGCACGTTGTAATTCTTCTTGTACTTTCTTCGCATAGTCTAAATGTACTTGCGGAGAAACTGGAATTACTTGTACTTGAACTGGTGCTAACCAAGTTGGGAATGCACCTTTGTACTCTTCGATTAAGAAGGCAACAAAGCGTTCCATAGTTGATACAACACCGCGGTGGATAACAACTGGACGATGATGCTTACCATCTTCACCGATGTAAGTTAACTCAAAGCGTTCTGGAAGTAAGAAGTCTAATTGTACAGTTGAAAGTGTTTCGTCTTTTCCAAGCGCAGTACGAACTTGCACGTCAAGTTTCGGACCGTAGAATGCCGCTTCACCTTCAGCTTCATAGTACTCAAGACCCATTTCATCCATAGCTTCTTTTAACATGCCTTGTGCTCTTTCCCACATTTCATCGTCATCATAATACTTTTTAGTATCTTCTGGATCACGATAAGATAAACGGAATGAATAATCTTCTAAACCGAAGTCTTTGTATACTTCTAAAGTTAAGTTTACAACGCGTTTTAATTCTTCTTTAATTTGGTCTGGACGAACGAAAATGTGCGCATCATTTAAAGTCATCCCACGTACACGTTGTAACCCAGATAATGCACCAGACATTTCATAACGGTGCATTGTTCCAAGCTCTGCAATACGGATCGGTAATTCACGATAGCTGTGGATATCGTTTTTATAAACCATCATATGGTGAGGGCAGTTCATTGGACGAAGTACTAATTCCTCATTATCCATTTCCATTGATGGGAACATGCCATCTCGGTAGTGATTCCAGTGACCAGAAGTTTCATAAAGCTCTCGGCTTCCTAATACTGGAGTATATACGTGGTCATATCCTAAGCTTGCTTCTTTATCAACAATGTAACGCTCGATAATTCGACGGATTGTTGCACCTTTTGGTAACCAAAGTGGTAAACCTTGTCCTACTTTTTGGCTATTTGTAAATAGTTTTAACTCTTTACCTAATTTACGGTGATCACGCTCTTTCGCTTCTTCAAGCATACGTAGATGCTCATCTAATTCCGCTTTTTTCACGAATGCAGTACCGTAAATACGTTGTAGCATTTTATTATCGCTATCTCCACGCCAGTAAGCACCAGCAACGCTTAACAGTTTAAACACTTTAATTTTCCCTGTAGATGGAAGGTGAACTCCGCGGCAAAGATCGAAAAATTCGCCTTGTTCATAAATTGAAATAACCGCATCTTCTGGAAGATCATTAATCAATTCTAATTTTAACTCATCGCCGATTTCTTCATAACGACGAAGTGCTTCAGCACGTGGTACTTCATGACGAACGATTTCTAGGTTCTCGTTCACAATCTTTTGCATTTCTTTTTCAATTTTCGGGAAGTCTTCAACTGTAATTGCTTCTTCCATATCGATATCATAATAGAAACCATTTTCAATAACAGGCCCAATTCCAAGCTTCACATCTTTATATAAACGCTTTAATGCTTGTGCTAAAAGGTGAGCTGTTGAGTGGCGTAAAATGTATAAACCATCTTCAGAATCTAATGTAACGATAGAAATCGCACCATCTTGCTCAATCGGTGTACGTAAGTCTACCATTTCCTCGTTTAATTTCCCTGCAATTGCTTTTTTCTTTAAGCCAGGGCTAATAGAAGCAGCAATATCTTCTGTTGTTATTCCTTTTGGAAATTCCTTCACAGCTCCGTCTGGGAATGTAATTTTTACTACGTCTGCCATCTTTGGTCACTCCTTTTTCATAGTCAAAATAAAAAACACCCATCCCTATAAAAAGGGACGAGTGTTGAATTCGTGGTTCCACCCTTGTTCCAGCTAACGCATTGTTAACTGCTCAAGTTCATTATAACGGCATTTACCGTCAGCAATTACTAGAATTTCGTTCACTGCTGAAGTTCAGAGGTGGTAAGTAATAATCTCGTATTAAGAAGCTCACAGCCTAAGGCTTCCCTCTCTGAGAATCGTAGACAATTACTCATGTCCTCATCGTAACATTTTAATGTATTTTCATGTATGTACGTAATTATATGCTCAAAAATTTAGAAAATCAAGGGCGTTCCCTTTATTTTTATAATTTTTCACATTCTTTTCAAATTCATGAAGCGCATATAGTTGTACTCTCTCTTGAAACACATTTTGAATTGTCACAATCATATTATGATCTTGCTCTTTCGTATACAGATGAATTGTTTTAGGCGAGATTGAAAGAAGCGGTGCCATAATATTCGGATCAATGTACAAGCCTTTTTGAGAGAGTAATTCTTCTTCTATATACTGAACAAGTTTATCTTGTTTTAAACGAGCTCCCTTTTCATCATAAAAAATAAAACTGTCATCAAACACAAGATGCAAGCATGACAAACGCGATTTTCGGCTGCTCACTTGCTGCCGGAGCGTTTCCACAAACATTTGATACTCTTGTTCTAACTTATATTCATCTATCGCCATCTCTGTAGTGCGATATAAAAATTCATTGTACTTTCTCAAGCGAAAACGAATGTATGCTTCAAACGAAAAAGACATCTTATCATGCATCCACCCCCGCAAGGAAGAAACCACCAATTCTTTCCCTCTTTGTTTAGAAGGAGCATCGTTTAGCCCCTTACGTCTCCCATTTAAAATAGAATGAGCCATATGTAAAATTTGAATTCGTTCTTCTCGCTCTCCATAGTAAAACTTCTCTTTTAAAATATCACTTATCCATTCATCTTGTTTTGTATTTATAATATATTGAACAAGTACAGGGATAACCACTCGATCAATGTAGCATAATTCTTGTATTGGTATATGAACAATCACCATTTGTTCGTACAAATAAATGCTTATTTCTGCATATATATCATCTGTCCGTTTTTTCAGCTCTTTATATATAACAATAGCATCATTTTTTTCTTCAAAGCAGATTTCAATCACTTTTGTCCCCCCTTTTATAATTCTTGCTATTTCCATATATATTAGGGGGATGTACAAAAAATGATACAAGCGTAAAGTAATTTATCATTCAAAGTAATGCTTTATTATATTTCCTTCCAAAAAAATAAAGAGCAAGCTCACTGCTTGCTCTTTACGTATGCCGGCGGTTTTTCCCACCAATAGGAATCGGCTTCGCTAAATATTTAATCCGCTCCATAATACGGGCCGCTTTCATTTCTTCTGCTTCTCCGCGCTGCGTATATGTTAGATGATGTTCTAACTCTTTAAAATCAAAGTTTGATGTAAAGAACGTCGGTAAATTTTCCAACATGCGAAATTGTAAGATGGCGCCGAGGACATCATCACGTACAAAGCTGGACATTGCTTCTGCCCCAATATCATCTAACATTAAGACTTGTACACGCTTCACAGCATCAATCTTTTCACCTATCGTGTTATCTTGCAGTGAACTTTTAATTTCTCGTAAAAATTCTGGTAAGTATACAATCATTGAACTTACCTTTTTTAAGGCTAATTCATTTGCAATTGCTCCTAAGAGATACGTTTTTCCTACACCAAATTTACCGTAGAGATATAAACCCTGTACTTTTTTCCCTGGTTCATACGCACTTAAAAATTCATTCGCTGCATCAATCGCATCAATACGCGCATCTAAATCCGATGGGTCTAAATTTTCCATAGAAGCCTTCAAAATATCACTTGGCATATAGACACTCTGCACTAATTTTTCATATTTCTTTCTCTCATCATAAGCTACTTTTCTCACACAACGATCATACTGAATATCAATCATCTTACCTTGAATAATCAATTTTGGCTCGTATCCTTGAATCATATTTTTACATGATTCTAAGTTCGGACAATCTGTGCATCCAACACTTTGTCCAATATATTCATACAGTTTCACAAGACTTCGTTCTATCATAGAAGTCGTTACTTCCCCTTTATGTTCTTCCACAAATTCTTTCACACGGGGATGTGCCATAACTTCTTCTTTTAACACTTCATATCTATTTTTAAAATTTTCGTTTTGCATCAATTTTGCAAATGAATTTTGAATATGCTCCATTTTTTCACCTCAAAGAGCGTTCATTCTCCTCTACTAATCACGCTTATATTTTTTTAGTACTTCTTCTAGTCTCTTTCGTTCTTCTTCTAGCTTGCTTGGATTTTCTTTTGAACTTACACGATCTTGCGATTGCCCTTTAGATTCTTCTTTCGCTTCTTCCTTAAGCCAATCCGGCACCATTTCTTTCCGTACTAGTTTCTTCGATGTACGGCCTTTTTTCTTCGTCTCAGCCCATTCTTGATATTGGCGATTCTCTTCTTTTGCTAAAGCCATCGCTTCTGACACTGTGCCTACTTTCTTCCTTGCCCAGTGTCCTGCAATCTTCTCAACATATGTTTTAGCCAATTTCATATCAGAACGAAGCATCACATAATAAATAAGCACATTTACAACGCCTGGTGTGAGCTTCTGATTCAACATCACTTCTTCAATAATTTGCAAATCAGCTTTCGTCGGCTCAGCTCCGCCCGAAATTTCTTTTAATAACTCTCTTGGCGAAATTTCTTCTAACTGTTTAATGAGCATTTCTTCTTGTGTTTTCGGCTCTTTCTCTTTCATCGTCCGCGCATGCAATGGCTGCGTTCGTTCACTAAATACTGGGAGCGCTTGTCCATTCTCAAATTGGTACCAATCACGCGCACCTTTTCGCAGTCGCTCCATATCAATTGTATGATGTTCTGTAACAGCACCAAGAACAATATTTTGCATGGATAACGGATCAATCCCGTATACGTAAGCTACTGTCATCACACATTCACGCATCTGTTCTGTAATGGCTTTGCGCGGAACGAGTGCTGATAATCCTTCTACAAATAATGAAAAATCAAAGAAATCATTCCAGAGCTTAGGTGCATTACCCTGCGCTCTGCCCGGCATCACAGTTGCATTTGGTATAAGCAATTCTTCCTTGGCATACTCAACTTGTCCTGGATTAAACGAGCCAAACACATCATTAAAGGATCGTGTCATATTTTCATAAGAAACAAAGTCAAATTCTTCTTCTAAAAAATATTGCTTTACTTGATTGTATTTTGCCTTGCTTAAGCGGTTATATAAAAAAATACTTAATACAATATCATCAAAAAATTGCTTCGGCATGAGAGGTGGCTGCAACTCATAAATAAACATGCGAATATCTTTTTCTTTTTTCATATACACATTTAAAAGTCCAATTGCCTCTAGTTTTATACGTTCTTCATAAATATCTGGGAGCTGCATTTGCATCGTTACCATAATAGAATGGTGTGTATTTTCTCTTCCAAATAAACGATCCTGCTCCAATTCTCCCCACAATGTCATATATAAACTAAAAGCTTTACTACCGATTAGCGGTTGATATAGCATCGTAAGCACTTTACGGTCATAATTACTGAGCAGTCCTCTTGCACTTACTTTATAACGGTCAATTGGCAGTAACTCCATCCATGACTGTCTTTCCATTCTTGCAAATCCTTTCTGTTATCCATTCTTATCATAAAGTGAAACTTCCATCAGTGGGGGGGTTTTTCATCCCCCACTGATGGTTAGTTGAACCAATCGGGCTTTTACGGACAGTTATCCCCTACCTCTCTTCTTCGCTTTTCTCTGAATCTTGAGGTGGGAGTCTTACTGTCCGTTAATGCGGGATAAAGTGAAACTTCCATCAGTGAAGGGCTCACCGATGGAAAGCTCTCACCAATCGGGCGCATGCCAGCAGTTGTCCTCCACCTTTCTTCTTTGTTTTCTCAGAATTTCGAGGTAGAGATCTTACGGCCCGCAAATAGCGGGATATATGTGATTTATATTTCCGTTCGTTACTACTTATTAGTGAAAAAAAGAGCTAATAGCTTACGCTTCTAGCTCTTTTATTTTCGTTCTTTTTGAAGTATATCTTTTAATTCTTCAATAAATACGTTCAAATCTTTAAATTGTCGATAAACAGATGCAAAACGTACATATGCAACATCATCAATATCACGAAGCTCTTCCATGACCATTTCACCAATCATATCGCTTTTTACTTCTGACATTCCTAAGTTACGCAATTCACGTTCTACATGTTGCGTGATTTCTTCTAGTTGTTTTAAAGATACAGGTCGTTTTTCACACGCTTTAATTAAACCGCGCAAAATTTTCTCTTTGTTAAACTCTTCTCGCATTCCTTCTTTCTTTACAACAATTAGTGGCGGCTCCTCGACACGTTCAAATGTTGTAAAGCGATTGAGACAACTTTCGCACTCTCTTCTTCTACGAATCGATCGCCCTTCGTCAACTGGACGCGAATCCAATACTCTCGTACCATTGTGAAAACAGGATGGACAACGCAATCCATTCACTCCTTTACAATTTAATTTTATCTTAACAAAACCAAAACATTATAAACAAGAATTATCTCTTCTATATTATAAACCCTTAATCAAATATACTTATGTACGTTATTCTTTTTTATCTTTCTAACAATTAATTTACCCAGACTTCCATCAGTGTGGGTCTTACTGTCCGCAAATAGCAGATAAATTAAAAAGAGGTGTATAATACACCTCTTTACATTTTAAATCACTTATCTTCTTTTTTAAAGAGCTTTTGTCTCTCTTTGTTTAATTTCGAAGCTACCTGTACCACGAGGAAGTTCAATGCTCTCTCTCGTTTTTGCGCTCAAACCTTCAGCGATGTACTCTGCAGCAACATTCGGATCAATGCGATCTCCGCAAGTATATACATCAATACTTGCATAACCATGTTCTGGAAAGCTGTGGATTGTTAAGTGAGATTCAGAAATAATTACAACCCCACTTACACCTTGTGGTGCAAATTTATGGAAAGCAACCTCACGTACTTCAGCGCCTGCTCGAAGTGCTGCATCCACAAATAATTTTTCAATATAAGGCATATCATTAAGTTTGTCGAAATCGCAATCCCAAAGTTCCGCGATTACGTGACGACCCATAGTATCCATAGTATCCATTCTACAGTTCCCCCTTATAAATTTAATCTAACTGTTCGAATTGAAAACTAATTTGCAATTTGGCTTGCTCCACTACCACGGGGGAAAGTTAGTCCAGAGAGGTCCTAACCCTTTAAGTAGTGACTACCACCTCAGCTCTTAAGTTTACGAATGTTAGTATACTTTGTTTATTTTCATTTTGCAACAACAGTTTTTTATTTTTTCGATGACACTTTCTCTTTTACTTTTCTCCGAAAACAAAAGAAAAGATTCCAAATCACAGTAATTATAGCTTTTTTAGGCGATTTACAAAGAAAAAGCATATGTATTCTTTTCCTTTCATAAAAAAAAAGAAAAAGGCTAGCTAACGCTTGCCCTTTTCTCATCTATTAAATATGTTGTACGTTTTCTTGTTTCGCAAATTGATCTACAACAAGCTTTACAAGATCTACAACACGACGAGAATAACCCCATTCGTTGTCGTACCAAGCAAGTACTTTCACTTTGCGCTCACCCATTACCATTGTAGATAAACCATCAACGATTGCGGAATGTGTATTTGTATTAAAATCTATAGAAACAAGAGGCTCATCACTAAATGCGACAATTCCTTTTAACGCACCGTTAGCTGCTGTCATGAACGCTTCATTAATTTCTTCCACTGTTACATCGCGCTTTACATCCACAACTAAGTCAACAAGAGATACGTTTGGTGTTGGAACGCGAAGTGCCATCCCATGAAGTTTTCCGTTTAGATGTGGAAGAACTTTTGCTAACGCTTTCGCAGCACCTGTCGTTGTTGGAATGATAGATTGACCACATGCACGTGCTCTACGTAAATCTTTATGTGGATTATCAATATTTTTTTGGTCATTTGTATAAGCATGAACTGTCGTCATTAAACCGTTTTCAATTCCAAACTGCTCATCTAACACCTTTACAACAGGTGCTAAACAGTTTGTTGTACAAGACGCATTTGAAATAACGATATGTTTTGTAATATCAAGTTGTTCATCGTTTACACCAACAACAACTGTTACATCTTCATTTTTTCCTGGTGCAGTTAAAATAACATTTTTCGCACCAGCTTCTACGTGAAGACTTGCGCCTTCCTTGGAGTTAAACTTACCCGTTGCTTCAATTACAACGTCTACTCCCATTTCTTTCCAAGGCAATTCTCTTGGATCGCGGTTGTTTAAAAGGCGAATCATTTTGCCATCTACTAATAAATGATCTTCAAACGCTTCTACTGTACCATCAAATTTACCATGAACTGTATCATATTTAATTAAATGTGCTAACGTTTCAGATGGGTAGCTCGCATTAATCGCTACAATTTCGAATGCGCTTTCTTTTATAGCTTGGCGAAACACCATTCTCCCAATACGTCCAAAACCATTAATTGCCACACGAATCATAATATGTTATCCCCCTTGATTGCGTTATACTATTTATCTCCAATCCCAATAATAGTATAACACAAAAAGAAGATATGTCACTAAACAATTTCATCATTTTTAAATTTTTTTATTTAATAATGTTCCATTCTTTTAAAATGCGACTTAATTGGGCTTTCGTCTCTTCCATTGTGCCATTATTATTAATCACTTCATCCGCTAATGTGATTTTATCTTCTAGCGGCATTTGCGAAGCAATACGAGCCTTTGCCTCTTCTTCTTTAAAATTGTTGCGCTCCATTAATCTTGTAAGCTGAGTCTCACTATCAACATAAACTAGCAAAATTTTATCTACCAGACCTGTTAATTTACTCTCAAATAAAAGTGGAATATCGAGCACAACCGCTTGCGCTTTTTCTCTTATGTACATATCCTTTTGTGCATTCATTTCTTTTCGTACAGCAGGGTGAACAATACCGTTTAACAGCAAACGTTTTTCTTCATTATGAAATACGATGCCACCAAGCTTCGGACGATCTAGTTCTCCATTTTCCCCCAGCACTTCTTTCCCAAATGCTGTTACAATTTCGTTATACGCTTCCTTCCCTGGTTCTACAACTTCCCTCGCAATAATATCTGCATCAATAACTGGAACATGAAAACCTTGAAACATTTGTGATACTGTACTTTTTCCACTTGCAATGCCGCCTGTTAATCCAATTACAACTGTCATCAAAATTCCCCCTTAAGAAAAGCTTAAGCATCCTGTTTAGCAAAACAAGTGCTGAAGCTAGACATCTCCAACTTTTATAAGTGAAACTTCCAGCAGTGGGGTTTTCTTCATTTCCCACTGCTGGAGAGCCCGTCCAATCAGGCACATGCCAGCAGTTATCCCCCACCTAGCTTCCTCGCTTCTCTCTGCACCTTGAGGTGGGGGATAACTGCCCGCGAATAGCGGGATAGATTCGTATCCTTTAAAAATAGAGACGTGAAACATCAGTTCACGTCTCCTCTTACATTTTCCAAATTCCAATAATAATAAGTAATATACCCGGCAAAAACGTAAGCTTTTGTAGCCATCGCATATTTGATAATATCGTTCCCGCCTTCATTCCAATAAATAAAAATAACGAGCTCATTACCGCAACTAATCCCGCCATCGTAAATGGAGAATATCCAAGTAAAGACGCCCCAATACCTGCTCCAAATGAATCTAATGAAAGCGCCATACCAAGAAGAAGTGCTTCCACCCCCGAAATTGTCCCAGATTTATCAAAATCAGCAACAGTCGGTTTTCGCAAAATTTGAATGACAAGGCCGAGAGAAGCAATTTCTAAGTTCCATACTTTTTCTTCTTGCGGTGCTTCCTCTTTTTTATCACTTTGAAAAAATTGATACAACACCCACGCACCGATTGCTACGAGAACCAATCCTCCAATTCTTGTCGCAAGCACCGGCGAAAAAACTTGTGCAATCATATGCCCGATTCCCATTGATAATATCATCACAACAGCTGAACAAATCCCGATTACAATAATAGATTTCAGTGGAATTCGGACGTTGCGGAGCCCATATGTAAGCCCCACACTGCAGCTATCTAAACTTAGCGTAAAAGCTAATAAAATAAGAGAGAAATAATGATACATCGATAAGCTCCTTCCCTATACATAGCTTTGTTGTATATATATGACAGAAGCCTATCCGATGTTATTACAAAAAATATATTGAAACTTCCATCAGTGAGGTTTTCTTCATCCCCACTGATGGAAAGCTCTCACCAATCGGGCTTTTACGGACAGTTATCCCCCACCTAGCTTCCCTGCTTCTCTCTGCATCTTGAAGGTGGGGGTCTTACTGTCCGCGAATAGCGGGATAAAATGATGCTGTCATCAATAAGTATTTTTACTGATGTTTTGTTTGTTTAACTTTTCAACTGACAAACAGGGCAATAATGTGTACCGCGTCCGCCAACAACTGTTTTTTCAAGTGTAGTGCCGCATGTTACACATGGTTCACCTTTTCTTCCATATACGTAAAGGCGTTCTTGAAATGAACCAATTTGTCCTTGCGAATTCATATACGTACGAATTGTACTTCCACCACGCTCTACCGCTTCTGTTAATGTTGCAACAATTTCTTTATACAACGTTTCAAATTCCTCATTCGTTAAAGAAGACGCTTCTCGCTCTGGATGAATACGTGAACGGAATAATACTTCATCTACATATATATTGCCAAGACCAACTACAATGCGTTGATCTAACAAAACAACTTTTACTTTCCGAGCGGTTTTTTGCATTCTTTCTCGTAAATACGCTGGTGTTAATTCACCCGAAAAAGGCTCTGGCCCTAAATCTACAAGCGGCATGACTGTAAGCTCTGATCCTTTTTCGAAAAGATGCATCGTACCGAATTTACGTACATCTTTATAACGAAGTTCCGTACCGTCTGTAAAACGAAAACGGACGTGTGTATGTTTATCAACTGGATCATCTGCTTCGTGCAGCATATATTTCCCTTCCATTCGCAAATGAGAAACAATGACATAACGGGTTACATATATGAGAAGAAACTTACCGCGACGTCCGACTTCTTCAATCATTTCTCCGCGCAGCATCTCTTTGAAAAGTTCGGCGTCATCTGGTTCTTTCACTAAATTTGGGTATGTTACAATAACTTCTTCAATCGTCTTTCCTCTGACGAGTTTCTCTAACGTTCGCCTTACATTTTCAACCTCTGGTAGTTCTGGCATACTATCACTTCCTTATTTTGCATCGTACCATGTTGGACCATATGAGTAATCAACCTTTAATGGAACAGAAAGCTCAATCGCGTGCTCCATTACTTCAGGTACAAGTTTCTCTAGCTTTTCTACTTCCTCTTGAGGCACTTCAAAAATAAGTTCATCGTGCACTTGCAGAAGAAGACGAGCTTGTAATCCTTCTTCTTCTAGTCGATCCGCCATAATAATCATCGCTTTCTTAATAATGTCCGCAGCACTTCCTTGAATAGGTGTATTCATTGCCGTGCGTTCTGCAAAGCTGCGCAGATTAAAATTGCGGCTCGTAATTTCTGGAATGTAACGGCGACGGTTCAACAATGTAGATACATATCCTGTTTGCTTCGCCTCTTGCACAATATCATCCATATATTCCTTTACTCCTGGAAAACTCTCAAAATACTTTTGAATGAAATCAGCTGCTGCTTTTCTTGTAATGCCAAGATTTTGCGATAAACCATAATCACTAATTCCGTATACAATTCCGAAATTTACAGCTTTCGCTTGTCGTCTCATATTAGAGGTTACGCCCTCTTTTTCAACTCCAAATACATCCATCGCTGTTTTTGTGTGAATATCCATATCATGTTGGAATGCTTCAATCAAGCCATTATCTCTTGAAATATGTGCCAAAACGCGTAATTCAATTTGAGAATAATCCGCTGCAAACATGATCCAATCTTTTTTTGATGGAATAAATGCTTGACGTATTTTTCTTCCTTCTTCTAAACGAATCGGAATGTTTTGTAAGTTTGGATCTGTTGAACTTAAACGTCCCGTTTGTGTTAATACTTGATTAAAACGTGTATGAATTTTAGACGAATCTGTATAAACAACTTTCAGCAAACCTTCAATATACGTAGAATTTAATTTTCCCAGCTGACGATAGTGTAAGATTTTCGGAATAATTTCATGATGCTCCATTAATTTTTCAAGCACATCAGCTGATGTAGAATAACCTGTTTTTGTCTTTTTTATAACCGGTAAGTTTAAGCTTTCAAACAAGATCACACCAAGTTGTTTCGGTGAATTAATATTGAATTCCGTTCCTGCAAGCTCGTAAATTTCTTCTTCCATTTTCTTGAGCTGCGCGGCCAATTCATCCCCCATATTGCGGAGACGATTTGTATCAACTGCAACACCTTTACATTCCATTTCAGCTAATACGCGGCAAAGCGGCATTTCCAACTCTGTAAATAATTCATACTGCTCATTCTTTTTCAGTTCTTCAGCAAATGATTGCTGTACATCGTATAACACATGCACTTTTCGCGCTACGTGCTCCGCTACAACTGTCTGCTCTGGTACAGCTCGTTTTGCACCTTTTCCATACACTTCTTCATCTGATTGCACAGCATGTGTATCTTTCATTTTCGCAACGGCACGAAAATCTTTATCCGTTTCCGCTGGATCAAGTAAGTAAGCTGCAATTAATAAATCAAAATCAATTCCCTTTATTTCATAGCCTTTCCACTTTAACGCAACAATTGCACGCTTAGCATCAAATGTATACTTCTTCATCTCTGGATTCGCTAACCAATTCGTAAACGATTGTGATTGAAGAGCGATATCAGTCGGAACAAAGTAACATCCATTTTCATTTTGAATACCAAATCCTTGAATATTCGCTCCGTGATAATTGTCTTCTTGCACTTCTACAATGAGCGCACTATCTTGCTGCAACATTTCTTCCGTTACTTCTTCTACAATTTCAAATGAGATATCATCCAGCTCAGCTGCTGGCGTTTCTGCAATCGGTGCTCCTAACTTAGTCAATAAAGAATGAAACCCTAAGTTCTCAAACATTGGAATAATATCGCTATTATCATGTCCGTTATAAGCAATATCATCTAATTGAATCGTAATTGGGGCATCAGTAATAATTGTTGCTAACTCTTTACTCATCAATGCTTGCTCTTTATTTTCTTCAAGCTTTTCTTTTAATTTCTTACCGCTCACTTTGTCTAAATTTTCATATACAGCTTCCACTGTTTCAAATTGTGTTAACAATTTAATTGCCGTCTTCTCACCGACACCTGGGACACCTGGGATATTATCTGACTGATCTCCCATCAGCCCTTTCATATCGATAATTTGCTTTGGAGATAAACTATATTTTTCAAATAATGTTTCTTTTGTATACTCGTCCACTTCTGTAATTCCTTTACGCGGAATACAAACGCGGGTATTGTCTGAAACGAGCTGAAGCAAATCTTTATCTCCGGAAATGACTTTTACTGGAACCCCTTGCTCACTCGCTTCTTTTGCCAATGTTCCCATAATGTCATCTGCTTCGTAGTTCTCTAATTCGTAACGAGGCACATGAAATGCATCTAACATTTCACGAATGAATGGAAATTGCTCTGATAGTTCTGGTGGTGTTTTTTGACGGCCACCCTTATACTCACTAAATGTTTTATGACGAAACGTTGTTTTCCCTGCATCAAATGCAACGAGCATATGCGTTGGCTTTTCTTCTTCTAGAATTCTCATTAACATCATCGTAAAACCATAAATGGCATTTGTATGTATACCTTTGTCGTTGTTTAAAAGCGGCAACGCAAAGAAAGCGCGATACGCAATATTATTTCCATCAACTAAAACAACTTTCTTTTCCAATTTGAAAAACCTCCCCGTAAAAAATTAAAACGATTTCTCAATACATAGAAAAAACCGTTCCTTTTCTTCTCTCTATATTACCACGACTAGAAGAGAGAAGAAAAACAACGGCTTTCTTCATATATTATATTCAGCATCATATAGGTGGAATTCTTTCTTACTCTTGAAATACAACAGCATATATATCGGTATAACATAGCATACATGAATACATTTCAAAAGAAGAAATACCATTAAAAAAAGGGAAGTGACGAGAATAAGTCTCCTTATTCTCGTCCAAAACTACTCCTTGGATGAAGGGGTTTTCATGTATTATAGTAACAGACCTTTATTAATATAAAGTGAAGCTATTGTTAATATAATGTAAATATCTACTTACTGTACTTTTGAAGGGTAACAGTAAAAGTCGTTCCAACCCCAATTGCACTTTCTACAGTAATCATCCCATGATGCGCTTCAACTAAATGTTTCACAATAGACAATCCAAGTCCCGTGCCGCCTGTATTACGGCTGCGCGCTTTATCAACGCGATAAAAACGCTCAAAAATACGAGGGATTTCTTCTTTTTCTATTCCAATCCCTGTGTCAGACACCTTTATATATACGTTTTGACTATCATACGAAAGCCTAACAGAAACAGTTCCGCCTGCTGGCGTATATAAAATTGCGTTATTCATTAAATTAATAAAGACTTGTTTCAATCGTTCTGCATCTCCTACAACAGAGATATGCTCATTCACATCGACATGTAAACGAATGTCTTTATCATTTGCTTTATTTTCTAATATAATACCGACTTCTTCTAATAACCCTTTTAAGTCGACAACTCCCATATTTAATCGAAATCCTTGTTGCTCAATTTTCGATAAATCTAGTAAGTCTTCAATTAGCATTTGCATTCGGTCGCTTTCTTTCAAAATAATATGTAAGAAATGCTCAAGAAATTGCTGATTTTCCATCGCTCCATCAAGCAACGTTTCTGAAAATCCTTTAATAGAAGTAATGGGCGTTTTCAGTTCATGTGACACATTTGCCAAGAAATCTTTACGCATTTGCTCAAGTTTCTTAAGCTCCGTAATATCATGAAAGACAAGTACAATCCCTTTCCATTCATGGTTTGTTCCAATAATTGGAGCACCATACACTTCAAAGTGTTTTCTTTCAATTTCAAGAGGCAACAACATTTGCTTCCGTACTTTGACCTCTGTCATAAAAATTTCTTCCACAAGTTCGACAATTTCTTTGTGCGTAAATGCCTCATAATATAAACGATGTAAATACTCTTCATCTGTTACATGAAAAATCTCTTTATAAGAACGATTGACAAGACTAACATGGCCGCGGCTATCAATTAAAATCATACCGCTTCCCATATTTTCAATGAGTGTATGCAGCCGATCTTGCTGCATTTCTTGCTCTAACGTCATCTCTTGTAAATTACGCGCTAAAACGTTGATTGCCTTGCTGAGCATTCCCGTCTCATCCGAATGACTTTCATAAGCACGTGCTTTATAGTTTCCTTTCGCAAGTTCAATAGCTACTTTTGTAACAGACTCAATCGGTCTAATATACTGCCCTGTAATTCTCATAACAAGAAACACAATAATAAAGAAAGAAGTGATAAAACCAAGAATTACTATGCCCCATGTTTTTTGATGCACAGTTTTCAAGGACTGAATAGAAGCATTAATAATGATATACCCTTTCTTCCCCTGTGCATCTTGGATAAACGTAGCATAGTAATATGGGTGTTCATCCTTTGTTTCCTTCATCACAACTGTATGCGTTTGTTTTCTTGCTTCTGGAAGAAGGTCTTCCATCACTTCTTTACGTGGTACCGCCTGTTGATTTACAGTCTCATATTGAATTTGTTTTTGTTCATTTACAAACGTTACATATACACCAAACTGCTCTTCAAATTTCAAAAATACATTTGGTTTCTTAAGGACGTTATCAATTCCTTCCGCTTCGACAACAGAAGCAACGTACTGCGTTTCTTTCTCCAATCTCTCATGAAAACGATCAACATAAAATCCTTCCAATACTTTTTCAAGCAATAATCCTGTCCCTACAAAAATAAGAACAATTAGAGAAATAAACGTAAAGAGAAGCCTTGAGCGAAATTTATTCATCCCCTTTTGGCTCCTCCAATTTGTAACCTAATCCGCGGATTGTTTTAATATAATTTGGTTTTTTTGTATTTTTTTCGATTTTATCTCGTAAGTGACTAATATGAACATCAACAATACGTGTATCCCCAGCAAAATCATAATTCCATACAGCACTTAACAGCTGATCGCGAGTTAACACGCGGCTTTTATGTCTCGCTAAATATACAAGTAATTCAAATTCTTTTGGTGTAAGTTCTAACTTTTCCCCTTGGAAATATGCTTCATAAAAATCCGGTAAAATTCTTAATTCAGCAATTATAATACTATTTTCATCTTCTACTTCCGGCACTTGTTCATCGTGGAGTTTCGTACGGCGCAAAATAGCCTTTACACGCGCAACCACTTCTCTTGGACTGAACGGCTTTGTCATATAGTCATCCGCTCCAAGCTCAAGACCTAACACTTTATCAAACTCATCATCTTTTGCTGTTAACATTAAAATAGGTGTCATAATACGCTGCAGGCGCAGTTCTTTACACACTTCCATTCCATCCATTTTTGGAAGCATTAAATCTAATATAATCAGATCCGGACGTTCCGTCTGCGCTTTATGCAGCGCTGTTTCTCCATCCATTGCTGTTATGACTTCAAACCCTGCTTGCTGCAGATTAAATTCGATTAAAGTTAAGATAAACTCCTCATCGTCCACGACTAAAATTCGATTGCTCATTCTTTTCCTCCAGGTTATAGACTCTTAAACATTCTTCACCCTAGTATTCTTCCCCGACATTTCCATCATACTAGAAAACAATACCCCTCTCAATAAAATTGTACTTTGAAAAATAAGAGTTTATCCCGCATTAACGGGCAGTCCTCCCTACTGACTTATGCTCCACTTTATGTTACCTTTATACAACAAAATACATTTTTATAGAAAGGACTCTTATGTTAAAAGCATTTATTATCTTTTTTCTTGCGGGTTTGGCTGAAATTGGCGGTGGTTATCTCATTTGGAAATGGCTGCGCGAAGGCGGTTCTATTGGAATCGGCATCATCGGGGGAGTGATTCTATTTTTATATGGGGTCATCGCTACATTCCAAGTATTCTCAAGCTTCGGAAGAGTGTATGCAGCTTACGGTGGCGTGTTTATTGTAATGAGTGTATTGTGGGGTTGGTGGGTTGATAAAAAAACACCCGACTTATTCGATTGGACCGGAGCCTTTGTTTGCATCATTGGCGTATTTATTATGTTATGGCCACGTGGATAAGGTTCATGTTTCTCTAAATAACATTGCCCGTTTAAGCTAAATAAGAAAAACAGGTGACATCACATCACCTGTTTTTCATCAAAAATTATCAAGCGCTCTTTCAAATATCGTTGTTAAATGATGCGGCGGTGCTACTGTTAGTAAACCTTTCATCACTTCTTCTTCTTTCTCATTGTACGCAAACATTTGCATTTCAATTAAATGATCTTTCTCGTAAACGGAAACAACTTCAAAATGAATTTGCAGCGTTGCATAATGGTATACAGGCTTTATAAATTCAAGTTCTTGCCTTACAACATGACTTCCTGGACCAGGTAAGTATTTTGTAACCGCAGTTGTAACAATCCCCGTTAACATAACACTTGGTACAATTGGTTTTTCATACGGAGTTTGGGATGCATAGTCATGCTGAATATATAACGGATTTGAATCATTCGTTAATCCTAAATATAATAACAAATCTTTGTCTTCTATTTTCTCTGTAACGGATAACTTTTCCCCTACTGTAATTTCATCCATTTTACGACCTAATTTGCTTTTCTTTTTTAACATGATACAATCCCTCCGATCGATATTTAAATTATCCTACTCGAAGTGGTATATTATACGAATCTTTATAACAATGAGAGCACATTCACTACAAATCTACATTTTACATTGTAGGATACCTATTTGATAACGCTTTCAAATTATTTCACAAAAATAATTCTCTAATAGTGGAAAAAGATTCGGGAGCCCCGAACCTTTTTCCTTCTTTTCTTATGCAAGAACTTTCATTACACTGCGTACAGATTCTACAGAACGATCTAATCCTTCTTTTTCTTCTGGAAGAAGATCTAATTCAATAATCTTTTCGATTCCGTTACCGCCAAGGATAACTGGAACACCTAAGTAAAGATCGCTATAGCCATATTCACCTTCAAGGTATGCAATAGCTGGCAATACGCGGCGTTGGTCTTTTAAGATAGCCTCTGCCATCTCTACTAAAGAAGCAGCTGGTGCGTAGTATGCACTACCGTTTCCTAATAGATTTACAATTTCACCGCCACCTTTACGAGTGCGTTCAACAATTGCATCTAAGCGTTCTTTCGGAATTAATGTTTCAAGCGGAATACCACCTGCATAAGAATAACGAACAAGCGGTACCATTTCATCGCCGTGTCCACCAAGAACAAATCCTGTAATATCTTTCACAGATAGATTTAATTCTTGTGCAATAAATGTACGGAAACGAGCTGTATCTAATACACCAGATTGACCGATAACGCGCTCTTTCGGGAATCCAGCTTCTTTAAATACAGAATATGTCATTGCATCAACTGGATTTGTTAATACAACAATAATTGTATTCGGAGAATATTTTGCAATTTCTCGCGTTACACTTTTCATAATTTTAGAGTTCGTTGCTACTAAATCATCACGGCTCATACCTGGCTTACGAGCAATACCTGCCGTAATGATTACAACATCAGAATCAGCTGTATCTACGTAATCAGATGTACCGATAATATTAGCATCGAAACCTTGTACAGGGCTTGCTTCTAACATATCTAACGCTTTCCCTTTTGTTGGATTTTCAAGTTGCGGAATGTCCACTAATACAACGTCTGCTAATTCTTTTTGCGCTAATAAGAATGCTGTTGTTGCCCCTGTAAATCCTGCACCGATGACTGAAACTTTTTTGCGTTTGATTGTCATAATTTCTCCCCCACTTTGAATTATGAGTTTTTAATAATCGCTGCGTCCATATTGTTAATAAGAGCATCAGCAAATTCGGAACATTTCACTTCAGTTGCACCTTCCATAAGGCGTGCGAAGTCATATGTTACCACTTTTGAAGCAATCGTTTTTTCTACAGAATTAGTAATTAGTTTCGCTGCTTCATTCCATCCTAAATGCTCTAACATTAATACCCCTGAAAGAAGAACTGAAGATGGATTTACTTTATCTAAACCTGCATATTTTGGAGCTGTACCATGTGTCGCTTCAAAAATAGCATGTCCGGTAACATAGTTAATGTTAGCACCAGGTGCAATACCGATGCCGCCAACTTGCGCTGCAAGTGCATCAGAAATATAATCGCCATTTAAGTTCATTGTTGCTACAACGTCGAACTCGCGTGGACGCGTCAAAATTTGTTGTAAGAAGATATCTGCAATTGAATCTTTTACGATGATTTTTCCAGCAGCTTCTGCCTCTGACATCGCTTTATTAGCAGCATCTTTTCCTTCCTTCTCAACAATACGATCATATTCAGCCCAAGTAAATACTTTGTCGCCAAACTCTTTTTCTGCTACTTCGTAACCCCAGTTTTTGAATGCACCTTCTGTATACTTCATAATGTTACCTTTATGAACTAATGTAACAGAAGAACGTTTTTCATTAATTGCATATTGAATCGCAGCGCGAACAAGACGCTTTGTACCTTCTTCAGAAATCGGTTTAATCCCAAGTCCAGAAGTTTCTGGGAAACGGATTTTTTTCACGCCCATTTCATTTTGTAAAAACGCAAGAAGTTTTTGAACTTCTTCAGAACCTTGTGCATATTCAATACCAGCGTAGATGTCCTCTGTATTCTCACGGAAAATAACCATATCAGTATCTTCCGGACGCTTGATAGGAGAAGGAACACCATCAAAGTAGCGAACAGGACGTAAACATACGTATAAGTCTAGTTCTTGACGAAGCGCTACGTTTAAAGAACGAATGCCACCACCAACAGGAGTTGTTAATGGCCCTTTAATTGCGATTAAATATTCGCGAATCAATTCTAACGTTTCTTCTGGTAACCACTCACCTGTTTGATTAAATGCTTTTTCCCCAGCAAGCACTTCTTTCCAAACAATTTTCTTTTCGCCGTTATATGCTTTTTCAACAGCTGCCTCTAATACACGAGATGCTGCTGCCCAAATATCTGGTCCAATTCCATCTCCTTCAATAAAAGGAATAATTGGGTTGTTTGGTACATTCATAACACCATTAGTTACGGTAATTTTTTCTCCTGTAGTCACTGCGATTACCCCCATGTTTGAAATTTCATATGTATGAAACTGAGGGATATCCCCTCAGTTCAAACCATAAATTAAGTTTAAATATTCCAATCATTGTATCTTTACAAAAAAGTCAGATTCTTAAAGGCGCATTACGCTCTTTGGCCGATTGGTACATAGCGTTGGTTAATCGGACCATTATAATCTGCACGCGGACGAATGAGACGGTTATTTTCATATTGTTCTAGAATATGAGCTAACCAACCAGACATACGGCTGATTGCAAAGATTGGTGTAAATAAATCATGATCAATTCCTAAACAATGATAAACAGATGCAGAATAAAAATCTACATTTGGCGGAAGCTGTTTTGCTGAAGTTACAAGCTCCTCAATTTTGATAGACATATTATACCACTTGTCTTGCCCTGTTAGCACACATAAACGCTTAGACATTTCACGTAAATGTTTTGCACGTGGATCACCATTGCGGTATACACGATGGCCAAAGCCCATAATCTTCACTTTATTCGCAAACGCATTATGAATATATGATTCTACATTTTCTTCTTCACCGATTTCCATCAGCATCTTCATTACATTTTCATTTGCCCCACCATGAAGTGGTCCTTTTAAAGCACCAATTGCTGCTGTAATACCGGAATACACATCAGAAAGTGTAGCTACACAAACGCGCGCTGTAAAAGTAGAGGCATTTAATTCATGATCCGCATGAAGTACAAGCGCCTTATCAAACGCTTCAATTTCAACTTCATTTGGCTCACGATTATTTAACATATATAAAAAGTTTGCAGCTAATGCTAAATCTTTGCGAGGCTCAACAACATCTAACCCCTTGCGGATTCTTGCAAATGCCGCAACAAGCGTTGAAACTTTCGCCTGTAATTTAACCGCTTTCAAATAATTGGACTCTACATCCATTAACTCAGCGTCTTCATCGTATAATGATAGCATGGAAATCGCTGTACGTAAAACAGACATTGGATGTGTTATTTTCAAGTTTGTGTTTTTTAAATATTCTAAAATTTCCCCCGGCACTTCTGCATGCTGGGATAATTGTGTTTTTAATTCTTCTAATTCCATTTCATTTGGAAGCTTGCGGTGCCATAATAAATATACGACTTCTTCAAATGTAGCATTTTCAGCTAAATCATCGATATCGTAACCCACATAAGTTAATGTATCATCAATAATGGAGCTTACAGATGATGTTGTTGCTACTACCCCTTCTAAACCTCGAATAACAGTCATTATAATCTCTCCTTTTCCTCGAAATTTCTCCCCAACCTTATACTTTGTCGCAATAAAATGTGTTTTCAGCTGGTCACGAAAATGAATGAGCATCCGTTCATCTCTGAAACAAGCAAAATACATCCTGGCACAATCACTTCTGCATTTACACCTATCTATCGTTCCATGCTTTTTAGCATAGACGTGAGCTTCTCCCCGATCCCCCACGCTACAAACGATACATAGTGAGGAAATATAATTTCGGAGAGCTGATATATAAAAACAACATAAAACAATATTAACCAAATTATTTCATGTTGTTTTTATTTTATTTGGTGTAGGTCTATGCTGTTATGTAACTCGAAGAAGTTCCATAAATCTATTATAAACAATTATCTGACTTTTGTGAATGGAAAGAATTCGAAAATTTATATTACAATAAAATTTTTTTATTTAAATAGCTGTATAATACTCATCGCAGCATATGCAATTCCGGCTCCAATTAACGGTCCCACCGCTACTCCATTAAATAGTGCTACCGAAATAATCGTTCCAAACACAAGAGCTGTCGTAATGTACGGATCACTCGCTAAAAGTTGTACACCGCCTTTCGCAAGAAGTGCTACAGCAATACCAGAAGCAAGAGCAATCCAAGCATAATAAGACTTTGTCGCCTCTACAAGTTGCTTAAATCCAATTTCTCCTGTCGCAATCGGCACAAGCACCGCAATTGTTATAATGGTAACCCCAAGGTTAATTCCTTTCGTTTGAAAATAAGGAAAAAGTTTATCTCCTAAGAACGTCCATTTCATCAACAGCAAAACGCCAACTGCCACTGATAAAGATTGATTTTTTGCGATAAATCCAATGAGAAGAAGTATGAATAAAAATAAAGTTGATTGACTAATCATAATGCCTCATCCTTTCTGAAAATAATGAAGGGCTCTCAAACATGTCCGTTTAATGAAATAAAGTGAAACTTCCATCATCGGGGGTTTTTTCACCTCTCAATGATGGTTATTTGAACGAATCGGGCGCATGCCAAAAATATCTTCCTCACTTAGGCGGGAATCTTACTGCCCGCGAATAGTAGGAAAAAGAGGAATTCATTCAACAAACAGAGAATCGTTTCCACTTATAACCAAATGGACTTTGCTTTCCTTTTCTTTCTTATAAGAAAAAGGTAAAATAAAAAGGGAAAAACCCATACAATATCATACCATTTACAGAAGAGGCATCAAAGCATCTCATCATTTGATAAGTGAACATTTACACAACTTTAGCTCATACACAACATATTTTGCAAAGGGGGAAAGACCTTTGAATCGACATTCACTATACATAGCACTTCGACTTCTCTTTGTCATTGCAGCAACTATATTAGGAGTATACGCACTCATATATATAGCAGGTCTGGTATACCCATTTATTATCGCTTTTGCAATTGCATATTTGATCAATCCAGTTGTAAACTTTCTTGATCAAAAACTACGATTTCCTCGTGCTTTGTCTGTTTTTATTAGCCTCATCCTTGTATTTGGGGCTATCGTTGGACTCGTTACGTATCTTGTAACAGAAGCGATTTCCGCAGCAACTTACTTATTACAAATTGTACCTGAAAAATTCCCGGCTATGGTTCAGTATCTGCAAGAATTCGCACTCACCAACATTATGCCGCTTTACAATGATTTGATTGCTAAATTTAATCACCTTGGAGCAACACAACAAATTACGATTACAACAAACATTCAAAACCTTGGGGCAGAAGCAACTCAGCAAATGAAAACTATTTTGACAGCTATTATAAGCGGATTAACAAATTTCATTAGCGCTCTTCCGACTATGTTAACTGTTCTTGTATTCGTCTTATTAGCCACTTTCTTTATTAGCTTTGATTGGCACCGTCTCGCCCATAAAATTGAAAAATTATTGCCTAATCGGTTACACGGCTATGGAAAAACAATTTTTGTTGATTTACGAAAAGCTTTGTTTGGATTTGTAAAAGCACAATTTACACTTATATCAATGACAACCATTATCGTTCTAATCGGCCTATTAATTTTGCGTGTACCATACGCAATTACTATCGCCCTTATTACAGGAGTTGTTGATTTACTTCCATACTTAGGAACAGGGACTGTTTTCGTTCCATGGATTATTTATGTATTTTTTACAGGAGATACTGCTTTCGCACTTGGTTTACTCATTTTATATATCGTTGTCATTGTACAGCGACAATTAATGGAACCAAAGGTATTATCATCCAACATCGGACTCGATCCACTTCCAACATTATTTTCTTTATTTATCGGATTTAAATTATTTGGTTTTTTAGGATTGATTATTGGCCCTGTAACACTCGTGTTATTAAATACATTGCATAAAGCAAATGTATTTAAAGATCTTTGGAAGTTCATAAAGGGGTAAAGTGAAACTTCCATAAGTAGGCGGTTTTCCTACTTATGGTTAGTTGAACCAATCGGGCTCTTACGGACAGTATAAAGTGAATTTTCATCAATAAAAATCAACTAAAAACAAGGAGAAATCTCTCCTTGTTTTTTTATTCACTAATACGAATAAAAATTCAATATTTTTCTTCCTTTTTCTACAAACGAATATTTATTCATTTGTATTTTCGACAAAAAATAACGCTTGAAGAGTTTCCTCTTTCAAGCGTTATTTTTGCACAATAATAGTGTTATTTCGGTTTATTTTTCGTTCCATCCATTTGATTATCATATATTTCACCGGTTTTCTCGCTATCGGAATCAATAAAAACAATCCTATACAATCTGTTATATACCCTGGGATTAGCAGAAGTATACCGCCTGCAAAAATGCAAATCGCATCTAATACAGCATCACCTGGAATCTCACCTCTACTTAACCGATACTGAATATCTCTCCAAACTGCTACTCCTTGCCGTTTCGCTATATATGCTCCCATGATACTCATTACTACAATCACACAAAACGTCGGCCACAGCCCAATCAATTGACTCGATCCAATCAATACCGTAACCTCTAACGCTGGAATTAAAATTAACAAAAAGAGAAATACCTTCATTCCTCTCACCTCATGTTTTCAAATTGAGTAAAAAAAAGAGAAGGATTTCCATCCTTCCCTACATATTATTTCTTATAGCACTTCCGCATGTCCATTATATACAATTCCACGCGCTGCATCAACTGTTACTTCTTGACCATTTTTTAGGATAGCAGTCGCAGTTTCTACACCAACGATAACTGGAATACCAATTGTTACACCAACAACCGCTGCATGGCTTGTTAAGCCGCCTTCTTCTACAACAAGAGCTGCAGCTTTTTCAATTGCAGGAATCATATCTTTATCAGTACTTGTTGTAACAAGGATAGAACCTTCTGTTACGTTTGCTAATGCTTCTTCAGCTGTTTTCGCTACAACAACTTTACCTTTTGCTGTTTTACGGCCAATTCCTTGTCCTTTAGCGATTTGTTCGCCAACAACATGAATTTTCATTAAGTTTGTTGTGCCAGTTTCAGCAACTGGTACACCAGCAGTAATAACAACTGTATCACCAAGGCCAATCATACCTGCATCCATAGCTGTTTCAATAGCAGTTTCTAACATTTCGTCTGTAGATTTTGCCTTTTCCTCTGCCATATACGCTTGTACACCCCATGCAAGCGCAAGACGACGGCATACTTGTTCATTAGATGTTACTGCTACGATTGGAGATTTCGGACGATATTTAGAGATCATTTTCGCAGTATAGCCGCTTTCTGTAGGAGCTACGATTGCCGCTACATCAAGTGCGATTGCTGTATGTGCAACAGATTGACTAATTGCATCTGTAATTGTGCTAGATTGCTCTTTAAGACGTTTTTGGAACATGTCTTCATATTGCAGTGATTTCTCAACACGAATCGCGATGTTTGCCATCATTTGTACCGCTTCAAGCGGGTATAAACCTGCTGCTGTTTCACCAGAAAGCATGATTGCATCTGTGCCATCGAAAATAGCGTTCGCTACGTCACTTGCTTCCGCGCGTGTTGGACGAGGGTTACGCTGCATAGAATCTAACATTTGCGTTGCAGTGATGACTGGCTTCCCTAATACATTACATTTTTTGATTAGACGCTTTTGCACTAACGGTACTTCTTCTGGTGGAATTTCTACACCCATGTCACCGCGCGCTACCATTAAACCGTCAGAAACTTCTAGGATAGAGTCGATATTATCGATACCTTCTTGGTTCTCGATTTTTGGAATGATTTGAATATGTTGTGCTCCGTGCTCTTCTAATAGCTCACGAATTTCTAATACGTCAGATGCTTTGCGTACGAAAGAAGCTGCGATAAAGTCAACATTTTGCCCGATACCGAAGATGATATCTTGAATGTCTTTTTCTGTAATACCAGGAAGCTTAATGCTTACGTTTGGTACGTTTACACCTTTTTTATTTTTTACAGTACCGCTGTTTAATACTTTTGTGCGGATATCACCGTTCGCTTTTCCGATTACCTCTAACTCAATGAGACCATCATCGATTAGAATGCGAGAACCTGCATCGACATCATCATAAAGTCCCGCGTAAGTTACAGAGAACTTTTCAGCAGTTCCTAATACTTGCTCTGTAGAAATAACAACTTCTGCACCTGTTTTTAGCTCAGCTTGTCCGTCTACAAAGTCATGTGTACGAATTTCTGGACCTTTTGTATCAAGTAAGATTGCTACAGTTTTACCAGTTTTCTTCGCAGCTTCACGGATGGTTTTAATACGTGCTCCGTGCTCTTCATGGCTACCATGAGAGAAGTTTAAACGACAAACGTTCATCCCTGCTCCCATTAATTGTTCTAATTTTTCAATACTTTCACTAGCAGGACCAATTGTACATACAATTTTAGTTTTGCGCATAACGCACCTCCAAATATTTATGAAAACGTTACCACCAATCCGACACTACGCCAATTAGATGGATAATTCTTTTGATAACTGATACACATCTAAATCAAGTTGATGTTTTTGCGCTAACGCTTCAATAATATCATGATCAACAAGTTGATTGTTTTGAATACCTACGCAGCGGCCACCTTTTCCTTCTAATAAAAGCTCAACTGCTCTTGCACCAAGACGGCTTGCTAATACACGGTCCATCGCACTTGGAGATCCTCCGCGCTGTACGTGACCTAATACTGTAACGCGTGTATCAAAGTTTGTTGCTTCTTCAATTTGTTTACCGATTTCAATCGCGCTGCCAACACCTTCAGCTACGACAATAATACTATGTTTCTTCCCGCGTTCGCTACCGCGTTTTAAACGAGCAATTACATCGTTCATTTCATAGTCTGCTTCCGGAATTAAAATTGTTTCTGCACCGTCCGCTAAACCTGCCCATAACGCAATATCTCCCGCATGACGGCCCATTACTTCAATTACATATGTACGTTCATGAGATGTAGCTGTATCACGAATTTTATCAATTGCATCAATAACAGTGTTTAAAGCTGTATCAAAGCCAATTGTAAAATCAGTACCAGGAATATCATTATCAATTGTGCCCGGTACACCTACACATGGGAAACCATGCTCTGTTAATTTTTTTGCACCTTGGTAAGAACCATCTCCACCAATAACAACAAGTCCTTCAATACCAAATTTCTTTAATTGTTCAATTCCTTTTAATTGTCCTTCTAGTTCTTTGAACTCAGGGCATCTTGCTGTATATAATTTCGTTCCACCGCGGTGGATAATATCGCCTACAGAACCTAACTCTAATTTTTCAATATGACCAGAAATTAATCCTGCGTATCCATGATAGATACCATACACTTCTAGATCGTGGTACATCGCTTTACGAACAACCGCACGAATAGCAGCGTTCATACCAGGTGAATCTCCACCACTTGTTAACACACCAATACGTTTCATTAGTACTCACCTCATAAAGATTATTTGCCTTATAATAAAATAACATGAAGAAAGATAAAATGACAATGGAGAAGATGTGTCTTTTCATAAGAAAAACGTGCATTCGCGAGATGGAACGCACGCTTTTTCTATTTTACCCCAATGGAAGCGTTTGAAAACGAAACTTGCCCAATTTTCATATATTTTGTATAACGATTTTCAACCAGTTTCTCTTTTGAAACACCTTCTAATTGTTGGAATGTTTTTAGTAAGGTACGGTTTATATATTCCGCTTGTTCTTTAACGTTGCGATGCGCACCGCCGCGAGCTTCTGGAATCATTTCATCAATTACACCTAATTCTTTCAAATCAGCCGCCGTAATTTTCATCGCTTCAGCAGCTTCTTTTGCTTTCGTAGCATCTTTCCAAAGAATTGCTGCCGCTCCTTCGGGAGAAATAACTGAATACGTGGAGTTTTCTAACATGTGGACATAATTCCCAATACCAAGTCCTAACGCACCGCCACTGCCGCCTTCACCAATCACAATGCATATAACCGGTACAGAGAGTCCTGCCATTTCAAATAAATTACGTGCAATCGCTTCGCTTTGTCCGCGTTCTTCACCTGCTTTTCCAGGATATGCACCTTTCGTATCAATAAAGCAAATGATAGGACGATTAAATTTCTCTGCTTGTTTCATAAGGCGCATTGCTTTGCGATAGCCTTCTGGGTGAGGCATTCCAAAATTTCGGCGAATATTTTCTTTCGTATCTTTTCCGCGCTGATGGCCAATTACCGTTATAGGCATTCCATTATATTTCGCAATACCGCCGACAATTGCTGCATCATCACCAAATAGGCGATCTCCATGACACTCAAAAAAGTCAGTAAATAAGTGCTCAATATAATCAAGTGTTGTCGGTCTTTCGGCATGACGAGCAATTTGAACACGGTCCCATACTTTCATATTGCCGTATATTTCTTCCTCTAAATGCTCTAACTTATCTTCCAAAATACGGATTTCTTCACTGAAGTCCATCTGGCTGTTTTTTGTATACTCTTTTAATTCAAGAATCTTATTTTTCAGCTCAACAACCGGCTTTTCAAATTCTAATTCTGCCATGACGCCACTTCCTCCCCTTGATGAACTTCTAAAATCTTGCGGAGTGTATCTCTCATATCATTACGGTGCACAACTGCATCTAATTGTCCATGTTCCAGTAAGAACTCTGCCGTTTGGAAGTCCTCCGGCAATTTTTCACGAACAGTCTGTTCAATTACACGACGACCTGCAAATCCAATTAATGCGCCTGGTTCTGCTAGATTGTAGTCACCAAGTGAAGCAAAGCTCGCGGAAACTCCGCCCGTCGTTGGATGCGTCATAATAGAAATGAATAAACCGCCTGCATCGCTATGTTTTTTCAAAGCAACACTCGTCTTCGCCATTTGCATTAAACTTAAAATACCCTCTTGCATACGAGCTCCGCCTGATGCGGTAAAAATAAGAAACGGCACTTTCATTTCATGTGCTTTTTCAGCAGCACGCGCAATTTTTTCACCTACAACAGAGCCCATGCTTCCCATTCGAAACCTTGAATCCATAACCGCAACAACAACGAGCATATTCTCGATTGTTCCTTCTCCTGTCACAACTGCTTCGTTTAATCCAGTTTTTTTACGATCGCTCTCAAGTTTCTCCTCATAACCAGGGAAGTGAAGCGGGTTTGCCGAAATCATTTCTTTGTCATATTCACGAAATGAATTTTCATCTAACAAACTTTCAAGACGCTCCCATGCGTTCATCGGATGATGATACCCACAGTTAACACATACTTTTAAATTCTTCAGAAGTTCTTTCGTATACATGATTTTTTTGCATTTCGGACATTTTGTCATGACACCGTCCGGTACATCTCTTCTTACTTGCTCTGAAGGAATTGCAGCATATTTTTTCTTCTTTTGGAATAAATCTCGTAGCAAAGTTTGACCCTCCTTTAGGTGATAAAAGAGCTAAGGTTAACGAGTAAGAAAATGTGGCTAACACCTACATTAATAAGTGTTAGCCTTGTTTTCTCAATTTGTCTTATAACCCATCTCTTTACGTTTAACTTTAAACGTTGTCTGGCAGAATGTTTGTCAGAACGTGTCATGGTCATTTCGACAAATTTTGTATAGATGTTAGAATTACAAATGAAACTGTATGTTCTCTATGATTGCATCATAAAGCTCTATTGCTGTTTGTTCCTGCTTATTCTCTAATGCTTTATATAGCTTTTCATGCAACTCTCTCGCGTTTAAATGAACATCACAAGAAAGCGTCGAAGCGTAGTCATGTACAATCATCCAAACACGATACATTAAAAAATTATCTACTTGCTCTACAAGCGTTTTTAAAAAGTTTTGATGAAATTCAGCGATAGATGACTGTTCATCAGAAAAAATTGCCTTAAGTGCCTTTAAGCAGTCTTCTGTCTGCATTTGACATAAAACACGAATCGCATCCCTCTCAAGCAATTCTTTCATTTGTAACAAATCTTGCCGCGTTTTTTCATCTTGTAATACGAACGGTGCAATTAATTGCACAAGACCATTTTCATAAAAATTTCGAATGAACGTCCCTTCACCGCGCCGCGTTTCAATTAAGCCGACCAATTCCAGCGCTCTGAGCGCTTCACGAACAGAGGAACGACCAACATTTAAACGTGCGCTTAGCTCTCGTTCAGATGGCAGGCGATTACCTGCTTCTAATCCGTCCTCTTTTATAATAGAACGGATTTTTTTCACTATTTCCAGGTATACTTTTGTTTGTGATGATGTCAATGGACACTCCTCGCTTATTCTTTACCGATAATCGCTAGTTTTCTTGTTTTCTCAGCTACTTCATTCGGATCGACTTGACGGCGAGCAACACCTGTTTCCATTGCAGCTTTCGCTACATACGCTGCCACTTGCGGTGCTACGCGCGCATCGAATGGAGCTGGAATAATATAATCCTCATTCAGTTCTTCAGCTGATACAAGCTCAGCAATTGCTTTTACTGCTGCAATCTTCATTTCTTCATTAATTTGCGTTGCATGTACGTCAAGAGCACCGCGGAAAATACCAGGAAAAGCTAATACGTTGTTTACTTGGTTCGGGAAGTCCGAACGACCTGTACCTACAACAGCTGCTCCAGCTGCTTTTGCGATTTCTGGCATAATTTCTGGATTTGGATTCGCCATCGCAAAGATAATTGCATCTTTGTTCATAGAACGAACCATTTCTTCTGTTAATGCGCCTTCTGCAGATACACCGATGAACACATCTGCACCTTGAATCACCTCTGCTAATGAACCCTCTACACGATTTTTATTCGTATATTTTGCAACTTCATTTTTCACAGGATTCATACCAACAGGACGACCTTCAAAAATCGCACCTTTCGTATCGCACATAATAATGTCACGTACGCCGTAGCGATATAAAAGTTTAATAATCGCAATGCCAGCTGCTCCGGCACCGTTTGCGACAACTTTAATATCAGACATTTTCTTTCCAACTAGCTTTAATGCATTTACAAGACCCGCTACTGTTACAATTGCTGTCCCATGCTGATCATCGTGGAATACAGGAATATTTGCTTCTTTCTTTAAACGCTCTTCAATAATGAAGCAGTTTGGCGCTGCAATATCTTCTAAGTTTACGCCGCCAAAAGTTGGCTCCATTAATTTTACAGTTTCAACAATCTTATCTACATCATTTGTATTTAAAGCAATTGGAAATGCATCTACACCAGCAAAGCTCTTAAATAATACAGCTTTACCTTCCATAACTGGAAGAGATGCTTCCGGTCCAATATTTCCAAGACCTAACACAGCCGTTCCATCTGTTACAACTGCTACCATATTGCCCTTCATTGTATATTCGTATACCTTGCTTTTATCGTCATAAATAACTTTACATGGTTCTGCAACCCCTGGAGAATACGCAAGACTTAAATCTTTTGCATTTTCTACCTTTACTTTTGATACAGTTTCTAATTTTCCTTGATGCACTCTATGCATGTGAAGTGCTTCTTCACGAAGTGTTGACAAACGATCCACTCTCCTCATATGTTCTTGCTGAATAGCATTATTCATTCTCCAAGGTGGTCTGACCACGAACGCTATTATTACTATAATCGAAATAGAGGGAAATTGTCCATTATATTTTTACAACGACATTTTCCTTCCCGACTACCTCATAAAGTGCTTGTAGGCATTCTTCACTTGGATGAATGGATAAACTACGAGATAATTGTACCATCTTATGCTCTTTTTCATAATAAATTAGTACTTTCACAAAACCTGAATAGTGAAATAATATTTTTGTTACATTGTTTAACAGCCTTTTTTCATACTGTGATGGTACTTTCACGTAAATAGAAGCGTCTTTCATTTTATCGTAAGTATCCATTTGTTCTAGCGGATAGACACCATTTATAATCCATTGCAGTTTGTGATTTCGCTGTTCAATTGTACCTTCTATTAAAACAATTTCACCTTCTTGTAACCGCTCTGCAAAATGGATATATGTTTCAGGAAATACAACTGCTTCCATTTCATTATTTTGATCACAAAACGTGACAAACGCCATCTTTTGTAATTTTTTTGTTCGAATGATTTTTATATTTGTCAAATACACAATTGCCCGCTGCACTTTTCTTTGCTGCTTCATCGCTTGTGCAAGTGTCGGAATTTCTAATTGTTTAACAAGCGGTTCGTACTGTGCAGTTGGATAACTTGATAAATAAAAACCTAGTGCTTCTTTCTCTTTATTTAATTGTTCGATAAAAGATAGCTCTGCCTCTTGTGCATACTCTGACTTCGGCACAAGTTCCTCGCCAATTTCACGTGCTAAGCTCGCATATTCTAACGCACCTTTAATACTGTTAAACAAGGACGAACGTGAAACCTCAAAATCATCAAAACAACCCGCCCAAATCATTGTTTCTAAATTGCGTTCTGTTACAAACTTCGCCGGCATACGTAAACAAAACTCAAATAAATCTTGAAATGTTTTTTTGTTTCTTTCTTCAATCAAGGCTTTCACTGTCGCCATCCCTACATTGCGAATAGCAAGTAAACTATACCGAATTGCATTTCCTTCAACATGAAAATCATAACTGCTCTTATGAAGAGATGGAGGTAAAACATGAAACCCTTTTCGCTTTGTTTCCCGAACATATTGTACAATCTTCTCTTCATTTCCAATTGCACTTGATAATAGTGCTGTCATAAACTGCAGCGGATAATTTGCTTTTAAATAGGCAAGCTGATATCCAATCATACTATAAGCAACTGCATGACTTCTGTTAAATCCATAATTCGCAAATTGAACGATTAAATCATAAATTTTTTGGGCAGTTTCTTCATCATATCCATTTTGCAAACAACCTTTCACAAAGTGAGTACGCTCTTCATCTAAAATATCACGATTTTTTTTACTTACTGCACGGCGTAATAAGTCCGCCTCACCAAGAGAAAATCCTGCTAAACGAGAGGCAATTTGCATAATTTGTTCTTGATAAACGATAACTCCATACGTATTTTCTAAAATTGGTCTCAAATCAGGATGAAGATAATGAATCGCACGTTTCCCATGTTTTGATTCAATAAACACCGGAATTTGCTCCATTGGTCCTGGTCGATATAGCGCGTTGACTGCAACAATATCTTCAAACTCATTCGGTTTTAACGAACGCAAAACATTCCGCATTCCGCTTGATTCGAGCTGGAAAATTCCAGTCGTATCTCCTCGTCCAAGCAGTGCAAATGTTTTCGCATCTTGAAGAGGCAATTTCTTTATATCTATATTTGTCCCAGTTGTTTGTGCAACAAAGGTACAAATATTTTCAAGCAACGTTAAATTACGAAGACCAAGAAAGTCCATCTTTAACAATCCAAGTTCTTCTAATACCTCTGCGGGATATTGCGTAATATATACACCATCATGCCCATCTTGAATGGCAACGCTATTTGTAAGCGGTTCTTCACTCATAATCACTCCGGCTGCATGAATAGACGTATGACGGGGCAAGCCTTCTACCCGTTTTGCGATATCAAATATCCTTTGAAATATAAGGTTACTTTGTATATAATTTTGCAGTGCTTGCGATCCTGCATAAGCTTCCTCTAATGTAATCCCAACCCTGGATGGAATATGCTTTGAAAAAATATCAATTTCATTTGGCGGCAGCCCCATTACTCTTGCAATGTCGCGAATCGCTGCTTTTGCTGCAAGTGTTCCAAATGTTACGATTTGAGCAACACGTAGTTCTCCATATTTATCTTTCACATAACGAATCATTTCATCGCGGTGAATATCTGGAAAATCAATATCAATATCAGGAAGTGTAACACGCTCTGGATTTAAAAATCGTTCAAACAGTAAATCATACTGAATTGGATCGATATCGGTAATTTCCAGTACGTAAGACACGAGTGATCCAGCTGCCGAACCACGGCCTGGTCCTGTTAAAATGCGGTGCTCGTGAGCGTATGTCATAAAGTCCCATACAATAAGAAAATAATCACTAAATCCCATTCGAGAAATAACGCCTAATTCGTGCGCTAGACGTGCCTTATGCACATCTGTCACTGTTTCATAACGCTTCTTCAGCCCTTCTTCACAAATGCGGCGTAAAAAGCGATCCGATGACTCATCTGTTTGTACCGGAAACTTCGGAAGTTGATTTGTATGAAACTTAATCTCTACATGACAGCGCTCTGCAATACATACAGTATTTTCAATCGCTTCTGGCATAGCAGAGAATAACGCTTCCATTTCAGAAGGCGATTTCATATAATATTGATCAGTTTGTAAACGCGGCCTTTCAGAATCTGTCATTTTTGTCCCGCTATGAACGGATAATAAACATTCCTGTACAATCGCATCGCCTTGTTTGACATAACGAATATCATTCGTCGCCACAAGCGGAATTCCAAGCTGCTTTGCAAATGGCAGAAGCTCTTCCTGCAGCAATAATTCTTCTTGAATGGCATGGTGCTGCAAGCTTATGTAAAAGCTTGCAAATATACTTTTGTACATATTCGCTACTTCTTCAGCAACCTCATGTTTGCCCTGCAATACAAGTTGTTCAATTTCGCCATTTTTCCCTGGAGAAATCGCAATTAATCCGCCTGCATAGTGCGCAAGCCATTTCTTTGGAATACCGTCTTTTGACTTTGTCATAATGCTGCTAGAAATTTTGAGTAAATTTCTATACCCAGTTTCGTTTTCAGCCAGTAAAACAAGTGGATAAGACCGATCCTCTTCTTCATTCCATATCGAAGCTGTTAAACCGATAATCGGTTTAATACCCGCTTTTTTACACGCTTTATAAAACGGAACAACACCATACATCACATTTTCATCTGTAATCGCTAATGCTGTAAAACCAAGTTCTTTCGCTTGATGAACAAGCTCGTCTATTTTACAAGCACTTTTCAATAAACTATAAACGGTTTGACATTGTAAATGCACAAACTTCACTTTTATGCCCTCTCTTTATCTATTTGACTACCTCTTATTATACGTGAAATCAAAACATACTTCTCCTTCTTTGTCCATATACATGAAAAAGAAAGGGGAATGATGATGGAAGTGAATCAAAGCTTTTTCTCTCTTCTCGTTACAAGTTATTTTATTGCCCTTGGTGTTATGATTGGTGGATCGTTAATCGGCGGGGTCGGTGCTTTTTTAGTTGGAAAACCACCCCTCACAATGATTACGCAGTTTGCAGAAAATTTACGAATTTGGGCACTTGTCGCTGCTATTGGCGGGACTTTTGATACATTTTACAGCTTTGAACGCAGCTTCTTTGGAGGAGATACAAAAGATATTGTGAAACAAATTCTTCTCATTTTCTTTGCCACAGGCGGTATGCAAACAGGATTCATTATTATTAATTGGATTACACAGGAGCATGTATGAGAGTTCCAAGCTCACTCTCCAATCGATGGAAGCTTTTTTTAGGCGGCGCTGCTGTTGGCGGTATTTTAAGCTGGATTATTTTTTTGTACATATATGGCGTATTTCAAGAAGTGCAAACCAAAACACTGGAACAACAAGAAGCAAAAATAAAGAAATTAACAGATGACTTACATGTAATTATTGAAGATCAAAATAAAGAAAATGAAAAAAATAAAAAAATATTAACGATTCAAGAGATTGAAGTTGAGATTGTCAATCATGATAAATACAATGTAGACTCTCTAACTGTTGAAACATTAAAAACCTCGATTCGCGATGATCTCCGCCACTTGCTTACCCAAAATATTCAGAGCGTTGCAAATAATAAAGAACTACTGAAAAAGGTCATTGAAAATAAAGTATATAAATATTACGACCGTGTCTATCGATTTGAAATCGAAACAGTTTCTTTTGACACTACACTCGAAATTAGCGTAAAGATAAAACAAGAAAGGTAGAGTCCCCTCTACCTTTCTTCTTATTTACACAATTCACATAAGTCTGCAAAAAGACGATCTGCTTCTTCCCAAGAAAAAACTTTTGCACCTGACGCCATCGGATGCCCTCCACCGTTATATTGCATTGCTAATGTATTAATTACCGGTCCTTTTGAACGAAGTCGAACACGAATTACATCTTTTTCCTCTAGAAATAGAACCCACGCTCTTAAGCCTTCAATGTTTCCAAGTGCTCCAACAACTCCTGATGCCTCAGACGGAAGTACATCAAATTGCTCTAATATTTCTTTCGTTATCTTAATATACGCTGCTCCTTCTTCTGCCATTGTGAAATTTTGTAAAATGTAACCATTTAAACGTGCAATGCGCTCATTTGTTTTATACATTTCATCATATAATGCAGGGAATTCAACTCCCATGTCTACAAGTTCAGATGCATAACGAAGTGTTTTTGCCGATGTGCTCGGAAATAAGAAACGGCCTGTATCACCAACGATACCAGCTAAAATAAGACGCGCGGCTTCTTTTGTTAAAGTTAACCCTTTGTCTTTGCCATATAAATAAAATTCATAAATAAGTTCACTTGTAGAACTAGAAGTTGTATCTACCCAAACAATATCTCCGTACGGATCTTTATTTGGATGATGATCAATTTTAATTAATTGCTTTCCTTTTGTATAACGCTGATCGCAAACGCGCTCTTGGTTTGCTGTATCACAAACGATAACAAGCGCCTCTTCATATATAGCATCATCAATTTCATCCATTACGTGTAAATATGCTAAAGACGGTTCATTATATCCTACCATATAAATCTTTTTCTCTGGAAACGATTGCTGCAGCATTGTACCAAGTCCGCACTGAGAACCTAATGCATCTGGATCCGGACGTACATGACGGTGAATAATAATCGTATCAAATTGCTTAATTGCTTCTAAAATCTTCTCATGCATATGTAAAAGTCTCCTTTTTCACCAATTTATACCCATTATAACCCAAAACACTTCATACAGGACGATAATTGATTTACAATAAAATAAATAACATACAAGTAGATGGGGGATTGGGATCATGCCAGTATTAGTCTTTTGTATTATCGTTACATTTATGTTGTATCTTTTCTACAAAACGAAATATTTCCGTACAAACCGTTCCATGGAGAAAGGATGGCTTGCTGGAAAATCAGCGATTGCACTCGGATTATTCGTTGCATTATTTGGCCTGAACCAATTTTTCTTGGATCTTTCAGCAGCTCGTATAATCGTTGGAACTTTATTTGTAATTGTTGGCGGTGCTAGCCTCTACAACGGTATTCGCCAATATAAGCATTTTTTACCGCTTGCGATTGAAGAGGCAGAGCAGTTACAAAAATAATTTGAGGTGAGATAAAATGAACACCTTTCTAAACGATTTTTTCAACCGCATTCAATATGAAAAAAAAGATGTAACATTTGAAGATATTCGTACGTTACAATCTCAATTTGCTAAACATGTGCCATTTGAAAATATTAGTATTATACAAAATGAAAACATTGATATTACCTTTGAAAACTTAAAAAGAAAGATTATAGACAACCGGCGCGGCGGTGTTTGCTATGAGCTGAACCCTTTGTTTTACTACGCTTTAAAAGAACTAGGATTTCAAGTCCATATGATATGTGGCACTGTATTTAATGATGGAGAAATTCGGCTAATTGGAACACACTTTGCAACGATTCTTCAGCATAACAGTCAGCCATACTTGATTGATGTTGGTTTCGGTTCACACCATGCCCTGCAGCCTCTTCCGTTTACAGGAGAACTAGTATCTTCTTCAACTGGTGAATATCGTATTCAAAAGAAAAAAACAGATTTAGGAGAATACGCATTTGAAAAATATCAAAATGGCACTCTAGAAATTGGCTATGACTTCTTCACATCGCCAATTGATGAAACGGTTTTACAAAATGCACAACAAATCATTACCCACCATGAACAATCACCATTTAATAAATCACCGCTTCTTGCAAAACGAACAGACGATGGTTACGTTACACTGACAGACAAAACTTATACCGTAACGATAGGGAATCATAAATCTAAACAAACGATTGATATACAAACTTTCCAAGCGCTTGCTTTGAGTGAATTTGGTATTACAATCAAATAGAAATCATTCCTTTATCTAATAACTGTAGTTCTTCTGTAAGATTCATTGGAGACATAAAAAAGCGGTCATCCTTTCATAGAATACCCATGAAAGGATGACCGTTTTTAAATTAAAACCCCTTGTACATTCACCGTTACGACCTTAGCTTATAAAGTGAAACTTCCATCAGTGGGGTCTTACTGCCCATTAATGCGAGATAACACATCATTGATTAAAACCGCGTATCCCAACATCCACAAAATGGATCTACCGGACTCTTTCCTTTAAATTCGGATTCCCCCGTTAACTTCTTATAAAGATAATCAATAATGTTTTCGTTTGCGTGATAGCAGTTAATCATGACAGGGACTCTCGGAATATCGAATAAATGATACGGATTAGCTAAAGAAATGAAAATAGTAGGCACTTCCTGAATGAACCATGGTAAATCGCCCGCAAGCTTGGGCGACCACTGCAGCCGCAAAGTAGGCTTTACGCTAGCGGTAGGAAGGTTCGCCAAATAAATAACAAGGTCAAATTGTTCTTTTATTGTGTACGTAGGAGCTGTAAATGACGCTCCAAAATTTTGATTTGGATCAAAGAGAACCACCTCAACCCCATTTGTTCGCAGCTTATCTGCAAAGCTCTCAGTCCAGGATTTTGAGTAGAAGCCCTCTGCTTTTAACTGAGAATTTATGTTTTCTACAGGAATTAACAAAACTCTTCGATATTGATCAGCGGATATAGGCAGTAATTGTTTTGTATCTTTTACCAAAGTAATAGATTCATCTGCTGCAATGGATGCCCACTCCTTATGTTCTTGACAGCCGAGTACCTTGAGCTCCTCTTCTCTCGGAATTAACTCAGTGGCTTCTTTTTTATGAAGACCAAGAGATGCTTTTAAGGCCAACACTCTCGTGACTGCTTCCTCTACTCTTTCCATCGTCAGCAGTCCGTTTTCAAGACCCTTCATCATAAATTCAAAGTCCTCTTGTATATCTCGGTTAAAGAGGAACACATCACAGCCCGCTTCGATTGTTAAAGGAACTGCCTCTTCTCGACTTTTTGCCATTGCGAACCCGGCCATCATGGTAGAGTCAGAGACAATGACACCATTAAATTGCAGTTGTTCTCTTAGTAAATCCTGTAACAATTCTTTAGATAGAGTAGCCGGCATGATTTCTTCTTCCTTAATATCAGGACGAAGCTTTCTGGAATAATGAGGGAGCATAATATGTCCAGGCATAATCGTTTTTGTACCTGCCTCAATTAATTCCTTAAAAATAATACCATAGGTACGATCCCACTCCTCTACAGAGAGAGAGTTAACAGAAGTCACTAAATGGTGATCTCTTTCATCCACACCGTCTCCTGGAAAATGTTTGATAGATGCCGCTAGTCCGTTTTCTTGCAAGGCTTGTACATACTCTTTGCTCATTTTTATAATTGTGGAAACATCTGATCCAAAGGTACGAATGTTGGTAATCGGATTTCGAAAGTTTATATCAATATCTACTACAGGTGCAAAAGACCAGTTACAGCCGACAGCACTGCCCTCTTTAGCTGCAATCTCCCCTAACTTGTATGCTATTTCTGTGTTTCCTGTTGCTGCTGTCTGCATAGGATTAGCAATTGCTGTCCCGTCCAATGCAATGCCATTTCCTCCGGCTTCTAGGTTTGCCGCAAGAAGTAGAGGAATAGCGGATTGCTCTTGTAAAAAACGATGAACCTCTTGAATTGCCGTTCCTTTGTCTGGCCTAAACATAAACCCACCAGGCTTAAATTTTTCCAGTATTTCTTTCAATCTCTTTTCATCCTTCTCCATACCGTGCAAGCAGAAAAGTTGTCCGACTTTTTCTTCAGTCGTCATAGAGGATAAGGTTTCGTTCACCCATGCAATATCTTGATCTGTTAGATAGAAAGGATTTTCTCTTAAATTCATCATGTTTACTCCCCCTGATTTGTGTGTGTTTTCATACATGTCCGAATCATCAGCTCTTATTGCGCATTCTTAAATTCAGTCGTATGGCTCTTTCGTCTAATTTTTATTTCAGATAGGATTTTTTCATAGAACCCTTCTGTTAACTGGTATTTCATAAGCGGTATAACAGAGATAAGCAGCAAAATTCCTGGAATAAGCGTAAAAAACAACTGCATCCAAACCATTGTTGTACCTGCTTGAGTTTGATTCGGGATGTAACCAATACCAGAAAGCGCATAAGCTCCTATTCCTCCGCCAATCGCTCCTGCGAATTTAGCGCGGAAAGTGTTAGTAGAAAATACCGTTCCCTCTGCCCGTTTTCCAGTTTTCCATTCCCCGTATTCCACACAATCAGCAATCATAGCACTCATTGTAATCGTCGCTATACCAAAAAATAAACCACCTAGAATATTTAGTGTAAAGAACGGAATCATATTTTTGCCTACAAAGAATAAAGCAATATGCTCTACACCGTAACCAATAATTCCAATAATAGTAGTTTTCTTTTTCCCTAAGCGCTTCGAAATCGTAGGTGCTAACAGGCCTCCTATTAATACTGGCACTATGCTCACCAAAGAAAACACAGGGAACAGATTTTCTGCATGTAAATAATATTTGAAATAGTAGATACCGAAAGCACCGCGGAATTTTGTTACGATGTCTTCCATTAACATTGTCAACAACAACAGCAGAAGCGGCTGATTCGATTTAATTACACGAAAAGCATCTTTGAACGTAAACTTTTCGTTTCGTTCTACTGTTACTTGTTCTTTTACATTGAAAAACGTAATCCAAAAGAAGCCAATACATAATACTGCATAGATCGCGCTGACAAGGATCCAACTGTTTAACGCTTTAACAAGCGGTAAGGTAAAGACACTTACAAATAATGCAGCGATAATTGCCATTACACGAGGCACCATCACCACTTTTGTTCTTTCCTTTGGATCGTCTGTGATAGCGGATGTCATAGACCAATATGGAACATCTACCAGACCGAAGCTCATTCCCCACATGATATAGGTTACAGAAGCGTAAATGATCTTAGCGGCAGGACTAATATTAGGCTGCAAAAAGCAAAGAACTGTAAAACCGGCCATAATAACGGGGGGAAGCAAAAGATACGGCCTAAACTTTCCCCATCTGGATTTTGTATTATCTACCATGATGCCTATAAAAGGATCCAATAAAGCATCCAACAATCGGGCTACAAGAAATAATGTTCCTACAGCAGCTGCTGATATCCCAAAGTAATCGGTATAAAATAACATTAAATAACTAACAGTCAAAATATAAACTAAATTCTGCCCAAGACTCCCCAGTCCGTAAGATAGAACCGTTTTTGACGAAACCTTCATTGTATGTCTCCTCCAAATTGTTTGTTATTTATGTTTCTATACAACACTTTTCTGCGCTTATTAGTTTGTTCTATCTTCCCCCTTAAAGTCATTGGTCTACAAACAGTGAGAAACGATCTTTTGGCTTAGGTATACCTTCCTTTCTTAGTTGTATACAAGAAGAATACCAGTGGAATGTAAATGAAATATTAATTATTTTTAAACTTCATGTAAGTTTCTCATTTATCCTGAACCTACACTTACGATTATTTACTTGCAGTTGAAACTCAGCTACTTTAAGATAATTTTGTAAATGATAAATGAAAGGAATTAAAAGTTCATGTCATCTAAATCTTTAATAGACATTGCCTATGCAAACATACGTCAAAAGATTATTCTTGGCGATTTCATGCCTGGAACACTATTATCAGAAAACGAACTTGCAAACGAACTAAACATGAGCCGAACACCGATTCGAACTGCCATTTCTCATTTGGAATCGGAGGGGTTTGTGGTTTCATTAAAAAATCGGGGCATTTTAGTGAAAGAAATTTCAGTTAAAGAAATTTTGGATATGATGGAAGTGCTAACCTCTTTTAAAATACATGCGCTAGATTCTATGATTGAACGCGGTTGTATTTTAAATATCTCGGAATTAGGAAAATGTCTCAAAAATCAGATTGAAGCTAGCCAGCAAGATGATTATCCTGAATACGTCAAATACTCCCATTTGTTTTCACGCTGTATTATGTCTACCTTAAATAATCAAGCTATGCTGCAAATTATGGATTCATATCAAGATAAAATTATCATGATTGCTACGGTAAACTGGAAGCTTACTCCTCATCAGCCTCATTATTCCGCTAACCGCGTTAATGAATCTCTTTATCAAGCTGTAGTATCCAAAGACTATGAAGGTGCAAAGCAAATAGTAAAAGAGACTCTTCTCAACACTCGTAATCGTGTAGTAATGGAAGGAAGACTGTAAATTTTACTTGTTTATCTATTGGGACGTCAGATCATAAATCTTTCGTCCCTTTCTCTTTTTCTTTTCTGATAATATGGGACGCTTTTTAAAAAATAATTTCTTCCTATCTTTCACATAACCAGTTCTAGATTAGCTGTAGAAATGTATAACTCCCGTGTATCCTTTTCGTATACAAAATACCTGTTTTTGAACTACAAGGAAACCCCAAAATATTATTTCAACGCATCTAACATTCGAAAGTTACAAGAACTTTAAAAAGCCTTAATATTTCTTTTACAATTAGGTAGTATTCTGCTTGTATACAACTTGCTCTGAAAAAGAGAAAGTTATCATCCAACTCTCCACCAAGCAAGTGTTTTTAATTACAAATAGAAGAGGTGTTTATTTTAATGGAAATCACAACAGCAACTCGTTATGCGACATATCCTGCAAACCGAGTAATCCCCTTTATTGGAGCTCATAACTTTCGTGACATGGGCGGCTATAAAACATACGATGGCCGCACAGTAAAACTTGGACTTTTTTTCCGTTCAGACGAACTAACAGGTTTGACAGATGAAGATATGAATTTCTTACAAACATTAAACATTAAATACATTTTTGATTATCGCGATGAGCTGGAAGCACAAAATAAGCCCGATCCTATCCTTTCAAACGTGGCATACGAACGTATCCCGGCATCAGAGCAAAATAATCAATTCGGCACGATCGAAGAAATGGCTAGAAATAATTTCTTCAAAAATCTTAACTTAGATATTATGTGGGAGGTGTATTCCAAACTTCCGCTAAACAATCCATCTTACAAACGATTGATGCAAGTTATCCAAGACCCAAATAATTTGGGGTTATTACATCATTGTGCCGCTGGAAAGGATCGTACGGGCGTTGGTGCTGCTCTTATTTTATCTGTGCTTGGAGTTCCAAAAGAAACTGTTATGGAAGATTATTTATTGACAAATGAAACGATGAAAGAGTTTAACGAAAAGGTATTGAAGCAAATTTCAGCGCATTTGGATGACAGAGGTCTTCAAATTATGGAACAGCTGCTTGGAGTAAAAGAGGAGTTTTTAGAAGGTGTTTTCCAATCTATTACGAATACGTATGGAAACCTTGATACGTACTTTGCTCATGAGTTCGGTTTAACAAAGGAAAAACGACAGGCGTTACAAAGCTTTTGTCTTGAGTAGGACAAGGTACATCTAGATGAAATCATATTCCCCATTGCATGTATATTGAAAAGAAACAAGGATAATTCCGTTTTTAGTTTAGAGACATGTGTAGAGATTCCCACCAACCTAACGAAATGAAATGCCCACATACTATACAAAAAAGCCGGCTCATCAATAGTGAGACCGGCCTTTTTATATTTTTTATTATTGCTACAATATAGTCATTAGGACTTGTCTTAAAATAAAGACACTTACTAACGATGGCGCAATTTATATATAAGACTCGCAACAATAGCCGACGGTAAATTAAACAAATTCCCTTGCAAACTAAAATGCGCTTGTTCTTCTTCAAATGACATTTTTTCATATAACTCACTTTGCGCGAGACCTGTTTGTTTCATTCTTTCTTTCAAGCCAGATATATAGGAGTATTGAATTGGAATCATGATTAAAAAGTAAAGAACAGCAATGCTTCCGAAAAAGATACCAGAAGATAACACATACATCACTCCCTTTATTTCCCATCATAACACATCGAACGAAAATCCAGATATTTATTTATATAAAAAAACTGCCCTTTCAGGCAGCTTTTCCTCCTTAACGATCAATCAATTGAACCATGAGCAATGCTTTTCCAACAACGTTTCCTTCATGTCGTACTTCTACGTCCACCTTACCAAATTTACGTCCAATTTCTAGCACTTTCGGATGTACGGACACAACGTTATCAATTTGAACCGGCTTTACAAAGTAAATGGTTAAATTCTCAACAATGACGTCACCTTTTTTCTGCGCACGAAGCACACGATTTGTCGCTTCTGTCACAATTGTTGTAAAGACGCCATATGACAAAGTTCCTATTGAATTTGTCATTTGTGGTGTAACAGAAAAATGGTAAGCAGAATCTTGTTTTGCTTCTTTCGGATTCATAAATTGATTCGTTACAATATCATCAATCGTTTCCCCAACTTGCGGCTGACGCTGAATCATTTGGAGTGCTTGCAGCACATCTTGACGACTAATAATACCTTGCAATGTATTGCTATCATCAACAACTGGAAGAAGCTCAATCCCTTCCCACACCATCATACGCGCTGCTGCCGCAACAGACATTTTTCCGTTTACAGTAATCGGCTGTTTTGTCATTACTTTTTCAATTGGTGTTTCTTTTACTACACCGATCATATCTTTGGACGTTACAATGCCAAGCACCTTATTTGCTTCATCTACAATCGGATAACGGCCATGCATCGTTTCTTCATTATACTTATGCCATTTTTCCACTGTATCACTTGGCTGTAAATATACCGTCTCTTCAATTGGTGTTAAAATATCTTCAACGAGAACTATTTCTTTTTTAATAAGCTGATCATAAATAGCTCGGTTAATAAGCGTTGCTACTGTAAATGTATCATAGCTGCTCGAAATAATCGGCAGCTTTAATTCATCTGCCAATTTCTTCACATGCTCTTCTGTATCAAATCCACCTGTAATCAGTACAGCTGCTCCTTCTTCAAGCGCTAATTGATGTGCTTGTGTACGGTTTCCGACAATAAGTAAATTCCCAGCTTCCGTATAGCGCATCATCGCTTCTAGCTTCATTGCCCCGATTACAAACTTGTTTAACGTTTTATGTAAACCTTCTCTACCACCAAGTACTTGACCATCCACGATGTTAACAACTTCTGCAAATGTTAGCTTTTCGATATTTTCTTTCTTTTTTTGTTCAATACGAATTGTCCCGACCCGTTCAATTGTACTTACATAGCCTTTATTTTCCGCATCTTTAATCGCCCGATATGCCGTTCCTTCACTTACGCTCAACTCTTTTGCAATTTGGCGCACAGAAATTTTATGCCCAATTGGCAAACTGTTGATATATTCCAAAATTTGGTTGTGTTTCGTAGCCAAGTAGTTTCACCATACTTTCTTTTCCCTAAATTCTTCATGTGTTATCTTTTTAGTATACTATATTTTCAAAACTGTTACACTGTATGTTTATATATCTGTACTAATTTTTTTATAACAAAAGGATACATGTTTCTTACAATTATGTAATTTCCTTGTCATCTTATTCGATAGTTTGTTTCATTTTCTTATCGTACAATAAAGACAAGAAATGAGAGACAAGGAGCGATATAATATGAAAAAAATTTTAGAAATAATTGGCGCGGTATTGTTAGCGTTCGTGGATGGAAAGAAAGTAGCAATCAAAATCAACGAAGTAACTGAAACAGAAACACATAGATTACAATCTAAAAATAATATAACAAATCCAACATTTACATTATGTCCTTCCCACATGTAAAAACCTTCACTTTGTCGCGCAAAATGAAGGTTTCTTTTTTACAATTCAATTGTTTCTCCTGCTTGTAACACTTTCCCTACACTACCGGTTAATTTTTCTACAAATTGATGCGGATCTTGTTCGATAACTGGGAAGGTATTATAGTGCATTGGCACAACAATTTTCGCTCCAATCCATTCTGCAGCTAACGCGGCATCCTCTGGACCCATTGTAAAGTTATCTCCAATTGGTAAAAATGCCACATCAATTGTATGACGAGAACCAATTAATTTCATATCCGAGAACAACGCTGTATCTCCGGCATGATAAATTGTTTTTTCTTCTGCAGTAAATACAATCCCCGCTGGCATACCTGTATATGTAATCGTTTGATTTTCTTCATCAACATAGCTAGAACCATGAAATGCTTGTGTAAACTTCACTGTTCCGAATTCAAATGCATGAGAACCTCCAATATGCATTGGATGTGTATTTACACCTTTCCAACCTAAAAATGTCGCAAGCTCAAACGGTGCAATAACAACTGCATTATGTTTTTTTGCTAATTCTACTGTATCCCCAACGTGATCACCATGTCCATGAGAAAGGATAATTGCATCAACTGTTACCTCTTCTACTTTTAAATCTGTTTTCGGATTACCTGTAATAAATGGATCAATTAAAATAACCTTTCCGTTCGTTTCAATCTTTACAACTGAATGACCGTGATAAGATACTTTCATCTTTTCATTACCTCCCTTATTCATATCCACACCTTCTATTCTACACGATTTCGCAATTTCCTGTCTTTTCAAACATCGATTTGCTTGTCATAACGCTTTCGTTCGATGTAAAGTTATACATGTAATTGAAATTTCGGAGGTGCAGATATATGAATACTAGATTAGAAAAATTAATGCAATGGTTACAAGAAAAAAATACAGAAGCTGCATTCTTAACTTCTACACCGAGCGTCTTCTATATGACGAACTTCCACTGCGAACCGCATGAAAGACTACTCGGTCTATTTGTATTCCAAGAAAAAGAACCGATGTTAATTTGTCCGAAGATGGAAGAAGACAAAGTAAGAAGTGCTGGCTGGACTCACGAAATTATCGGTTTTACAGATACAGACAATCCATGGGATATGATCGCGAAAGCAATCAAAGCACGCGGCATTGATGCAAATGCAGTTGCAATTGAAAAAGAACATTTAAATGTAGAACGCTACGAGCACTTATCACAATTATTCCCAAAAGCATCTTTCAAACCTGCTGAAGAAAAAGTACGTGAACTTCGCCTAATTAAAGATGAAAAAGAGCTTGCGATTTTACGCCAAGCTGCTGCTATGGCTGATTATGCAATTGAAGTTGGGGTAGATGCAATTCAAGAGAATCGCAGTGAACTTGAAGTATTAGCGATAATTGAGCATGAATTAAAGAAAAAAGGCATTCATAAAATGTCCTTTGACACAATGGTATTAACAGGTGCAAATTCCGCCCTTCCGCACGGTGTACCAGGTGCAAATAAAATTCAACGCGGTGATTTCGTCCTATTTGACTTAGGTGTTATTATCGATGGTTACTGCTCTGACATTACGCGTACAGTTGCTTTTGGCGAAATTTCAGACGAACAAAAACGCATTTATGACACTGTATTAAAAGGTCAATTACATGCAGTTGAATCATGTAAACCGGGCGTGACATTTAGTGAAATCGACCGTGCTGCTCGTTCTATTATCGCAGATGCTGGCTACGGCGACTTCTTCCCGCACCGCCTTGGTCATGGACTTGGTATTAGCGTCCACGAATATCCAGATGTAAAAGAAGGCAACAACTCTCCATTACGAGAAGGAATGGTCTTCACGATCGAGCCAGGTATTTACGTACCAAACGTAGGCGGCGTTCGTATTGAAGATGATGTTTATATAACGAAAGATGGCGTGGAAATTTTAACGAAATTCCCGAAAGAATTACAGTTTGTAAAATAATAAACAGGTGGCATATATGCCACCTGTTTATTATTTTTTCCATCTACTACACTCCTCGTACTGCGCGTTTAAAGCTGAAGGTAAGCAAAAAGATACGGCAGCCATTTCTGCGTAATGCATACCCGATATCGCAATTCCCACAGTGATAGCACTGATAAGTTCATATATAATAGCCCTTAAAGAACTTCCATTTTTCTTTTGAACATATCATAATGAGAAACTCTTCATACATTCTCCACGATAACCGTATCGGCATCTACGTCTTCAAAACAAAGGTTTACAGTACGCTTCAATGCTCTTGTCCGATGAATCGTCCCCGCTGGAATGCATAACGTATCATTTGCCTTTAAGGCAATCGTTTCTCGATCTTGAAAATCAATCAATAACTCTCCTTCTAATACCATAAATAATTCATCTGAATTCGAATGAAAATGCCAATCATATTCTCCTATAAATACCGCGATGCGTAAACAGTGGTTATTTACATCTGAAACAACAAAATTTTTATACTGCTCCGTAATATTTCTTGTCATCTCTAATAAGTTGACTTTTTCTAAGTTTAATTCTTTTGTAAGTTCATTCTTCATATTTATCTCCCTCTTACTCATTATCCAAGTATTTTACTATTTCTTCTAATTTCATCATACCAAACATTTTTCTTATCTATCAGAAAAATTAGAATTATAGTGTGGATTCAAAAGTTAACTCGTGTTAATTTATTAATAAGAGTTAATTTTTACTAACAAGGAGCATAGTAATGAAAGAGAAATTACCGCTACGAGAAATCAAAAAAGCACGAACAAAAATCAAGCTATTTCACACTGCATTAGACATCATTGGAGAAAAATCATTTCGAGAAGTATACGTTGAAGAATTATGCGAACGAGTAGAAATTTCAAAGGTGACATTTTTTAAAATGTTCTCCCGAAAAGAAGACATTCTTATTTATTTTATGAGGTTATGGTTAACGGATCGTATGTTGGAGCTGAAAGAAACAAACAAAAAAGGACTGACCGCACTACGCCATGTTTTTGAAGGAGTTTCAGAATATGCAAAAGAAAAACCTGGACTGATGTTAAGTTTGATTGCATTTCTCTCAGAAGAAAAAATGCATCCTTGTATGCCTCATTTAACCGATGCAGAAATTCATCTATTATATCCCGGAAAAGAAGAACAAGTTCGAAAGCTCATTCCAAATTTGAATGAAGTATTTGCAAACTGCGTGGAAGAAGGAAAAGCTGCAGGAGAAATTACACTCAAGATGGACATTTCACAGATTGTGAAACTATTACACTCTATTTTTTACGGCGCCTATTTAACAGCTCATGTCTTTCAAACTCAAAATGTAATGGAAATGTATGACCTTCATTTAAACATATTAAATCCATAGTAAAAGAGGGATGAATGATGAAACCTGTAATACCTGGACGTTATACTGCACAGATGGACGATTCATTTGTAGTGTTTGTGATTGGTATGCGCATTAATAAGCTATTTGCTGTTTCGAAATGGTTGCCCGTAGCGCTAGCAATGGGTGGAATGCTAAAAGAACTATATGAAAATAAAGAACTCGGTTTTCTCAGCACAGAATCTTTCTTCACCGGCCGCACAATTGTACAAATTCAATATTGGAAATCATTTGAAGACCTTGAACACTATGCACGTCACGCTTCCTTACATTTAAAAGCATGGAAAAATTTTAACCAAAAAGCTTCCAAAACTGAAACGGTTGGCATTTTTCATGAAACATTTGTTGTTGAGAAAGGTCAATACGAGAGTGTATATGCAAATATGCCCTTATTCGGTTTAGCAAAAGCAGGGGAGTCTCTTCCTGTAAGTAGCCAACGAGAAACTGCACGAGCACGGATGAAACCATAATAAAAGCGGCTACCCAATGGGCAGCCGCTGTGTATTCTTTCTTATGATAAAGCAGGAGCTTTTTCAAGAAGCTCTTTCGCATCTGCATATTGTAAACCATGTGCTTCTGCAACTGCTTCGAATGTTACGTAGCCATCTAATGTATTAATACCTTTTAATAAGGCACTGTTATCTAAGCAAGCTTTTTTGTAGCCTTTGTTTGCGATTTGTACTGCGTATGGTACTGTTACGTTTGTTAACGCAAGAGTTGACGTACGTGGAACTGCACCAGGCATATTTGCAACTGCATAGTGAACTACGCCGTGTTTTTCGTAAGTTGGGTTGTCATGTGTTGTAATACGGTCAGTTGTTTCAAAAATACCGCCTTGGTCGATTGCGATGTCGACTACAACAGAACCCGGTTCCATAGATTTAATCATTTCTTCTGTTACAAGTTTTGGCGCTTTTGCTCCTGGAATTAATACTGCACCGATAACAAGATCAGATTCTTTTACAGCTTCTGCAATGTTATACGGGTTAGACATTAATGTTGCTACTTGGTTACCGAAAATATCATCCAATTGACGAAGACGCTCTGCACTTAAGTCGATAATTGTTACTTCAGCACCTAGACCAACTGCAATTTTAGCAGCATTTGTACCAGCTTGACCACCGCCGATAATTGTTACTTTTCCGCGTTTTACCCCTGGAACGCCTGCAAGTAAAATGCCTTTGCCGCCTTTATTTTTTTCAAGGAACTGCGCACCAATTTGCGCTGCCATACGACCAGCTACTTCACTCATAGGTGCAAGTAATGGTAAAGAACGGTTGTCTAATTGAACTGTTTCATACGCAATTGCGACTACTTTATTTTCAATTAATGCTTTTGTTAATTCTGGTTCTGGAGCTAAGTGTAAATACGTGAATAAAATTAAGCCTTCGCGGAAATAGCCGTATTCGCTTGCGATTGGCTCTTTTACTTTCATAACCATCTCTTGATTCCAAGCTTCTTGTGCTGTTTCTACAATTGTTGCACCTGCTTCTACATATGCTTCATCTGTAAAACCAGATCCTAAACCAGCACCTTTTTGAACAAAAACTTCATGACCATTGTGAATTAAATGAACAACACCAGCTGGCGTCATTGCCACACGATTTTCATTGTTTTTAACTTCTGTTGGTACACCGATACGCATTGGAAATTCCCCCTTGAGATTATAAAATTACCCCTGAATAGCCATAGCATATACGCTTTTCATAAAGCGCTTTCTATTCTCTTATATTTTACCATAATCTCGCATTTTTTGACAAAAATAACGCAAGTTGTCCGATAGAATTTGTCTAGTTTTGACGATATCGATGAATAACGTCAACTGCTCCCGTTACTTCTATAATTGTTCCCGTAATCATGTCCGAATCTTCCTCACATAAAAAGGAAATTGCACGTGCGATATCTTCCCCTGTACCAGAACGCCCAATTGGTGTACGATGATCGGGTAACGTACGTGCCATAGCAATTGTTGCCTCTTTCATATCACCAATAATGTCACCCGGACATATCATATTTGATGTAATACCGTATTCTGCTTCTTCATAGGCAATCGTTTTTGTGAGTGAAACTAGTCCGACTTTTGCAGCTGCAAATGCGGAACGATACATCCATCCCGGCGCGCTATCCGCTCCTTGAAATCCGTAATTCACAATGCGGCCAAATTTCTGCTGTCGCATAATCGGTACAACGAGCTTTAATAAATGAAAAACTGCCGTTAAATTACCATGAATCATTTCATTCCATTCATCATCTTTATACTCAACTAATTTTTTACGTTTAAATACGTAAGGACCTGCATTATTAATCAGAAAATCAATACGACCAAAACGCTCCATCGCTTTTATTACTACTTTATGTAAATCTTCTTGTTTCGTTACATCCGCTTGTACAAATTGCATACGATGTGCAAGATGTTTATATTGCTGTTGTAACTTTTCCATCGCTTGTATATCACTGCGATACGTTACTGTTACCGAATATCCTTTATCTAATAATTTCTCTGTTACTTGCTTCCCTAAACCTTTTGTACCGGCTGTAATGAGCGCATGTCTCACAAAAATAAGCCTCCTTTTTTCTTGCTATAATTCATATGTAACAACTTCTTCGAACAATTACAACTAAAAAGTTTGAACAGATTTTTCAAAATTCTGTAACGTTTCTGACATACTTTTTTCCATAATTTACTTTATAATAAAAGTGTAAAGAGTTATAACACTTATACAATTGGGAGGAATCGTTCATGAATACTACATATACAAATATTTTAATTGCAGTCGATGGTTCTAAAGAAGCTGAAAAAGCATTCAAAAAAGCCATTCAAGTAGCGAAGCGTAACAACGCTACATTAACAATCGCTCATATCGTTGACGTCAAAGCTTACTCTGCAGTCGAAGCATATAGCCGCGCTATTGCAGAACGTGCAAACTTATTTGCAGAAGATCTATTAGAAGACTACAAAAAGACTGCACTAGAAGCGGGACTTACAAAAATAGAAACTGTATTAGAATTCGGTAATCCAAAATCAAAAATCTCGAAAGATATCGCACCGAAGCACAACGTTGATTTAATTATGTGCGGTGCAACTGGTTTAAACGCAGTAGAGCGTTTCTTAATCGGCAGCGTCTCTGAACATATTATTCGCTATGCAAAATGCGATGTCCTTGTTGTTCGCGGTGAAGAAGAGCAAGGAGAAATTTAATAACTGTAATGAAGCAGCACCAAGCTTTTATTTCATGAGCTTGGTGCTTTTTTATTTGCTTTAAAATAAAGTGAAACTTCCATCAGTGGGGGTCCACCTATCTTCTTCGCTTTTCTCTTAATCGTCTTACTGCCCTAAAATAGCAGGATAAGATGATTCTGTAAGGTTATGCTAAGAAAAAAGGAAATGAGGGAAACGGCATGGAAAGTCATGAACGTATTATACTGGATTTAAACGGACAAGAAATTGACATGGTAGAAAAAATTTGTGCCCACTTCAAAGAAAAACATGGTGTAGAGTTAAGTCACGGTGCACTTTTTCGCGATTTAATGGATATAGAATATATTCGCATTACAGAAGGAAAGCATAAATACGAACATGAAAAAATATAGGCGACTGGTTGCTTGCAGCGTACAAGCAACCCTTTTCTTTATGCATACATTATATATATGTCCAAGCATAAAGGTGTGATGTTTTTGAGTGATGAGAATAAAAGAAAAAGCAAATCCGCTACTCCGATTATGAACTTATGTATATTTACTCTTCCCGGCTGTAATGTAACTGAAAAACAAATTAAGCAGCAAGTTGCGTTAGCAACCAAAATATGGAACATAGACTTTATTATCACAAGTATCACAACGCTGAAAAATTTTTCTGTTCAAACGAATGATACTTCATTTCGTAAAAGACAAAGCAAAAATATACAGCGATTATTTCGTGAAAGAAAATATCTCTTTCCAAATCCAAATAGTATTTCAATATTCTATACAAATGCAAGGCACCTCTCGAGTAATACGACAGGACGAACGTTCTCTTCCTTCACGACGAAAAGCCGCTTCAACCATATTATCCTTACAAAATCTTCGCTAGAAAATACACTTGCGCACGAACTCGGACATATCTTATTCTATTCCCACCGAAAACTACAAGGAAAAAATCCAGATAGAAACTCTTATCGAACGCATAGCTTAGACCCTGAAAATATTATGTTTGGAACTGCTACAAGCCGTAAACGAAAAACAACATCCCTACAAAGATCGTATGCATTAGAAAGTACATTAATTGAATATATGTAACAATCATGAAAAATCCCGTGAAACATTACATGTTCACGGGATTTTCTACTATCTCTTTTGCTTTTTGAAGTGCCTGTTCAATTTGTGCGAATCCTGTACCACCTGCACTGTTTCTTCGTTTTACTGCTGCATATGGTGAAAGCACTTCATATAAGTCTTCCTCAAATAACGAGCTCATCTCTTGGTAGGTTGTTAACGGTAAATCTAGCAAATAAACACCTTCGTTAATACAATGAAGGACAAGTTTTCCTACAATTTCATGTGCCTGACGAAACGGTAACCCTTTACTCGCTAAATAATCTGCAATCTCTGTCGCATTTGAAAAATCTTGCGTGACAGCCTTTGCCATTTTATCTTTTTTCACCGTCATCGTCTCAAGCATGCCTGCCATTACATGTAAACAGCCCTTTACTGTATTTACCGTATCGAACATACCTTCTTTATCTTCTTGCAAATCTTTATTGTAAGCAAGCGGCAATCCCTTCATAACTGTTAATAAGCTAAACAAGTTGCCGTATACTCTTCCTGTTTTCCCGCGAATAAGCTCTGCCATATCCGGATTTTTCTTTTGCGGCATAATGCTGCTACCCGTTGCATAACTATCGCTCATTTCAATAAACTGAAATTCTTGACTGCTCCATAAAATAAGTTCCTCACAAAAACGTGATAAATGCATCATTAATATAGAAGCATTACTTAAAAATTCAAGAATAAAGTCACGGTCGCTTACTGCATCTAAGCTATTCTCATATATTCCTTCAAAACCGAGCAACTGTGCACTATACTCGCGATCAATCGGGAATGTTGTCCCAGCAAGTGCCCCGGCTCCAAGCGGAGAAATGTTAATACGTTTTAACGAATCTTTAAAACGATTCGCATCGCGCTCTAACATCCAAAAGTATGCAAGGAGATGGTGGGCAAAAGAGATTGGCTGTGCACGCTGCAAATGCGTATACCCTGGCATAATTGTTTCAATATGTTCTTCAGCTTGTCCTGCAAGTGCAATTTGCACTTGTTTCACTGCCTCGATGATGCCTTGCACTTCATTTCGCAAATACAAATGCATATCCGTTGCTACTTGGTCGTTACGACTTCTTCCTGTATGCAGCTTACCGCCAACTTCACCAATATGCTGAATTAACATCTTTTCAATGTTTAAATGAATATCTTCTGCTTCAACAGAAAACGTAAGCTCTTGCTTCTTTGCTTTCTCAAGTAAATACTGCAAGCCGTTTTTAATTTTCTCTCCTTCTTCAGCCGTTACGATACCGCATTTCGCAAGCATCGTAACATGGGCCATACTTCCTTGTATATCTTCTACTGCTAATTGCTGGTCAAAGGAGATGGAAGCTCCAAACTCCTCAACCCACTGTTCAGCCTGTTCCGTAAAACGGCCGCCCCAAAGTTTGCTCATGCCTCCACCTTCTTTTGATTCACTTGGCTGTATACTTTTGTTGGTAAACCAAATAATGAAATAAATCCAATCGCTGCATCGTGATTAAATTCATCATCTACTGTATACGTCGCTAATTTTTCATCGTATAGAGAATACTCTGATTTACGTCCTTCTACAATCGCATGTCCTTTAAACAGTTTCACACGTACTGTACCTGTTACATTTTTTTGCGTTTCTTGTAAAAAGGCAACAAGAGCATCTTTTAAAGGCGAGAACCATAAACCGTTATAAATTAACTCTGTTAATTTTTGTTCAATCATCGGTTTAAAATGTGCTACTTCTTTTACAAGTGTTAAATCTTCTAATTCCTTATGTGCAGTAATCAATGTCATCGCCGCTGGGCATTCATACACTTCACGTGACTTAATACCAACAAGACGATTTTCTACATGGTCGATGCGGCCAACCCCGTGCTTACCAGCAAGAGCGTTTAACGTTTTAATTAACTCTGAAAGTGAATATGATACGCCATTTAATGTCGTTGGCACCCCTGCTTCAAAACCAATTTCTACAAATTCGGGTTTGTTTGGTGTATCTTCTAATGCTAACGTCATTTCATATGCATCTTCTGGCGGTGCTGCCCATGGATCTTCTAAGATTCCACATTCGTTGCTGCGTCCCCATAAGTTTTGATCAATTGAAAACGGGCTGTCTAAGTTAATCGGAATTGGTACATTGTTTTCTTTTGCATACGCAATTTCCTCTTCACGTGACCATTTCCATTCACGCACCGGTGCAATCACTTCTAAATACGGATTTAACGCTTGGATAGAAACTTCAAAACGTACTTGGTCATTTCCTTTTCCTGTACATCCATGTGCAACTGCACTTGCACCTTCCATCTCTGCAATCTCTACCAATTTCTTAGCAATTAACGGGCGAGATAATGCAGATACAAGTGGATATTTCCCTTCATATAACGTGTGAGCTTGCAGTGCTTTTAATGCATATTCATTCGCAAACTCTTCTTGAACATCAATCATATAAGATTTAATTGCTCCGACGGACAATGCTTTTTCTTTTACAAACTCTAAATCTTTTCCTTCCCCTAGATCTAAACACAGGGCAATAATATCGTATCCTTTTTCTTGCAACCATTTAATCGCAACGGAAGTATCAAGACCTCCGGAATATGCTAATACAACTTTTTTGTTCTCCATTTTATATCCCCCTAAAGAATAATTATTCATTGTTATTAATATTAATTCATAATTTATCACCTTTCACAAAATGTTGCAAGGGATATTCATAATTATTTTTAAAACAATTTCATCGAAGTTCTTTCTCTTTTTCGATACAATGAAGACAGAAAATGGAGGGAACAATGTATGGAACAATATTTCACATATAACGAACACCTAGGTATTGAACTACCTGATTTCCAAGAAGAATGGGAGGATATACCTGAAACAGTGCAACATACAATTTTATTAAAGTGGGAGCAAATTCGCGGGAAAATACCAGATCGAATTAAAGAACTTGAACATATCATTAACACGAAACAACACGGGTTAAATAACGAAGAAAACTTTGAAATTTCTTGTAGACTCAATACAGAAATTGCGGATCTCGCTTCCATTATTAACGACCTTTGGCTTTGGTATCGTCTAACTCAAAATGTATCTGCAGGAAAAGCACATCAGTAAAGCGAAACTTCCATCAGTGGGGGTTTTCTTCATCCCCCACCTATCTCCCTCGCTTCTCTCTGAATATTGAAGTATAGGTCTTACCGCCCGCGAATAGTGGAATAAAAAAGTCGTTGAGAATATTTCCTCAACGACTTAATAATTTTATAAAGTGAAACTTTCATCAGTGCCCCCCCACTGATGGTTAGTTGAACCAATCGGGATTTAACGGGCGGTTATCCCTCACCTATCTTCTTAGATTCTCGAGGTGAGGGCCTTACTGCCCGTTAATGCGGGATAAAACAGTTCTATCCTTTTTTGCTTTCCGTTCCCCTTTGTACGTATTTTGCAAACGCTTTCAAATATAGGTAAACAATAGCGTCGTCGACTTGTTCAAATACGGTAAGTTACAACGTAAAACTAGTTAAAATATATTTATATTATAATAATGGAAAATACGCTCTTGTCTATTCCGTTAAACATGTAGTGGTAATCGTATTTTTCTTTTCAGACATATGAGACGCCTTCTCTGTGTATATAATACTTTCCATCAAAAGATATACTAAACTATCTAATTCTTGACTACATACAATTACTTTATCATGATAAAAACCGTACTCTCTTACAAGTTCAATTAGTTCCTTCCTTTTTTCCTCCATCCTTTCTTGTATATCTATCGTTTTCATACAAATCTCTCCAGTCACCATAGATAATATTATTCGAATAATACAAAATATTTTATTTAAAATAAACATTTTGTAATTAATTAAAGTAAATTTTACAGAAAAATCGACAAAGTTTACTTTTTCATACAGAGACCCTTTCGACGGAAAATATTTTTGTATCGCACCATTTTTCAGCAAAATTCACATGAATTTCAACTAAAGCTCCCATATTTACGAAGTATGTAGGTTTTTCGTTGCCCATTGTCGATTTCCAAGAACATACATTTAAAAAAAGTATGATATAATAGAATATAATCTTTTATAGAAAGGATTTAGATATCATGATCGCTCGAAGGAGCATGTGGCATCGAAAAGACGAATCTTACACGTAGCGTATTTTTTTGCTTAGATACTTTGTCTAGCGAAAAAAATACGAGAGTGGGGAAATTATGATTGCCCGAAGGATAATTTGGCAACGAAAAGACTCTTCTTACACGTAGCGTTTTGTTTAGTCTGTTTCAGACCTAAACTAAAACGAAAGTAGGGAGAATTGATGGACGAGAGGATTATTCGTTATTTCTTCAGTGATATATAGCGTAGTTAGACGTATGTAAACTAACTGCTGCTATGTAGGCGTAGTTAGTTTATGAAAAAACAAAAAACTACTAACTACGGAGAGAAGGAATAACGATGGAGAACATCCAAAACATCCAAAGTCGACAAATTATTAAAGAAATTTTTATGGTTTTACTTGGTTCATTTATTTTAGCTGTCGCGCTATACCACATTCAGTTTCAAAATCACTTAACAGAAGGTGGCTTTGTAGGAATCGCACTGTTTTTACAAAACTTTTTTGACATTTCACCGTCAATTTCAACTGTTTTAATGGATATTCCTGTCATTTTACTATGTGCTACATTTTTAGGTAAAAAAATGGTCGGTTATTCATTTGTTGGTTCCGTTTCATTCGGAGTATTTTATTCTTTAATGGAAAACTATTCTCCGTTCACGGTGGATTTATCGAATCACTTATTTGTAGCTGCAGTAGTGGGCGGTGCATTAGCTGGGATTGGACTTGGTTTTATTTTACGATTCGGTGGTGCAACAGGCGGAGATGACATTTTAACCATTGTATTAAGCAAAAAAACACGCTTTACAATTGGGCAAATTTTCTTCGTTTTTGACGCAATTGTCATTGCACTTTCATTATATTATTTATCATGGACTGAAATTGCCTTTACGATTCTTTCCCTTGCCGTGCAGGCGAAAGTACTAGATTTAATCTACTATCCAGCAAAGGAAAAGAAACCAGTGGCAATTCCATTATCAAAACAACATGCAACAAACTAAAAAGCGAAAGGCGGCTGCCTTTCGCTTTTTATATTTTTTGGCGTAAATAACGCATTTGATAAAATCGATTTGCAAATTCTGTTATGCTCCGTGTTAACCGATAATTCGCCGTTGATCCAACCGCAATCCCAAGTACTGGTACACCTTGAAACAACTTGCGGCGCAGCGAATAAATAATGAACGTTTTCAAAATTTGTTTTAGTAGTACTTGTACAGATGCTGGATTTAGTACTTCCTCTTCTCCCTCATAGAAGAATGGAGCCGCTTCTTCTTGTTCTAACTCTTGCAGTAAGTTGTACCAAGCATACTGCTGCAAGTGCGCTGGCAATATGGCTGCATGGAATACTTTTAACGCTAGCATCATTTCATACGGTTTATTCACATCATGACCAAATGATGTGGCGATTAACTGCACTGCTTTCACATTTAAGGCAACCAGTACTGGTAAATCTGCACTTAATAATAAAAAGCCACCAATTCCTGTTACTCCTCCTTGCACGAAAGAATATAAACGATGACGAGCTGTTTGCTGTTCTGCTATGTATGTTAATTGATCAATCGATAATGCTTTCATGTCTTCAATATGTTCAATGGAATCATTAAATAATCGTGCCGTGCCTAAAATACGTCCCCGTGCATCGAGCTGTGATTGCGAACTTTGAATAAATGCATGAAGATGAAAGAGCCATCCATCTGCTTTCGAAAAAAATTCATTTCGTTTTTTTTCTGGCAGCTTAGAAAATGTGCCATTCAACCACTTATCAAACATTCTCTGGAAATCCGTTGATTCTTGTTGCACTAATTGCTGCTCCCAGCTTTTCATATCATATAAAATTCGTTCTTCTCGCTTTGACAGCATACAAACAACCCCTTGGATTATTTTTTCTACATTGTAACATATTTGCTAGAAGAGAAAGAACGCCTGTTTTTTTCTGAAAAATATGTTAACTTTAAATGCATCATAAAGTGCAACTTCCATCAGTGGGGGGGTTTTCTTCATCCCCCACTGATGGTTAGTTGAACCAATCGGACTTTTACTGGCAGTTATCCCCCACCTATCTTCTTCGATTTTCTCTGAATCTTGAGGTGGGGGTCTTACTGCCCGTTAATGCGGGATAAAGAATGGGAGGAACGTTATGTATCCACGTGCAAAAGCCTTAGGTATTATTGAACACAATCATTGTATCCTTGTTGAAGAATATAAAGGAAAACATGAAAGTGGTGAGGGCTATTATTATAGACCACTTGGCGGAAGTATTGAACTTGGAGAGTATGCAACGCAAACTGTTATCCGAGAATTCGAAGAAGAACTTGGAGTCTCTGTGGAAATCGTTGTATATTTGGGCTGTTTAGAAAACATCTTTCAAATAGAAAATACAATTGGACATGAACTAGTCCAATTGTATTCTGTCTGCTTCTCAAACAAATCGCTTTATAGAAAGGGTCGATTCACAATAACAGAAGGACAGAACATCTCCTACGGTGTATGGGTTCCCATTGAAACATTTTTGCAAGGAGAAAAAACATTATACCCAAACGGATTAACAGAGCTACTTTCAAAAAAATAATACAAAAAGACGGGAATCATCCCGTCTTTTTATCATATATTAACCAATATTTCCAAAACGTACTACGTCACGAGCAATCATAACTTCTTCGTCTGTTGGAATTACGATTACTTTTACTGGAGAGTGTGGGAAGCTAATGAATGCTTCTTCACCACGGAAATTGTTGCGTTTCGCATCGAAGTATACGCCCATAAACTCAAGACCTTCTAATACACGCTCACGAATTAATGCACTGTTTTCACCAATACCAGCTGTAAAGATGATTGCGTCTACACCTTTCATGCGAGCTGCATAAGAGCCGATATATTTGTGGATACGGCCTACAAATACGTCTAGTGCTACTTCTGCACGGTGATTTCCTTCTTCTTCTTTTTGTTCAATGTCACGTAAGTCACTAGAGAATCCAGAAAGACCTAACATACCACTTTTCTTGTTTAATACGTCAAGAACTTCGTCTACAGATTGTCCTGTTTTTTCCATAATGTATGGAATTAACGCAGGGTCAATGTTACCAGAACGTGTACCCATTGTTACACCAGCAAGTGGTGTGAAGCCCATAGATGTATCGATTGATTTTCCGCCTTCAACAGCTGCGATACTTGCACCGTTACCTAAGTGACAAGAAAGTAAACGTAAGCTTTCAAGTGGACGGCCTAATAATTCAGCTGCACGCTCTGTTACGTACTTGTGAGAAGTACCGTGGAAACCGTATTTACGGATGCCGAATTTCTCATAGTATTCGTAAGGTAAGCTGTATAAGAAAGATTCTTCCGGCATTGTTTGGTGGAATGCTGTATCGAACACTGCTACTGCAGGTACGTTCGGAAGAATTTCTCGGAACGCTTTAATACCAATAGCGTTTGCTGGGTTATGAAGTGGTGCTAACTCACTTAAAGCTTCGATATCTGCTAATACTTTGTCATCAATTAGAACAGAATCTGGGAATGTTTCACCGCCGTGTACAACACGGTGACCCGTACCGCTAATCTCATCAAGAGATTTGATAATACCTGTTTCAGTTAATTTATTTACAAGCATATTAACCGCAACTGCATGGTCTGGGATATTTGTTACTTCTGTTTGTTTCTCACCGTTCACAGTAATTGTAAATACGCTATCCTCTAAACCGATACGTTCTACTAAACCTTTTGTTAATACTGTTTCACTTGGCATTTCAAATAATTGGAATTTCAAGGAAGAGCTTCCTGCATTAATCGCGATGATTTTTGACATCTAGTCTTTCGCCCCTTTTTCTCTTGTTAGCCGTGTGGAATCCTTCCACAAACCGCTCAATTTTATGTCTTCAACTAGCTGCCAGCTAACACAAACGTTTTACCGACAGAAGTTTTATACTCACGATTTTAATTTAAACATCGTACGACATATATTTCAAGTGAAAAAATTGTAACACAAAGATTTTTTTTATATTACAGATTTTATAATTCTTATTTTTGTTCTTATATATATTACTGAATTTTGTAAACACTATAAAACTGTACTATATATTAGTATATACCTGTTACATATAAACATTGTTTACTTTTGTTTAGCGAACCAACCATTAATTTGATTCATAATATTCTCCATCGCTGTCATATTTGAGAATTTTGGTAATTCTACTAATAACGCTTGTTTTGGCATTTGTATGTCTTGTCCCTTCTTTTGGAGAACAAATATACTTTTTGCATTTTTTTCGTTTTTAAACATGGAAACAGGTAGCTGTAGTAGCCCTTGTACAAAACATGTTTCTTTAATAAATGCATGAAGTTTTGGCGCTTGATCACTTTCAAATATGAAATTTGGTACTAAGAAAAATAAATATCCGCCTTCTTTTGTATGTTTTACACTTTGTTCAACAAAAAGATGATGTGCATAAGACATGCCTTCATCTGCTTTTAAAGTATATTCACTTGCACCAATTTCGTTTGGATAATAGCCAATTGGTAAATCACACACAACTACATCAACTGGATCAATATAAAGGGGAGCTAAGCCATCTTGATTGAAAAACTCAACTGCTTGTTTTTGTAAATTTGCATTAACTAAAGCAAGCTTAACAAGCAAATCATCTACATCTACCCCAAATCCGCTCACGTTTGTACCTTCTGGGCAACCGTTAAAGATTGTCGTTAATAAATTTCCCGTTCCAACTGCAGGATCTAAAACAGTCATTTCCTTTTGATCCTTCATAAATTTCTGGAATAAATAACTCATAAACATACCAACCGCATCTGGCGTCATTTCATGATTTGCTTGTACGCCTTCTTTCATTCCTTTTAAGATGGCAAGTTGAAACGCTTTGCGAATTTCTTCGCCTTTATAGTTTTCTTCATTAAACTTACTATATTCACGCTCTAGTCGTTCAATTGTTGGCTGTTCTAATCCTTCTTGTAAAATTGTTCCTTCAAATAAATTATCGCCTGTTTCTACAAGCGCTTCTAAATAGGTTATGTCTAATTCTTTACGTAAAATTACGGCAGAAGAATCAAAGATAGAAAATAATGTTTCTACTGTTGAACTCACGAAAATTCCTCCTTAAAACTAAAATACACATAACTTATATCATACCACACTCTAAATTCTTTCCAAAAGAAAAAGCGACCTCTTTTCACAAGAGGTCGCTTTTTACTCTTCACATTACTTTGCAGCTTTTGCTGCTTCTAATGCTGCTTCGTAATTTGGATGGCTTGTACCTTCGCTTACATATTCTACGTAAACAACTTTGTCGTTGCTATCTACTACGAATACTGCACGTGCAAGTAAACGAAGTTCTTTCATTACAACACCGTATGCTTCGCCAAAAGAAAGGTCACGGTGATCAGAAAGCGTTACAACATTTTCTAAACCGTTAGCTGCACACCAGCGTTTTTGAGCGAATGGTAAATCAACGCTAATTGTTAATACTTTTGCATTTTCAATACCAGCTGCATCTTCGTTAAAACGACGAGTTTGCGCATCACATACACCTGTATCGATAGATGGTACAACACTAATTAATTTCACTGCACCTTTGTATGTTTCTAAAGTTACTGGAGATAGGTCATTTGCTAATACTTGAAAATTAGGCGCTTGGTCGCCTACTTTAACTTCTGTTCCAACTAAAGTGATTGGGTTTCCCTTAAACGTTACGTTTGCCATTTAAAAATCCTCCCTTTTCTAAAACAAAATATGTACAGTGTAAATGATAGATGTTCAGCAAACAGAATGCAAATGAATCGTTCTGTTTTATGAAAAAAGAAGCTAATCACTCGATTAGCTTCTTCTTTCTATATTTCATACTCCGGCTGTTCATCTTTTTGTGTGTTCATCATTTCTTTCACTTTATCGGCTACTTGCGGTGCTAATTCCATTACTTTATCAAGTATGTGCGTCTGTTTATCTAAGTGAAGCACTTTCACACCTTCACTATTTACAACGAGAAAAGCAATTGGATTAATGGAAACGCCACCCCCACTACCACCGCCAAATGGATGGCGATTATTGTTTTCAAGTTTACCAAATTCACTCCCGCCCGCCGCAAAGCCAAAACTTACTTTAGAAACCGGTAAGATGACACTTCCATCTGGCGATTGAATTGGATCACCGACGATTGTGCTTACATCAATCATATGATTTAAATGTTGCATCGCTGTTGTCATCAATCCTTGAATTGGATGTTCCACATAATCCCTCCTATGTTCATTGTTGCATTGCATTATCTGTAGCAATAACTCCTTGTTGTTTCAAAAATACAAATATACGAATTGCCGCTTTCACTGCACGGTATATACGAAATGAAGCTGTTAATTCACAATGTGATGCCACAGTTTTCCCTTGAAAAATTGGAGTAACTTCAAGCTGAGGCGCATCGATAATTTCCATGTAATTTCCAGCAACACCAACAATCATTCCTTTTACTGACCATACATAACCTGTTATAACTCCAGTGCTCGCTGCATCACCTGTTCCAACTTGCGAACGCCATCTCCAATTTTTGATTTTCACTTTTTGAAGAAAACCTTTCATCATAGTATGGATTTCTTGCATCCTTTTTATAACCTCGGCCATACTGTCAAGCATTGCTACAAACTTATCTTCTGTTCCGCCCTCTTCTCCTGCTTTTTCAATTTTTTGATCTGTTTTCTTTTGTTGTTTCTCTATCCGCTCAAGTACATCAAACGTATAATGAATCATCCATATTTTCACTTGAAATAAACACTGTTTTTCTGTTTCTGTATATAACAAACTAATTTTCAGCGATAATTTCGATAACAAAATAAGCAAGACGAACAAAATAAGTATTCCAATTCCAATCGCAAGCCACTTCATCGTACCATCCTTTCATTCCGTATCCATTATCGACACAATATGAAAAGAATAAACGAAATTGAAAATATAGATTTTTCTAAAAAATAGAAGGACTTTTGATACTTTTTATCGAAATATAATATTCGAACATATTATTTACTGCATGGAGGGATACAAAATGGCAGATCGTCGCAATTTATTTTTCTTTTACGGTGATGATAAAGCAACACTTGTCGAAAAAATGAAACCAGTATACGACATTTTAGAAGAAAATGGATTTACAATATTAGACCATCCAAAACATGCAAATGCCATCGTTAGTGTTGGCGACGACGGTACATTCTTGCAAGCTGTCAGAAAAACAGGATTTCGTGAAGATTGTTTATACGCAGGGGTTTCGACAACAGATGATATTTCCTTTTACTGTGACTTCCACATTGACCATGTCGATAGCGCCCTTCAAGAAATCACAAAAAATGAAATTAAAGTAAGAAGATATCCAACAATTCAAATAACAGTTGATCACGATACATCTTTTTATTGCTTAAATGAATTTTCACTGCGCTCTAGCGTTATTAAAACATTTGTACTAGATGTGTACGTTGATGACTTATACTTTGAAACATTCAGAGGCGATGGCTTAGTCGTTTCTACACCAACTGGAAGCACGGCGTATAATAAATCACTACACGGAGCTGTTGTGGATCCATTAATTCCATGTTTCCAAGTGAGTGAACTTGCTTCTTTAAATAACAATACGTACCGTACACTTGGTTCTCCATTTATTTTAAGTAGCAATCGTACATTGACATTAAAATTAGCTCCAAATGGAAAAGATTATCCTGTCATGGGCATGGATAACGAAGCATTAAGTATTAAACAAGTTGAAAAAGCAGTTGTTCGTTTAAGCGATAAACAAATTAAAACAGTAAAACTAAAAAATAACTCGTTCTGGGAAAAAGTACAAAGAACGTTTTTATAAAAAATAGAGGCGGCATATGCCGCCTCTATTTTTTATATACAATTTCACCATCTACAACCGTTATTACAACATCTACCTCTTTTATTTCCTCTTCTTGAATGTCAAATATATCTCTGTCTAATATAGTAAAATCCGCTTCATATCCTGCAGCAATTTTCCCCCGGCTTTCTTCTTTTCCGATTGCATATGCGCTTCCTGTTGTGAATAGCGAAGCGGCTTCAAATACTGTTAACCTTTCTTCTGGTATGTAACAGTTTCCATCCACAAAGCTTTTCCTTGTTACGGCACTATATATCCCTAAAAGCGAGTTCACCTGCTCGATTGGTGCATCCGAACCGCCCGCACAGTGCAAGCTAGCATGAAGAAGTGTTTTCCAGGCATACGCATAACGAAGACGCTGTTTTCCTAGTTTTTCAATAACAGATGGAAAGTCGGAAGAAACGAAGACAGGTTGAAGATCTAAAATTGCAGGGAGCTTCTTCATGCGATCGATTAACTCTTCACGCACAAGCTGACAGTGAATAATACGATCACGCTGCCCTTCCTTTGGTGGATGCATTTCGAGCGCATCTATCACATATTCAAGTGATAAATCACCAATTGTATGAATTGCAACAGGCATATGGAAATCTCTCGCTTGTTTTACAAGTAGCGCCAGCTCATCACGTGAAAAGATGGAAACTCCATTTGTTTCCTTTGCATCTTCATATGGTTCACTAAGCAGCGCTGTTCGTCCGCCAAAGGAACCATCCGAAAAGATTTTCATTGCTCCAAACTCAATATAATGTGTATTCTCATAGCACTTCCGTTCATGTGCCACCTCATGATGAACAAGAAGGTGTGCTTTAAACGGCATATCTCGAATCACTTCTGCAAAAGCTTTATATGTTTTTTGAAAACCACCGTAATAGTTTAAGTCTTCTGTATGACCACCAACTAACCCGTATTTCCAACAATCTTGAATGGCTGTTTTCAATGCGTTTGTTAAATACGCTGCATCGATTTCTGGTTGAATATGAGCAATCAAATCCTGCGCTTGTTCGTACAATAAACCTGTGAATTCACCAGTTTTATCACGCCCAATTTTCCCGCCTTTCGGATCTTCTCTATCCTGCATAATCTCTGCTTTCTCAAGAATATAGGAATTTACCAAAGTCACATGACGACAAACGCGTTTCAATAAAATAGGATGATGAAGTGACAGAACATCTAAATCACGTTTATGTATGTCTTTCCGATCTGTAAAGTTATTTTCATTCCAGCCTTCTCCAATAATCCATTCTCCTTGCTTGGCTATTTTTACTCGTTCAGCAACAAGATTTAACACTTCTTGATAAGATGTACATGCTGATAAATCTAAGCGAAGCAATCGTTCCCCGTGTCCAATAAGATGCATATGACTGTCTACAAGACCAGGGAGCATTGTTTTTCCTTCTACATCAAATAATTGCTCCGGATGATAACGAGCTTCTAAATCTTCTTTCATTCCAATAGCAATAATCTTACCATTTTCTACGTAAACAGCTTCTACGGTCGTTCCTTCTTCTTCCATTGTATAAATCTTTCCGCCATACCAAAGTTCTCCCATTTTTTCTCCCCCTTTGCTTCTTACTTTTTAGTGTACGAAATTGGCAGCAAGAAAAAAAGCAGGCAGATTTCTCTGCCCACGATTCTTTCGTACTTACAATCCTTCTTTATCCCGCTATTGGCGGGCAGTAAAACCCCTACCTCAAGACTCAAAGAAAATAGGTGGGGGATAACTGTCCGTAAAAGTCCGATTGGTGAGAGCTTTCCATCAGTGGGGGATAAAGCCCCCCCCACTGATGGAAGTTTCACTTTACTTCGAAGCTATTTCCATTTCACGCTTTCGCAATTCAATGCGGCGAATTTTACCGGAAATTGTTTTTGGAAGTTCTTTCACAAATTCAATCTTCCGCGGGTATTTGTAAGGTGCTGTTAATTCTTTTACATGCTCTTGCAGAAGTGGAATTAACATTTCATCTTGTTCCTCTATCCCCTCTTGTAAAACAATAAAGGCTTTTACGACATTCCCTCTTATTTCGTCTGGACTTGCCACAACAGCACATTCTCTTACGTATGGATGCTTCACAAGTGCATCTTCCACTTCAAACGGTCCAATTGTGTAACCAGAACTAATAATAATATCATCGCCTCGCCCTTCAAACCAGAAGTAGCCATCTTCATCCTTTTTCGCCTGATCACCTGTAATATAATAATCACCGCGAAATTGCATAGTTGTACGTTCCGGGTCTTTATAGTACTCCTTAAATAATGCTGGTGTTTTGATATGTACCGCAATATCTCCTACTTCTCCCGGAAGAACTGGTTTACCATCTTCATCAACAATATCAACTTGATTACCTGGCGTTGGTTTCCCCATCGAACCAGGCTTTGTTTCCATTCCTTTTAATACACCAACAAGTAATGTATTTTCTGTTTGGCCATAACCATCACGAACCGTTACATGAAAATAATTTCGGAACGTATCAATAACCTCTCTGTTCAATGGCTCTCCTGCTGAAACAGCACTATGCAAGGAAGACAAGTCATATTGCTGCAAGTTGTCTATTTTTGCCATTAAGCGATATTCAGTCGGCGTACAGCACAACACATTTACTTTATTATCACTTAATAATTGTAAATATGTTGTCGGGTCAAATTTCCCGTGATACACAAATCCCGTTGCACCTGAACCAAGTGTTGCAAGAAAAGGACTCCAAACCCACTTTTGCCACCCTGGACTTGCTGTTGCCCATACAACATCATTTTCTTCGATCGCTAACCAATTTGCAGCGCTCGTACGAAGATGAGCATACGCCCAAGCATGTGTATGTACAACACCTTTTGGATTACCTGTCGTTCCAGATGTATATGATAAAAACACCATATCATCACAATTTGTCTCTGCTATTTTTAGTACATCACTCTCTGTTTCAAGCGCTTCTCTTATATTGTTCCAGCCGTCTAGCGGTTCTTCACTTAATACAAATTTATAAAGCGAATTCATGGCTTCGATTCCATCGAATTGTCTAACATACGGCTCATAACTCACAATCGCTTTTACTTCTCCATGCGCAATGCGGTATTCAATATCTTTTTTACGCAGCATTTCTGAACTTGGAATGACAACAAATCCCGCTTTAATTGCGGCAATATACGTCATATATGTTTCAATAAGACGAGGCATCATAATTAGAAGCTTGTCCCCTTTTTGCAGACCACTTTTTATAAAAGCGTTTCCAATCTTATTTGCCCCTTGTAACAATTCCCCATATGTTACTTTCTTTTTATTGCCTTGATCATCTTGCCAAATAAGCGCAAGCTTATTTGGTTGCTTTGCATGACGCTCCATCTCTTCTACTAAGTTATACGTCGGCGGTGCTAATAACTCTTCGCGGCTCACATGTCTCATACGCTTCCCCCTTTACAATATACGACTTCCTTTTAATAATAAAGAATTTTCTGTCAATAATAAAGAGTTTTCTGTCGATGATAAAGAATTTTCTGTCAATTCAAAACTATCTTCTTTTGACAAATCGGTTTATATTTTGACCAGTTGGCTACAATAGTAGATGTTTTCTCTTATTTTTTTACAAAAAACAACAAAAAAAGAAAGAGCGGGGAATCCCGCTCTCTCTAAGCCATTATATATGGTTGTTATCGTTGAAAACCACCTAATTGTTGTTCAGCCATTGCAACTAAACGTTTTGTAATTTCTCCACCAACAGATCCGTTAGCACGAGATGTTGCATCTGGTCCAAGTTGTACACCAAACTCTTGAGCGATTTCATACTTCATTTGATCTAAAGCAGCTTGCGCACCAGCAACTGCTAATTGATTTGTGTTTGCCATATGGTATCACCTCCTTGTGAGTATAGAGTGTGATAAACCATATGGCTTCATACATATCTTTTAATGGTAATTTATGGTTTTAAAATAAATCTTCGAATTGTTCTTCTTCTGCTACTTCTACTGTTTGTAATACCATTTTCTCTGTATTGGCAACTGCTTCTTCAATAAGCGGCGTAAAATCATAGTATGATTCAAATTTATTTGCTTTTTCACGCTTCGGTTTTGTTGTTGGACTTGCTGGAGTAAATACTGTACAACAATCTTCATACGGACGAATCGAAATGTCATACGTACCGATTTGATTTGCAATTTTAATAATTTCTAGCTTATCCATCGCAATAAGTGGACGGATAATTGGATAATTTGTCACTTCGTTAATCGTGTGCATACTATCTAATGTTTGACTCGCTACTTGACCAAGGCTTTCCCCTGTTGTAAGAGCAAGCGCGTTACGCTCTTCTGCAATACGCTCTGCAATGCGCATCATCATACGGCGCATAATTGTCATCGAATAGCTAGATGGAATTTCTTTATTAATTGTTTTTTGCACTTCTGTAAACGGTACGAGATGAAGTGTTACACGTTTACAATACTTCGTTAACTCTTGGGCTAAGTCAATAACTTTTTGCTTCGCGCGCTCACTTGTAAATGGCGGACTATGGAAATGGACAGCTTCCACTGATACGCCGCGTTTCATTGTTAAGTAAGCAGCAACTGGGCTATCAATACCACCAGAAAGAAGAAGCATAACTTTTCCGCCAACACCAACTGGAAGACCGCCAGCTCCCATGCGCTCATCGCACATAATATAACTATAACCACTTCTAATTTCAATACGGATATTTACATCTGGATTATGAACATCTACTGTAATATCCTCTGTATTTTGTAAAACATGCCCGCCGATTTCTGGAAGCAATTCCATCGTTTGCATCGGAAAGTGCTTATAAGAACGATGAACCGTAATTTTAAATGTTTTTACTTCACTCTTTACTTGCAGGAAAGCAGCGAGTGCACCTTTTTTAATTTCTTCTAAATCTGTTGGTACTTTCATAGCCAAGTTAAATTTATGAATACCAAACACATCTTTTAACTTCTCCGCAACCGCTTCATGATCTTCACCATTTAATTGAATATACATCCGATCATGCGTCGCATCAATTTTTAAGTTTGTAAATTTCTTCAACTTATGTTTTACGTTATCTTTCAACGTACTTACAAATTTAGAACGGTTCTTTCCTTTTGTTGTCATTTCGCCGTAACGAACTAAAATATATTCGTATGTCATCATCTTTCCTTACCTCATCACTTCATATAATTTTGGCAATGTTTCTTTTACAATTCCTTCGAATTGTTTTACTTCTTCCATCGTATTTTCCGGCGCTAGACTCATGCGAATCGCACTTGCTGCTACTGCATGCGGTAAGCCCATCGCCAGTAAAACATGGCTGATTTCGTTTGCTTTTGAAGAACAAGCAGACTTTGTCGATACATACACATCACGTTCTTCTAAGGCATGTACAACAACCTCTGGCTTTAATCCTACAAATGATACGTTTAAAATATGCGGTGCCGTATGGTCATTCGGCGTATTAATTGTAACATCCTCCATATCATTAAAAACATGAATGAGTTCTTTTTTTAATGTTTGAAGATGTATGATATTCTCTGACTGCTTTTCTAATGTCATTCGCAAAGCTTTTATCATTGCAACAATTCCCGGCAAGTTTTCTGTACCAGAACGGTAACGCAACTCTTGTCCACCACCTGATAAAACTGGATCAAGTCTAACGCCATCACGAACATATAAAAGCCCTGTTCCTTTTACACTATGGAACTTATGCCCAGAAATTGTACAAAGGTCAATATGATTTTCATAAAAGTCAAGTGGTACTTTTCCAATTCCTTGCACATGATCCACATGGAACCGTACTTTCGGATAGTCCACTAACAACTTTCCAATTTCACCAACAGGCTGAATTGCTCCTGTTTCATTATTAACGTGAATCATGGAAACAAGAATTGTATCCTCTCGAAGAGCACATTTTACATCTTCTATCGATACAACACCATTTTCATTTACAGGTAAATATGTAACGTCAAAACCAAGATTTTCCAGCTGTTTATATGCTTCAGACACAGAAGCGTGTTCAATATTTGTTGTAATCATATGCTTGCCGCGGGAGCGATTTCTCATCGCAATCCCCTTAATTGCAAGGTTATTCCCTTCTGTTCCTCCAGACGTAAAGATAATCTCTGAAGGCTTTACATGAAGAAACTGAGCTGCAATCGCACGTGATTGCGTTAATAAACGCTCTGATTCTCCTCCAAGGGAATGAATAGAAGAAGGATTTCCAAAATATTTTCCTGCAACTGTTACATAAGATTGCAAGGCTTCCGGGTATGGTTTTGTCGTCGCACTATTATCAAAATAGATCATCGTTCGTCCCCTTTCAGCGATATCACATCACACAATCATATCATAAATTCATGCGTTTACGCTAAGCATGCTCATAGTTTCCGTCATTAAAGCGGAAGTATGCTTTTCTACTTTTAACTAAAAAACGCTCCATATTCCGCTATTCATTATAGCAATATTGCATCATCACGCATACAAAAGTTATTTGAATCAAAAAAACAAACCCCTTAATACATATTAAGGAGTTTGTTCTACGTCAACAAATTCAGCAATCTTTTGGACAACACCTGGCTCAATTTGTTCTAATACAGAAGCTGCTTGTTCGAGAGCTGCATCGTATTCATATTCACGAAATAATTGCTCTGCATTATCTAAACTTTGTGCCAGCATATCATCATGACTGCGATAACGATTACCATACTGAATTAATTTCTCTACTAAATATGCTTGCTCAATTAATTCTTGCGTTGCTTCATATACACCATTTACAATAGCTACTGCTTCTTCTAACGTACCATTTACCACGCCCATATTCAGCGGTTTTAATTCTAGCTGCTCATACACACTTTGCATCGCATGTTGGCCGTTTTGCAGATCAACCATGATGCTATCTGGCAAACCTGGTAAATTTGATTTTTGCATCATACGTTTTGATTCCATCATTGTATGGCGCATTTCTCGTAACGCTTCACGTGCTTCGAATTCATCTTTACGCATTGTTTGTAACATATCCTTGTACTCAGCGTGAAGTACTTTCAATGTTTCACATTGCTCGTAAATTTCCTCTAACTCTTCTCGGATGACAGAGAAGGCGATATCTTGCTCTGCAATACGAAGTTGTAATACTTCAAAACGCTTCATCAAAATATGCATTTGTTTTTCAATTACTTTTTGTGATTCGATATCTTTATCTTGCAGCTGATAACTTTGCTTCACAAATTGTGTTTCTGCTTTTGTTTCCAACGCCTGCTCTCGAATTGTTTCTAAATCTTCGTATACAGTTGCTGTCTGTTGCTCAACATAATATTTCGCTCTCACTTCTAATTCCAATTGTTCGTATAACGTATCGAGCTGCGTTTTTAAAACATCGATTTTTTCTTTTGCTTCCAACACATGTAGATATTCTAAATCGGCAAGACATGTTTGCAGTTGTTTGTTCATCTCTCTTACTTCTTTTGGGATTTCCAAATGATTTAATACATAGCCTTGCTTTTTCATATCGTCGTGACCTTGTGTTAAGTCTTCTAATTGTACTGGTAAGGTCGCTTGACATTCTACTAATAGATCAGGCACTTCATGCACAATTAGTTCTAAATTTGATAACCCTTCTTCTAAACTCCTAACAATTTCACGCGCTTTTAAATAATCGCCATTTTGCGTTGCTTCTTCAAACGTTTGAAATTTCTTCGACTCTACATCAAGTAACTCTTCAATTTTCTGTTCTGCTGAGCCAAACATATGGCGATGAGCAAGCACACTCTTTTTCATATTCCGGTATGTATCACGTAACTGTTCAATTTCTGAATTGTTTTTCTCGTAGCTTTCCAACAGCTCTTGCAATTCATTTAATATATCAGTAATCCGATGGTCTGCTTCATCTAAACTGCTAATGGATTCATTCATGATATGTTTTGCTTTTCGGAAGGAAAATTGCGCGGCAAGCTTTTGAGCGCTTTCTAATTCTTTTTCTGCTTTCGGAAGAATATTAGCAACAATTTCATCCCATTCATTTCGCCACTTCTCAAACAGTTCTTCTGTTTGTCCGGTCATATTTAACTCTTTTACTCTCTTTAGTTCATCTGCAACGGGCTTATCCTTAATTTCTTGTTGCCATTGCTGCAATGCCTCGATATCTTTATATAAACGATTTCTCATCACAAGCTCTACTATGAGGAAGAGCAAAATAGAGCTTACTACGATGATAACGATCGTTAAAATTGAATCCATTCAAAAGCCTCCTATTTATCTTGTTTTTTGTCCGTTCCGTTTTTTGAAATGGAAGGCGTTATGTAAGAAAAGGAAAATCCCCTATATTTAACAACTGTCAATGTACTAATCATACCATGTAATCATATGTTTTTGGCCTAGTTTTTAGAAAAATTTAACGAAAGAATTTACTACCTCCAAATTCATTATGGTTACACCTCTAACCAAAAGTTATAATTGCTAAAAACAGTATTTCTCTTCTATCTTGAGGTAGGGATCTTACTGCCCGTTAATGCGGGATAAAGTAAGTACTATTACCATCTCATTGACATACTACTATATAAGAATGCAAAAAAGAAGATACTGTTTCATTAGGAAGTAAACATAAAAACAGCTCGTTCCCATATATACTGGTAACAAGCTGTTTTTATGTTTTTCGATTTTCTTTATACATAAGCCGCTCTCGGCAGACGATAATGCGAATGCTCTATACAAAGAGTTTTCTCTATCCACTGCTCTACTTCCTTTATATACATTTCAATAAAAAACACTTCTGACGGAAATGAATGCAGCACTTCCGATATATATTGCGGATATAAATATGGCATACTGATCATCCCCTTCAGCTGCGTCATAAACATCGTGAAGGATATTTTTTGAAATTCTTTATTTTCCTGACCTTTTCTAATAAGTTGTTCCACATAATATCTCTCTTTTGAAAAGTAAATCGTCATTACTTCTCGAATTAATGTGCTATCTAATGAAAGTTCTCTGTAAAAGAAACGAGTAAGTTCTCTTCGCTCAAATTGATATTGTAAAATATTGCGTACCATCTGAAATAATACTTCTTTTGAAGACAAAAAATTCCGCTGTTCAAATGGCATTTCAATTACACGTAAGTACCCCTCTAAAAAGTCTGACACTAACTGTTCCAGCAATCCTTGTTTTCCAGCAAAATAATACGAAATATTGGCAGCATTGACATTTGCTTGTTTTGCTATATCACGCACCGATGTACCATTATATCCTTTCGCATAAAATAGCGAAATTGCCGCATCGATAATCTTCTGTCTCGCCTGTGTCATATACTTACTCACTCCCTTTCGTAGAACAGCTTTTATTCTTTAGCAAGCAATAAGAGCCCGTTGGTTCAACTAGCCATCAACGGAGGACGCCCTTCTCTACTGATGAAAGTTTCACTTTTATGTAAATTTCTTGACTTTTAGGACAAATTCCTTTAATTTTCTATCGACAAAGTCATGCGAATTATAGCTTATTTTGCAATAATTTTACATTTCACTAGAGAAAGGGTGGCGTTTTTATGTTTACATCAGAAGGATATACAGGTACACGCGAGGAGCAATACGAAACAGTAATCAAACAGCTCGATGCATTATTAACAGGTGAGTCAAATGTAGTAGCTAACTTAGCAAATGCATCTGCTTTACTCAATGTGTTTTTACAAGATATTAACTGGGTGGGCTTTTATGTAACGGAAGGAAATCAGCTTGTACTTGGACCATTTCAAGGATTACCAGCTTGCGTTCGTATCCCATTTGGCCGTGGTGTATGCGGCGCAGCAGCGGAAACAAAAACGACGCAACTTGTCGCTGATGTTCATCAGTTCCCTGGACATATCGCCTGTGATGCAGCTTCTAATTCAGAAATTGTTGTACCACTTATCAAAAACGGTGAGGTCATTGGCGTACTAGACATCGATAGCCCAAATAAAGGTCGTTTTGATGAAATCGATCAAACATATTTAGAGAAATTTGTAGAAACTTTATTAAACCATATATAAAAAAAACGGCTCTTAAGATAGAGCCGTTTTTTCTTTTTGCAGCGCTTGTGCTAAATCTACTACGACATCTTCCCACGCCTCAAGTCCTGCGGATAAGCGTAGTAAATTATCATAAATACCCATCTGCTCACGAATATGTTTTGGAATAACCGCATGTGTCATCGTTGCTGGATGCTGAATTAACGTTTCTGTATCACCAAGGCTAACTGCAATTGCAATTAACTTTAAGTTATCCATCAAAGCCTGTGCCTCTTCTTTTCCACCTTTTACTGTAAACGACAGCACTCCACCGCCGCGCTTCATTTGTTTATTTGCAAGCATCCCTTCCGGATACCATACATCTTCTACTAATTCATGATTTCTCAGAAAAGCAGCAATTTTTTCTGCATTTTCAGAGTGGCGATCCATCCGCACTGCTAATGTTTTTAAACCGCGCAAAAGCAGCCATGCATCAAATGGTGACATAATTCCTCCAACATCTTTGCGAATCGGACGAATTTTTTCTGCAAGCTCTTTTGTTTTACAAATCGTAACACCCGCGACAACATCACCATGACCGCCAATATATTTTGTCGCACTGTGCAAAACAACATCGCAGCCTAATGTAAGCGGTCTTTGTAAATATGGTGAACAAAACGTATTATCAACAATAACGAGAAGCCCATGCTGCTTTGCTACTTTTACAACAAGTTCTAAATCAATAAGTTTCATCGTTGGATTAATTGGTGTTTCTACAAAAATGATCTTCGTATTCGGTTGAATACTACTTGTAATCTCTGCTTCTGTTTCCATCTCACATAATGTATGCGTAATTGCAAATTTCTCCTCTAATACTTCTAAAAATCCATACGTACAACCGTATAATCCGTTAGAACAAACAATATGATCTCCCGCTTTTAAAAAGGCTAAAAGCGTCCCTGAAATAGCTGCCATTCCAGAGCCAAATGCAAGCGCAGCTGCCCCTTCTTCTAAAGCTGCCATTCTTTCTTCAAATAACTCGACTGTTGGATTGCCAAGTCTAGAATAAATGTAAGCTGAATCATATCCAGCAAAACTCGCTTCCCCTTGCTGGGCTGTTTCAAATGTATACGTAGATGTTTGAAATAACGGAGGTGTTAAACTCCCTTTATACTGCGCAGCATCATACCCGTGATGGACTAACGTCGTTTCGATATGTTTCTTTTTCATACAAACATCCCCCTTATACTCCATACTATGTAAGCGTTTTCTATCTGTTGCTATCCTTTCCATGAGCATTCATAAAATTCCTTCTTGCATTTTTCCAAAATTTATATGTATAAAATAAAAATTGATATTCTTGACTCCCTCCTAATAAACAGATATAATAGCCTTTGTGTAAAATAAAAAGGCAGCCTTGTAATGTGAGTTTATTGTTTGTATTTTGTTCCTCACGAAGAGGTGTATCGTGTAACTCCCTGCTGCTGGAGCGAGGGTACATGAAAATGAAATACGCATAAATGTCAATTACGTCTGTTTTTATTTTACAAAAATAAAAACATCTAAAGGAGGAGTCATTCATGGCTCGTTATACAGGTCCATCTTGGAAACTTTCTCGTCGTCTTGGAATCTCTCTAAGCGGCACAGGTAAAGAATTAGAAAAACGCCCTTACGCACCAGGTCCACACGGTCCTAACCAACGTAAGAAACTTTCAGAATACGGTTTACAATTACAAGAAAAACAAAAACTTCGTCACATGTACGGCATGACTGAGCGTCAATTCCGTCGCACATTTGACCAAGCTGGTAAAATGATGGGTAAACACGGTGAAAACTTCATGATCCTTCTTGAAGCTCGCCTTGATAACCTAGTTTACCGCATGGGCTTAACTCGCACTCGTCGCGCTGCTCGTCAATTAGTAAACCACGGCCACATCATGGTAGATGGCGCTCGCGTTGATATCCCATCTTACCGCGTTAAACCAGGCCAAACAATCAGCGTTCGCGAAAAATCTCAGAACCTAGCTGTAGTTAAAGAAGCTATCGAAGTTAACAACTTCGTACCTGAGTACTTAACTTTCGATGCTGACAAATTAGAAGCTACTTTCACTCGCTTACCAGAGCGCGCTGAATTAGCTGCTGAAATCAACGAAGCGTTAATCGTAGAGTTCTACTCTCGTTAATGATGAAAAGCCAATCCTTTTGGATTGGCTTTTTTCTTTGTAAAAATATTTATTTAAGCTTTATATTCATGGTTTCATTACGTTCTTGTTTCTCTACATAAACATGTGATTCACTTTGATTTTTTTGTAAGTGAGTTTTTTCATTTTCTGCTAACTGTCCTGCGTTCAGTAACGAAAAGATAATTAATGCTTCTAGTGACATATAGTTAAGCTCCTTTTTTCTATCACTTATGATACTTACATCATACAAGCTTGTTATGAACTTGAAGTGAACATACGGAAAATTTTTGAACAAAAAAGACTCCGGTATCACATACCGAAGTCTTATATATTCTCTTACGCTATTTCTTTACGCTTTTCCCCTAAAGAGTAGTTCACAACTTTTGTAATTGAGCTATTTGGAATGAAGTAAATCTCCCCTTCTTCTGCAACTAGCTGCGTCGTACGAAGCCCTACTTCTTCGACAATACCATCGATATCATTAATTTTCACTTTATCGCCAACTGAAAATTGATCTTCAAAAATAATAAAGAATCCTGTTACAATGTCTTTTACTAAGTTTTGTGCACCAAAACCAATTGCTAAACCGGCCACACTCACCCCAGCAAGAAGTGCTTTAATATCGATTCCTACTGTGTCTAAAACCGTCACAACTACCATGAAATACACAACATAATGAACAATATTTTGACAAAGCTTCGTTAATGTCGCCTCACGTCTTTCATTCGTGCGAACAGGCGCTTTGCTGCTCATCTTAAAAATTTGTTCAATTCCTACACAAGTTACGCGAATAACCACTTTTGCAACAATAAAAATAATAATAATTCTTAGGATAGTTCCCCCAAAGCTCATTAATTTTTCTGGGTTTAAAATATAATCTTCAAAGAATTTCTGAATATCCAAAATATTAACTCCTCTCCTTTAAAATGCAAAAAGCGTAAGGATTCTTACGCTTTTTCGCATATTAGTAACGAATTAAGAAATATTTTTTCTTACCGCGGCGAATGATTGTAAATTTGCCTTCAATGCGGTCTTTTTCTGTTACCGTGTAGTCTAACTCTTGTGTACGTTCACCATTCACATAAACCGCGCCATTTGTAATGTCTTCACGCGCTTGACGTTTTGATGGTGAAATTTTACTTTCTACAAGTACATCCACTAGTAATGCATCTTCTGTGTTACGCTCCACAGATGGTACATCCTTAAAGCCTTGTTCGATTTCTGCTGCTGTTAATTCTGCAACAGAACCGCTAAATAGTGCTGCTGAAATTTTGATTGCTTGCTCTAATGCTGCTTCGCCGTGAACAAGTTTTGTCATTTCAGAAGCTAATGCTTTTTGTGCTTCACGTTTTTCCGGCGCTTCTGCTACTTGTTTTTCTAATTCAAGAATCTCTTCATGAGATAAGAATGTGAAGTATTTTAAGTATTTAACAACATCGCGATCATCTGTATTAATCCAGAATTGGTAGAACTCGTATGGCGTTGTTTTTTCTGGGTCTAACCAAACTGCGCCGCCTTCTGTTTTACCAAACTTCGTACCGTCAGATTTCGTTACAAGAGGTACTGTTAATCCAAACGCCTTCGCATCTTCTTCTGATTTACGGATTAATTCAAGACCAGCTGTAATGTTCCCCCATTGGTCACTACCACCAATTTGTAATTTACAGCCGTATGTTTGGTATAAGTTTAAGAAATCGTATGATTGTAAAATCATGTAGCTAAACTCTGTAAATGAGATACCTGTTTCTAAACGAGATGCAACTGTATCTTTCGCTAACATGTAGTTTAAGCCAAAGTTTTTACCGATATCGCGTAAGAATGTGATTAAATCTAAAGAACCAATCCAATCATAGTTGTTTGCGATAATCGCTGGATTACCTGCTTTTTCAAAATCTAAGAAGCTAGAAAGCTGCTCTTTAATGCGCTCACTGAAAAAGGCAACTGTTTCTTTCTCATTTAATGTACGCTCTGCTTTTTTACCACTTGGATCACCAATTAAACCTGTACCTCCGCCAACAAGTGCGATTGGTTGGTGTCCCGCTTGTTGGAAGCGACGCAGTATTAAAATTGGAAGCATATGACCAATATGTAAACTGTCAGCTGTCGGATCAAAGCCACAGTATAATTTCACACTTTCTTTCTCTAGCAACTCTTGTAAACCTTCTGCATCCGTTTGTTGATTAATCAAACCACGGAACTCAAGATCTTGTAAAATGTTCATCAAATTCACTCCTTTAGAAATAGTTTTTGCGCGGATTTTAAAAACATAAAAAAATCGCCCCTTCAATAAGGGACGATTTTACTCATCGCGTTACCACCCTAGTTGCAAACAAAAAGCCTGCCACTTCATTCACATAACGGCTTATCACCGTCTTTCCCCTTTCGGATGAAATCCAATCGAAGAAAGATGCTCCAGAGGTGTAATTCACGATCATTTATGTGCTGATTTCCACCGACCATCAGCTCTCTAAAACAGGGAAATGATCACTACTGTTCCCTTTCCACGCTCGATTATTTATATATTTTCTTTTATACCATCAATTGTATATGCATGTCAAATGAGCTTTACTTATAAAAATGACTACGGTCTTTTTTCCAGCGCTAATTTAATACCAAATGCCACAAGTACAAAACCGCTTATACCTTGAATAGCCCGCTCTGTAGACGGCTTTTTCATCCACGTCCGAATCGCATTGATTAAATAAATATAGAGTATAAACCACAGAAAGGTTAAAACTGTATATGTCATTCCCATAATAAAAAGTTGAAAAAACGTATTTCCATCATGCTGTATAAATTGTGGTAAAAATGTTAGAAAGAAAATAGCTACTTTGGGATTTAACAAATTAGTAAGAAAACCTTGCCGGAAGCAAGAAGTGCCCTGATACTTACTTTTAACTGTCATATCCTCTGTTTGTTTTCCTTTCTTCCGTAAAGACCATAATGATACACATCCTAAATAAATAAGATAAATAGCACCAATATACTTAAAAATAGAAAATAAAAATGCCGATTTAACAAGAATTGCCGAAATCCCAAGTACAGCTGCTAACGTATGAATACTTAAACCACATAAAATACCAAAAACAGTTTTCATTCCGCCTTGTTTTCCCTGCAGCATTGTATTCTGAGTTACTAATCCCGTATCAGGTCCTGGCAAAATAATAAGAAAAATTGACATAGTAACAAAAAGATAATATTGCGTCATTAACATCCCTCCACAGGTTAAATCTTTTCTTTATCCCATTATATTAACATTCTTGCATCCTCTGTTGCATTTTACATATTACAATAAGTTATATGTAACGCTAAACAATTTGAATACAACTTCGCTATACTCTAAACAAGAAAGGCCTGAACCAAGTGTAGTTCAGACCTTTCTTATTTAATCTTCCATCGTAGACAAGTCTCCTGTTGGCAAGTTTAACTCCCAGGCCTTTAATACACGGCGCATAATTTTACCGCTTCTCGTTTTCGGTAATTTATCACGGAACTCAATTTGGCGTGGTGCCGCATGAGCAGCTAATCCTTTTTTCACAAATTGACGAATATCTTCTTTTAATTCATCGGACGCTTCATATCCTGCGCGCAGTGCGATAAACGCTTTAATAATTTCTCCGCGTACTGGATCCGGAATACCAATTACACCAGCTTCAGCTACAGCAGCGTGCTCGATTAATTTACTTTCTACTTCAAATGGACCAACGCGCTCACCTGACGTCATAATAACATCATCAATACGCCCTTGGAACCAAAAGTAGCCATCTTCATCCATATACGCAGAGTCACCTGATACATACCAGTCTCCTGGCATAAAATAAGACTCATATTTTTGCGGGTTATTCCAAACAGCACGCATCATCGATGGCCAACCTTTCGCAATCGCTAAGTTCCCCATCGTATATGGCGGCACTTCATTTCCTTCATTATCAACAATTGCTGCCTTCACGCCTGGAATTGGTTTTCCCATTGATCCTGGACGAATTTCCATACAAGGATAGTTACAAATAACTTGTCCTCCTGTTTCTGTCATCCACCATGTATCATGAATGCGAAGACCAAATACGTTCATTCCCCAACGAATTACTTCTGGATTTAACGGCTCACCAACACTTAACACGTGGCGTAGCTGTGATAAATCATACTTTTTAAGCGTATCGTTACCAGCACCCATTAGCATGCGGAATGCTGTCGGAGCACTATACCAAACCGTTACACCATAATCTTGCAACGCTTCATACCATGCCTCTGGACTAAAGCGTCCTCCTACAATAACGTTCGACGCCCCGACTAACCACGGTGCAAATATACCATAGGCAGTTCCTGTTACCCAGCCTGGATCAGCTGTGCACCAGTATACGTCGTCTTCTTTTAAATCTAGCACCCATTTTGCTGTTTGATAATGCTGAACCATTGCATTTTGAACGTGCAACACGCCTTTTGGTTTCCCTGTAGAACCAGACGTATAATGTAAAATAAGTCCATCTTCTCTTCCAAGCCATTCAATATTCAATTTATTAGAAGCTTTTTCAAAAAGTGGGTTAAACGCTGTAATTTTACCGCCTTCTTCTACATTTTCACCAACGATAAATACCGTTTTTAATGCTGGTAAATCATTAAGAGGTATGCGCTCTAACAATTCTGGCGTTGTCACAAGCACTTTTGCTTCACTATCCACTAAGCGGTCGCAAACAGCCGCTTCCATGAAAGCTTCAAATAATGGTCCGACGATTGCTCCTAGCTTTACAGCACCAAGTAAAGTAAAATACAATTCCGGTGAACGAGGCATAAAAATAAAGACGCGATCGCCTTTTTCGACGTCCCCAAAATTCTTTAAGACATTCCCTGCTTTATTCGAAAACTCCATCATTTCTTTAAATGTATATTTCTCTTTTCTCTCGCCATCTTGATAATACAATGCTACTTTATTTTTTCGGTGGGATTTAGCATGTCGATCAATTGCTTCATAAGCCATATTTACTCGCCCAGTTTCATGCCAAGAAAAGTTTTGATTTACTTCTTCCCAATTAAAATTTTGATATGCTTCATCATAATTTAACAAATTATTTTCACCTTTAATTACTGGAAGCGTTTCTACTTTCATTCTTTACATCCCCCTTCTATGTACTCCATGTATTTTTATTATAAATATATTTTTTATAATTTTCAGTATTTTTTACAAATTTCGCACAAATTTTTACTGACAAATTTCGATTCACATCGCATACTGAGTACAGTAGTATGAAAATAGATAGTAGATTCACAAAGCCCTGAAGGTGGTGAGCCTAAAATTGATTCATAGTAAGGTATACAACGTAAGAAACTTGAAAACGCCGAAAGGAACTTTAGTTATTGAAGGTCCTGTCAAAACGCATAATTTAGAAATGTATGAGTTTCATCCTGATTTAGTTGCCTTTCGACCTGCCGACCAGCAATATAAAGCAATTGTCGAAATTTCTAAGTTACCGGAAGCCCGCATCATTATTGCTCGTCATGAACAAACGATTGTTGGCTATGTAACATATTTATATCCCGATCCGCTTGAGAGATGGTCTGAAGGGAAAATGGACGATTTAATCGAACTTGGTGCCATTGAGGTTGCATCAGATTTTCGCGGATGTGCTGTCGGAAAGAATTTATTAGAAGTTTCCATGATGGATGATCATATGGAAGATTATATTATTTTAACAACTGAGTATTATTGGCACTGGGATTTAAAACAAACCGGCTTAAATGTTTGGGAATATCGAAAAGTAATGGAAAAAATGATGAATGCTGGTGGACTTGAATGGATGGCAACGGATGACCCTGAAATTTGTTCGCATCCAGCAAACTGCTTAATGGTTCGCATCGGAAAACGCGTTGATACACAATCCATTCAAAAGTTTGACCGCTTACGCTTCCAAAATCGTTTCATGTACTAAAAGGGAGGATTACATCATGATTGTTGAAGAAATTATGAATCAAAATGTAACAGCGCTGCGCCCAAACGACACGATTGAAACAGCTTTACGAACATTAGCAGCAAAAAGCATCCGTCACATTCCAGTTGTAAATGAAAAATATGAAGTCGTTGGGATTATCTCCGACCGTGACGTTCGAGATGCAAGTCCATCTATTCTTGATGAACACGTTTCAAAGGATGCTCTTAACGAGCCAGTTGAACGTATTATGAAACATCCCGTTATGACATGTCATCCTCTTGACTTCGTTGAAGAAATCGCCACGTTATTTTTCGAAAATAAAATTGGCTGTCTTCCTGTTACAAAAAGCGGTAAGCTTGTCGGTATTATTTCAGAATCGACTGTACTGCATACGCTCGTCAAATTAACAGGTGCTCATCAACCAAGTTCACAAATTGAAATTCAAATAAAAAATGAACCTGGTATTCTCGGAAAAGTTGTTGCTGTTTTTAGTGAACTGAAAATTAACATTGTAAGTGTTCTCGTCTATCCAGCAAAAGAAGAGAGCGACAAAGTTCTTGTTTTCCGCATTCAAACAATGAATCCTCTTAAAGCAATTGAAGAACTAGAACAAAAAGGCTACCGTGTGTTATGGCCGAATATCGCGGGGATGGGAACATGAAAAATGTATTCATTTACTCAGAAGATTATCAGGGCTATTCCTTTAGTCCTGATCATCCTTTTAATCAGCTTCGTGTAAAGCTGACATATGATTTGCTTCAAAAAGGAGGATTCATACACCCTTCACAAGTCATTCCACCACGAATCGCAACAGATGAAGAAATTGCTTTAATTCATACAGAGGAATACATAAATGCGGTAAAACGTGCTGGAGAAGGAACGCTAGAAAAATCAATTGCAATGTCTTATGGTCTTGGAACAGAAGATACGCCAATGTTTGCCAATATGCATGAAGCAAGCGCCCTTCTTGTTGGGGGGACATTAACTGCGGTCGATGCAATCCTTGAAGGAAAAGCAGAACATGCTCTAAATTTAGGAGGCGGCTTACATCACGGCTTTCGCGGCAAAGCATCTGGCTTTTGTATTTATAATGACAGCTCGATTGCTATTAAGTATATGCAGCAAAAATATGGTCTTCGCGTTTTATACATTGATACAGACGCTCATCACGGTGATGGTGTACAGTGGTCCTTTTATGATGATCCTAACGTATGCACAATTTCCTTACATGAAACAGGGCGTTACTTATTTCCAGGAACAGGTGCTGTAAACGAGCGTGGTCAAGGCAATGGATACAGCTATTCTTTTAACGTTCCTCTTGATGCTTTTACAGAAGATGATTCATTTATACATGCGTATCGCACTGTCATTCGTGAAGTCGCCGATTATTTCAAACCAGATATTATTTTAACGCAAAACGGAGCGGATGCTCATTACTATGATCCTCTAACACATCTTTGTTCAACGATACAAATTTACCGTGAAATCCCGAGGCTTGCTCATGAAATTGCTCATGAATATTGCAATGGTCGCTGGATTGCAGTCGGTGGCGGCGGCTATGATATGTGGCGCGTCGTTCCAAGAGCTTGGGCACTCATTTGGCTCGAAATGAATAACATCCAGAACATCTCAGGTTATCTCCCTCCAGAATGGATTGAAGCTTGGAAAGGACAAGCAACAACTGAACTTCCCCTCACATGGGAAGACCCTAACAACATGTATAATCCTATCCCTCGAAAACCAGAAATCGAAGAAAAAAACGCATTAACCGTGGCAAAGTCTCTTGAAATTATTCGGAATAATACAAAAAAGGCATTATATTAAATAAAAGAATAGGAGATTTGCTCCTATTCTTTTTTATGAAGGGTGATTTTTTATGTGGACACAACAACTCATCCATACAAAGCGTGGTACTTTTGAACTATTTTCAAAAGGAAACGGAGAACCCCTCTGTGTAACACACCTATATTCACAGTTTAATGAAACAGGAGATTACTTTGCCGATAGCTTTACATCATCACATCAAGTTATATTAATCAACCTAAAAGATGCAGGTCATTCAGTAACTACTTGTAAAGAAGAAGAATTAAGTATGGAAGAAACAGTTGAAGACCTAGAAGCAATTCGTGAAGCGCTCCGCATTTCATCATGGCATTTCGCAGGACACTCTACCGGCGGCATGCTTGGACTAATGTACGCGATAAACCATCCGCAGTCATTACAATCTTTAGTAGTAGTTGGCGCTGCTGCCAGCGATTACACAAAAACAAAAGACTGCATTTATCATCCGGATCATCCGCAGTTTGCATATATGCAGCAACTGATTGAAGATTTGAAACTACCACATCTTACAAAAGAAGAAAGAAATGCCTTATCAGTCAAGCGTGCGAAGCTATCTTTATACCATCCAGAGCAATATGAAACATACTTTTCAAAACCTATTCATAAGACGATGGCCGCAAGCCGTATGAACTATTTTTCAAAAGAATTTCGTAGCTTTGATTTAAGAGAACACCTTTCTAGCGTAACAACAAAAACGTTAATCATTTGTGGAAAACACGATGTTCAATGTCCCATTGCCTCTTCCCTACAAATACATCAAGGCATACGAAACTCTTCTTTTATTTCTTTTGAACACAGCAATCATTATCCCTTTTTAGAAGAGAAAGAGAAATTTTTATCTGTTACTACAGCGTTCTATCATTCTTTAAAAGAAGGAAGTGGCCAAGTATAATGCTTCAAAATGGGATAAAGGAGCATTGTTATTTTAATACGAGGAGCCATTTTTATGGAAACCAATAAGTATTTTTTGTATTTAGGAGTGATATGGTCACTACTATTTTCTGGCTTGAGTTTCTATTGGGCAGCGGGGGGCATGTTTGGTGTTAGATCCCTAGGAGGTGCAATTTATGAAATGGCATTACATCCAACACCATCGTTTATAGCAATCGTTTGGATAACTGGATTCATAAAATTGCTCGGAGTAGTATTGCTCATCATGTTGTTAATGAAATGGGGAAATTCTCGGATTCAAAAGTCGCTCTATCTCATAATAAAAATTTGTGGACTTTTACTTTTTTTATACGGTTTGTTCAATTTCATAACAATATCCTTGAGTGCAATTGGTGTTTTAAACCTTGAATTAGATAGATATGCCACCTTCTGGAGATTGGTACTCTGGGAGCCTTACTGGATGATCGGAGGTATATTTTATTTTTTTTCTATAAAAAAAACTAGAGAATGTAGAGTTACAAGATACAATAATATCTGAAATAATAACAAGGAACGTTAATTCGAAAAAAGACTAATTACCTAATAGTAATTGTATGAAGTTTGCTATTCAACAATTAGCCGCAATCGCTGAATAGCCTTTAGGTTTAAACAACTTTATTGTTATATTTTTCCGTACAGTGTTTCATATCAAATGATAATTATCGCTCTTTGAGGAATAATGATAATAACAACTATTTAATTTATAGCGGAGAAGTGAATATGCCGAACATTTTTATTTATATAGCGTTTGCAATGTTGTCCATTGTATTTGTTCTATTATTATTCCTATTTATTGGTTGGCGTTGGATCATAGAACTAACGGTGAAGAAGTACGGAAAAATTATTTTAACCGATAATTATCAAGAAAATATTACAGAGTTGATACCAACTCTAAGGCATATGGGCATTCAAAATATGCTGGAAAATAGCTTGCGCGCAGAAACAGGCAGCGTCCTTCAGCGACCACTTGCTGGATCTTCCAAAAAATGGCCACACTTGGATCCGATAACCTTTATTCCTGCACAAACGACACCATTTCCAATTGATGGTGAAGAAGAAATTGATCTAAAAATAACCATTGGACCAAAAGCAAAAAAACCACTGGAAGTTCAAATCCCTCTAATGATTAGTGGGATGGGCTATGGGATAGGGCTTAGTGAACAAGCAAGGCTTTCATTAGTAGAAGCAGCTAAAAATGCAGGAACAGCGATTAATTCTGGTGAAGGAGGAATCTTGCCTGAAGAGTTAGACACAGCCGGGAAGTATATTTTACAGTTTTCGAAAACAGCATGGGCAAAGGAAAAAGAAGTGATTAAGCGTGCTAACATGATCGAAATTAAACTTGGTCAAGGGGCACTAGCCGGGATGGGCCAGAAAATCGAGCCTAAAGATTTAACAGGTCGTGCTCGCGAAGTGATGGGGCTTAAGGAAAATGAGGATGCTGTGATTTTTGAACATTTTTTTGAAAATCAAACATTAAGGGATATAAAAGAACTAGTTGAGGAACTAAGGAGTTTATCTGGCGGTGTCCCCATTGGTGTGAAAATAGGGGCAGGCGGAAAGATTGAAGAAGATATTGATCATTTAATTGACCAAGGTGTTGATTTTATCGCGATTGATGGAGGACAGGCAGCGATGAAAGAGGCTCCACCTATTTTATGCGATGATTTTGGTATTCCAACATTGCATGCAGTCGTTCGTGCTGTGAATCATTTAGAAAAAAGAAATAAGAAAGGAGAAATAAGCTTAATTGTCTCCGGAGGACTTTTAGTCCCTGGACATTTTTTGAAGGTGCTCGCACTCGGCGCTGATGCCGTGTATCTTGGCTCTGCAATGTTATTTTCTCTCTCACATACTCAATCCTTCAATGCACTTCCTTTTGAGCCACCGACACAAGCTGTTTGGTACAACGGGAAATTTAAAGATCAATTTAATGTCGAAGATGGAGTAAAATCTGCTGAAAAGTTTTTAACCGCAAGTGTAGAAGAAATAAAAATGGCATTAAGAGCAATGGGAAAACGCTCATTAAAAGAATTGTCAAAAAAAGATTTAGTATCGTACGATGAGTTGACTGCTAAAATGGTTGGAATTCCGTTTTCATTTGAAGCTTGGGAAGACAAGCAAGTACAGAATTAAGTGCGTCAATAAAGAGAAATCCCTATCAGTAAAGAAGTTCTTCATCTTCTCACTGAGAGGAATTTCTCTTTTTTTACTCTTCAACCGAATCCTGTATCTTTTGCATATTTTCATGAGAAATGAAAGAACTTAATAAAAAACGCTATCATTACACCATGTACCGCACTACATAAAGAAGGTGAACGCTATGAAAAGATTTCTAATTTTGTATACCCTATTTACATTTATGACAGGCTATTCTACTAAACAGGCTTCCACTGAAAAGCATGCATCTCATCCCAAATATGAAGAAGCCGAATTAACGAAAAATGTGAAATATTCATCGCCCTCAAACGAACCACTACAACCTCCAACTCCTCCAAAACAAGAAAAGGTTATTTTAGATGTACCGCTCATACCTCAAAAACCTGAGCTGAAATTCGGCTGTGAAGTGACGAGCTTAGCGATGGTACTGCAACATGCTGGCGTGAAAGTCGATAAAATGCAGTTAGCAAATAATATAAAAAAAGACAATGATCCGCCATCTGTCAGCAAAGACGGAGACATTCTTCAATGGGGAAACCCTAAAGAAGGATTCGTTGGAGATATAACAGGGAAAACTATGGGATTTGCTGTTTACGTTGAACCGCTACAACAATTAATGGAACAGTATCTTCCAAATCGCACAGTAAATTTAACAAGAAAATCTTTTGATGATGTGCTAGCTCAAATCAACATAGGTAAACCTGCAGTAGTTTGGACAACAGGGGATTACAAACTTCCTGACAAATGGGCGTCTTGGAAACATGGAAACGAAAACATTACAGCTCCTCTAGATTTACACGCTGTTGTACTCGTAGGCTTTGAAGATGGATACGTTTATATTAATGATCCTTTAACGGAGAAAAAAGCACTGAAGGTAAACAAAGAAACGTTTATTCAATCTTGGGATGCGTTAGGAAAGCAAGCTTTGTCGTATCGTTAACAAATACAAAAAAAGGAAAACGCATTCAGTTTTCCGAATTCACTTTCATTCCCTTTTACTCTTTATTTCTACCTTAAATCTATATACAATGTATGGGATAGAACTAATAATTTTATACATAATTGTGAAAAGGATGGGAATTATAAATGTGGAACGAGTTTAAAAAGTTCGCTTTAAAAGGGAACGTCATGGATTTAGCTGTCGGGGTAGTAATCGGTGGCGCATTTGGTAAAATTGTTTCTTCATTAGTAAATGATATTATTATGCCATTGGTCGGAATTTTACTAGGTGGCGTTGACTTTACGGGTCTTTCTTATCCAGTAGGTGATGCAACATTAAAATATGGTGCATTCATTCAAACTATTGTTGACTTCTTTATCATTGCATTCTCTATCTTCTTATTCATTAAACTATTCAACAAACTATCATTCAAAAAAGAAGAAGAGAAGAAAGAAGAAGTACCAGCTGCTTTATCGAAAGAAGAAGCGCTTCTTACAGAAATTCGTGATTTATTAAAACAGCAAAATGCATCAAGAGACAAGGCATAATGAAATAGACAAAGAGAGAGCAGACATAGATCTGCTCTCTTTTTTATCCCGCTACTTTTGGGCAGTAAGAGCCCGATTGGTGAGAACTTTCCATCAGTGGGGGATGAATCCCCCCACTGATGGAAGTTCCATTTTATAGCGTTTCTGAGTTTGTATGAATAAACAAAATAATACCTGCGACAAGTAAAATAATAATAGCGCCTACAAATAATGTAATAGAAAAAAACACAAAACTGTCATGTATTTGTTCTCCAGCGCTTTCTAAAAAAATCGAAGTAACGTATGTGATTAGGGCTATCCCTGCCAAAACACCACCAGGAATAAAGCGTCTCATACCACTCTGCTTTAACGTCATATAAGCGAATATAGCCGTCACACAAAGCGTAATTCCCCAAAGAATTATCATTTCACATCTCCCCCTCACATAGTTTTATCCGCTATTCACGAACAGTATGATCTCCCACTGATGGAAGTTTCACTTTATAATCATTATACATTAGAAATAGTGGTAAAGCGAAACTTCCATCTAAAAACAAATGTCACAGCGACTATTGAACTCTTTATAAAATAAAAAAACTCGTGGTTGTATTTCCACGAGTTTTCTCCTTATTACTTTGTTGAATCTCTAAACTTAATACTGTGCGGTAAGATAACAGTATGATCTTCTACTGTTTCTTTGTTCATGTATTTTGTTAATAAGCGCATTGCAACTGCTCCAATGTCATACATTGGTTGTACAACTGTTGAAAGCTGCGGGCGTACCATAATTGCAAGACGTGTATTGTCAAAACCAAGTACTTCTAAATCGTTAGGCACGTTTAGACCTTTATCTTGAGCTGCATGAATCACACCTAATGCCATTTCATCAGAGGATACGAATACTGCTGTTGGCTTTTCAGCAAGTTCCCATAGCTTATCTAATGCTTCCATACCTGAATCGTATGTATAATCACCGTCAACAACAAGCTCTTCATCGTAAGCAATACCAGCTTCTTCTAATGCTCGTTTATACCCTTGTAATTTTTTCGCGCTGCCTGCTTTATCAACATAAGGACCAGATACGAAAGCAATGCGTGTATGACCTTGCTCTAAGAAATGCTTCATTGCATCATATGCTGCTTGTGTGTAATCAATATTTACAGATGGTGTAATGTTCTGCTCATCAAATGATGCCGCAAGTACGATTGGAACAGGAGATTTTTTGAATTCTTCTACATGAATGTCTGTAATATCTTCTCCCATAAATACGATGCCGTCCACTTGCTTACCAAGCATTGTATTCAATAAATGGAACTCTTTCTCTTTGTTTTGGTCTGAGTTACTTAAAATAATATTATATTTGTACATTGTTGCGATGTCTTCGATACCACGTGCAAGTTCTGAATAAAACGTGTTAGAGATATCTGGAATAATAACCCCTACTGTTGTTGTTTTCTTACTTGCTAATCCTCGTGCTACTGCATTTGGACGGTAGCCAAGGCGCTCAATCGCCTCTAGTACTTTCTTTCTTGTTGTCGGTTTTACATTTGGATTGCCGTTCACAACACGTGATACTGTTGCCATTGAGACATTTGCTTCGCGCGCTACATCATAAATTGTTACGTTCATCTTTTCACACACTCCTTTATAAAATTTATCTATATACTATGTATCGGTTAACTTGAATGAAAAAAAAGACATCCACTCTACTTGAAGATGTCACTCCCGAGCCCTTTTACTAATGATACGATACAAATAAGGATTGAGACAATATTTTCCCGAAAAAGTTTCGAAAAAATTCGTTCCTTTTCTTATATTTTCATATTTTAAATAGAAAAATACTTATTTTCCAGAAAAAAATCTATGCAGCATTTAACTGCATAGATTTTGAAGCCATTCTTACCCCGCTATTCGCGGGCAGTAAGCCCCCACTGATGGAAGTTTCACTTTATCCCGCACTAACGGGCAGTAAGGCCCCCACCTCAAGATTCAGAGAAAACGAAGAAGCTAAGTGGGGGATAACTGCCCGTAAGAGCCCGATTGGTTCAACTAACCATCAGTGGAGGATGAAGAAAACCCCCACTAACGGAAGTTTCACTTTATCTCATACGAAATGCTTTTAATTCGTTCATAAATGCATTAAATTCTGGAATATCCATTTGCTGCGCTGAATCTGAAAGTGCTACAGCTGGGTCAGGGTGCACTTCTGCCATAATCGCATCTGCTCCGATTGCCATCGCTGCCTTTGCAGTTGGCAATAATAAATCACGGCGTCCTGTCGAATGTGTTACATCTACAACAACCGGCAAGTGCGTTTCTTTCTTTAAGATTGGTACAGCAGAAATATCTAATGTATTTCGCGTTGCTTTCTCATACGTACGAATGCCGCGCTCACATAAAATAATATCGCCGTTCCCTTGTGCAATAATATATTCTGCCGCATACATAAACTCTTCAATCGTTGCGGATAATCCGCGTTTTAATAATACGGGCTTATTGACAGAACCAGCGGCTTTTAATAGTTCAAAGTTTTGCATATTGCGCGCACCAATTTGAATTACATCTACGTAATCAAGCGCCATTTCAATATCATTTGGATTTAAAATTTCACTAATTACAGCTAAATCATACTCATCTGCTACTTGGCGTAAAATTTTCAGCCCTTCAACACCAAGACCTTGGAAATCATATGGTGATGTACGCGGTTTAAATGCACCGCCGCGCATAAGTTTTAATCCTTGTTCTTTCATTGCTTCCGCTACTTGGCGAACTTGCTCATAACTTTCAACTGCACATGGTCCCATAATAAAGTGAGCATTGCCATCACCAATTTTTTCACCTTTAATATCAACAATCGTATCATCTGACTTTTTCTTACGAGATACAAGAAGTGCTTTACGATGATCGTCTTCTTGCAATTCTAAACCTGTTTTAAAAATTTGTTTAAATAAATGTTGAAGCGTTGATGTTTCGAATGGTCCATCATTGTTTTCTGCGATTAAATCGAGCATTTTGCGCTCGCGTACTGGATCAAAACGTTTCACACCTTGTACTTCTTTTAATTTACCAACCTCTTGTACAAGACGACCGCGCTCATTTAATAATTTTAAAATTTGTAAGTTCTTTTCATCAATTTGAGAACGTAAACGATCTAATTCCTGTGATGCCATAATAAAGCCACCTCTTTCAAATTTTATATGTATACTAATAAAAAGATATAAATATCATTCATAAGATAACTTATTATATATGATACATATGCGGATGTCACTTCATACACTTCGCATTAGACTGCGTATGGAATCGTTATTTTTTCTTAATTTAATCGTAAAACGCATGGTACGTCAATATTATTTTTAGAAAATTAAAAAAGCAAGCACATTTGCTTGCTTTCTCTTATTTTATCCCGCTACTTTTGGGCAGTAAGAGCCCGATTGGTTCAACTAACCATCTGTGGAGGATGAAAAACCCCCCACTGATGGAAGTTTCACTTTATATTCTCTTGTAACGCTTGCTTTGTAATTTTCCAATGCGATGCATGCCATAGCACTTTACCATCTTTTATGTATAATACTTGTGGTGATTCATGTCTAATTTCAAAATGCTCGGCAACCTTATTTGAAACAGGACGTGCATCTTGCACATATAAATAATATGCCGGTACAGCTTGCTCTTCACTACGATATTCTTGAAACGCTGTGAAAGCACCGTGACTAATTGGACATGTTGTACTATGTTTAAACAAGATATACGGCTCTTTACTTGCTGTTAATTCCTCAAATTGCTCCATTGTTTCAATCTTCGTCATGCTCATTTCATTCGCCTCTCATTCGAATCGGAAGTCGCGGTAATTTCTTTTCTTTTTTCGGTTTTTTCTCTGGCTTTTCAAACTGCTCTACTTCATCCTCTTTCTTTTTTGCACGAAAGCGATTGTACACATCAATGACCGCATTACTCCATTGCACCACTTGTGCTACTTTATCTGCATTATTTTCTACTTGATCTGCAACAGAATCAGAAACGCTGCGTAGTCTTGTGTTTAAAGAATGAATCGTTGTTCCAATTCCCTCTACACCTTCCACAACTTTATTTAACGACTGTGATTTCTGTTGAATATCTTCTGCTAATGCATTTGTTTTATGAAGAAGCTGCTCTGTTTCCACAGTAATACCCTGCATTTGTTTTTCAAGACCTTCCATCGTACTTGCTACATTTTCTAACGTTTTTTGGACAGATACTAAAGTCTTACATACATATACAACTAATACGGCAAACGCAATTGCGATAATGGCTACACTGACGTATAAAAGAATTTGCATACGAATCACTCCTTTATCTTTTTATGTTTTCTCCTATTATACAATCATTTTCCGTTTCATTCTAATTGTTCCATATTTCGTATTAATTTTCATATTTGTTTGGCAAATGCAACCTAAATTATTAAACAAATTCGGACAAGTAGGTTACAATAAGAAAGGATACATATATAAGGGAGGCTTTACATATGAAAGACCCACGTATTGAAACATTAGCAAAAAATTTAATTAACTACTCTATTCGTTTACAAAAAGGCGAAAAAGTGTTAATCGAAAACTTCGGCTTACAAAAAGAGCTTGTAACAGCACTTGTAAAAGCTGCATATGAAGCTGGTGGTTATCCATTCGTACTATTAAAAGATCATCAAGTAGACCGCTCTTTAATGATGGGTGCAACAGAAGAACATTTCGAGCAAATCGCTGCATATGAAGCAAGCGTAATGAAGGATATGGATGCTTATATCGGCCTTCGCTCTGGTGATAACGTAAATGAACAAGCTGACGTTCCAAGCGAACGCATGAAAATTTACGGCAACACAGTAGGTAAAAAAGTACATAGAGACATTCGTGTTCCAAAAACAAGATGGGTTGTACTTCGCTATCCAAACGCTTCTATGGCACAGCTTGCAAAAATGAGCACAGAAGGATTTGAAGATTTCTACTTTGATGTATGTAACTTAGACTACGCTAAAATGGATAAAGCGATGGACAATCTTGTTGAGTTAATGAACAAAACAGACAAAGTACGTCTTGTTGGACCTGGAACTGACTTAACATTCTCAATTAAAGACATTCCAGCAATTAAATGTGCTGGTCACTTAAATATTCCAGACGGCGAAGTATACTCTGCGCCTGTTCGTGATTCTGTTAACGGTACAGTTTCTTACAACACACCATCTCCGTACAACGGTTACATGTTCGAAAATGTAAAACTTACATTTAAAGACGGTCAAATCGTTGAAGCAACTGCAAACGATACAGAACGCATTAACAAAATTTTCGATACAGATGAAGGCGCACGCTACGTTGGTGAATTCGCAATTGGCGTAAACCCATACATTTTACATCCAATGGGCGATATTCTATTCGATGAAAAAATCGACGGCAGCTTCCACTTCACACCAGGACAAGCATACGAAGATGCATGGAACGGCAACAACTCTAACATCCACTGGGATTTAGTATGCATCCAACGCCCTGAATACGGCGGCGGAGAAATTTACTTCGACGACGTATTAATCCGTAAAGATGGCCGCTTCGTTGTACCTGAATTAGAAGCATTAAATCCTGAGAACTTAAAATAAGTATAGAGAAAGTGAGCACAGGTTGTTGTGCTCACTTTTGTTTTTATTTCTCCCTTTCTTCTACATTACAAGCTAAATACAAAATAAAGGTACTCATTTTCCCTAATAGAAGATTACTTCTTATACAAATAAAGACCATAATCTTGCATAACGGAAGCGTGACCTTGTTGTCGTAACATAGCTGCGATATTACCGCGGTGATAAGATCCATGAGTAACGACGTGTAGTATAGATTCAGAAATAGAAGTTGTAAGTAAACCAGCATATGGATTATCAACTACAATTACTTTTTCCATACCTTCCTGAACACTCAGAAAGGCTTTATACCTCTTTGATAAATCGAAAAAGCTACTCTCCATTTCCTCGATATTTTTTGACTCTGTTTGCTCTATTAATTGATTTACTAATTCGAATGCTTCATTCATACTTTTACCAGAAATCACATTTAACCATAAGTGATCGGTGAGATAAATATGAGATAACGCTTTTGATATAGAAGGAAAAATACTCTGTATTTCCTTGGTGTAAATATCCTGAGGCAGTTCTTTTAATCGATTAATCATTTTTTGAGTCGCCCATACATGGTAGTCATACATTTCTAATGTGGAATTTGTCATATTTCACATCTCCCTTTTCTCTATATTCCAAGCAAAGCATAGAATAGAGGCAATGATGATAGTGACCATCTAGATTCACACTTTTTTAATTAGGCTCTGTTAAATTTAAATGTTGATTTTTATATAGTAATTAGGGGAACCTTCATTTGTGAAGTGAACCCAAAAAGTT
>NZ_NTTM01000030.1:0-249112 GCF_002560985.1 Bacillus sp. AFS018417
AAACTTTAATCAGTGGGGGTTTTCTTCATCCCCCACTGATTATTAGTTGAACCAATCGGGCTTTTACGGGCAGTTTATCTCCCATCTAACTTCTTTAGAAAAGCGGCAGCGGCTCGTTCAGAATTGCAGGGCGTTGGAGCCCCCGACAGAGAGGCGCTTTTTGCCTCGTCCGAGGGGGCGAAACGACCGGAGATTCTAGCCGCTAGAGCTGGACAATGCTTTCACCGAATTTTGAGGTGGGAGTATTACTGCCCGTTAATGCGGGATAAACTATCCTTTTCTTTTTATAGGACGTATAATAAAAAACATGAAAGATTTAGGAGGGTTTGTTCATGACAGCAACGATTCAAAATGAAAAAATGATCGTTTCTATTTCTGAAAAAGGTGCAGAATTACAAAGCATTCGCTTAAAAGAAGATCGTACAGAATATATGTGGCAAGGGGATTCAAAGTATTGGGGACGACGTGCTCCCATTTTATTCCCAATCGTCGGAAGATTAGTAGATAATACATATTATGTTGATGGAAAATCTTATTCGTTAACACAGCATGGATTTGCTCGCGATCTAACATTTACAATAAAAGAACAAAGTGAATCAAAAATTACATACGTAGTAACGAGTAATGAAGAAACATTACAAAACTATCCGTTTGCATTTGAATTACTCGTTTCTTATGAATTACATGAAACATCTGTATACGTAACATATGAAGTAATCAATCCAAGCACAAAAGAAATGTATTTTTCAATTGGAGGACACCCTGGTTTTAATTGTCCTTTACTATCAAATGAATCTTTCACAGATTACTACTTATCTTTCAGCACTCTAGAGCACTTAGAAACAAGCGTATTAGAAGGACCATTTCTTTCTAAAAATAAACTCATAGTAGCAGAAGAAACAACCGAACTTCCACTTACATACGATTTATTTAAAAACGATGCGCTTATTTTTGAAAACATGAACAAAAACGAAATTGCCATCCGCTCTCACAAACATAATAAATTTATTAAAGTAGCATTTGAAGGATTTCCATTTGTGGGTGTGTGGACACCTGGAGACGGCGCACCGTTTCTATGTATTGAACCTTGGTATGGCATTGCTGATGAAGTAGAGCCCGTAAAAGACTTTACAGAAAAAAAAGGAATTCAAATGTTAAAAGCGAATGAAACATTTACATGCCGCTATAGCATTACAATCGGTTAATCGGAGGTTTTCAATTTGATTGAAGTGTACATTGATGGTGCATCAAAAGGAAACCCTGGTCCTTCTGGCGCTGGGGTTTTTATCAAAGGTATTCAACCGCCTGTGCAGCTTTCTGTTCCACTTGGAGTTATGAGCAATCATGAAGCTGAGTATCACGCATTACTTGCTGCATTAAAATATTGCACCGAACATAATTATAAAATTGTATCGTTTCGAACAGATTCTCAGCTTGTAGAACAAGCTGTTGAAAAACAATATGCGAAGAATCCCTTATATGCACCACTTTTAGAAGAAGCATTGCAAATGACCCAGCAATTTGATCTCTTTTTTATGAAGTGGATTCCAAGCAGTCAAAATAAAGTAGCAGATGAATTAGCGCGAAAAGCAATTTTAAAAAATGAACGGGGGTAGTGTATTGAGAAAAGAGTGGATTGCTCCTCTCGCATTGTTGTTCGTTGCCTTTATTTGGGGAGCTACGTTTGTTGTCGTTCAAAATGCTATGTCATTTGTCGGTCCATTTTCTTTTAATGCTGTACGGTTCTTATTAGCTGGACTTATTTTACTGGTTATTCAGCTCATTTCTATAAAAAAAATACCTATTAAACGCGCAAGGTATAGTAGCTCCGCTGGTATCATAGTCGGATTCTTTTTATTTATTGGTTACTTGTTACAAACATTCGGCTTATTATATACAACTTCTTCTAAAGCAGGATTTTTAACAGGGCTTAGTATTGTCATGGTACCTGTTTTATCGTTTATCTTTTTAAAGCAAAAAGCGAATATATTTATTGTACTCGGAATTACAGTAGCTACAATTGGATTGTTCTTATTAACAGCTGGAGATTCTTTTCAATTGAATATAGGAGACCTGCTTATCTTAGGTTGCGCTGTAGCATTTGCTGCTCACATACTTGTAAATGGATTCTTTTCAAAAAAGGTGTCTCCGCTATTATTAAGTACAACACAAATATTAGCAGTTGGACTCTTCTCTTCTATTTGTGCGTTTTTGTTTGAAGATTGGGAGAAATTATTTTCGCTATCATTATGGACGAATCGCTCATTTTTGTTTGCATTATTGCTAACATCGATATTTGCTACTTCTCTTGCATTCTTTATTCAGACAACAGCACAAAAGTACACGTCACCGACCCGCGTTGCCATTATTTTCGCAATGGAGCCAGTCTTTGCTGCAATCACAGGTGTTCTTGTTGCGAATGAACAATTGTCAGTATCAGCTATCATCGGATGCATTTGCATTTTCTTAGGAATGATCTTTGTGGAACTCCCAAATAAACAAAAAAAAGAAGCGCAGGCTGCATGAAGTTATGTTTGTAACTTCCGCATAAAAGCCACCGCGCTTTTTTTATCGGTAATTTTCTCTTCATTTAATCGTTCTAACAAAGCAATAAAGTAACTACCATCAAACTGTAATTGATGCTTAATCGTCGCTTCAATCGCCACATTCACAATTCTATCAGATGAACCTGTATATCCTTGACCAAACATAATAAATCCTTGTGCTTCCTCTGATAATTTAAATCCTTTTGTATGTAAGAATGAAAGGTAATCTTGAACTGTTTGCATGATGTCCCCACCTAATTTGAAAAATTCTCCACTCTCTATCATACATGTTTTCGAGCGTTATGAGAATGAATTTTCTTTGAAAACTGCTGTAGAATCTCCTGTTTTTCTGAAAAATAAAGTGAAACTTCTATTAGCGGTTTCCCCCACCAATGGTTAGTTGAACCAATCAAGTAGCTATCTTCTTCTAATCCCTCATAACCTTAAGGCGAGGGTATGACCGCCCGCGAATAGCAGGATAAAAAATAAAATTCGTTGATTATTCATTTTATTTAGTTTAATATTGAACTGTTTAAAAACGAACTAAATACATAGGAAGAAGGATTAACGATGGCGAATAACGATTTACATACAACCACAAAAATCATGCAATCATTTTTAGAGATTCAAAAAACAATTGTTTCATTCACCCAACAAAATGCTGCTAGCTTAGGATTGACGGTATCTCAAATGGGGATTTTAAACACTATTTATACAAAACCAGACCTTACTTTAAAAGCAGTAGCAGAAATGCTTTCTTTACCTAAAAGTACAGTAAGTGTAAGTGTAGAGGGACTCTTCCAGCTCGGATTGGTAGAAAGAGCACAATCTCAAGAAGATCGAAGAGAACTCAAATTAAACGTCACTTCTGAAGGAAAAGAAATCGCAAAAAAATCTATCGAAAATTCATCCTCTTATCGTGCAATGATGATTGCATTAGAAAAAATGCCACAAGAAGATATTCAAACTTTGTTACGTATTCATAGTCGTTTACTCACTCATTTACAAGAAATCGACCACAAATAAAGTTTTTTTAACATCCTTTCCAATAATAAGTTAGATAAACAAAGTCCTTTCAGATTATCACTGAAAGGACTTTCGAATTAGCAACACCTTAAGTTGCACTGCTTTCATTTGAATGTATATCCAAGATTTATAGATTAACTCTTTATTATGTGGATTTTCCTGATCAAAAACTTTCCTTTACTCAGTTACTCACCGCTCCATATGATACATGTCGTTTTTCAATTTTTTCTTCAATTTCTCTTATGTTCTCCTTATCATTCAATAATAATTGTTTATTTTCTATTAGTAATTGTTTAAAGGATTTTCTTATTTTTTTTCGCATACTTAATTTCCTCCTTGATTGATATGAAAAGTTTCATTTATATAAAAGATAATTAATTATCTGTATTGTGTAATAATAAAAGATTTGTGTGAAATCCATTTGAATTTTAAATGAAAACTATGTATATTTTTTCATGAGTCAATATGTGTATAGCTTTGCGATTGAAACATAACTCTTCCAACAGTTTGTTTACTACCTTTACAATCAATCTAAAAAAACTAGATATGGTAGAAACCATATCTAGTTGAAATGTTTTAAATATAAATAATAACGCCCAATCAAATGTATAGTTTGATTGGGCGTTATCTATATTCTAAAATAAATCCTTTTCAAGAACCACTTTTTATCCCGCTACTTTTTGGCGGGCTTTCCATCAGTGAGCGATGAAGAAAAACCCTCGCTGATAGAAGTTTCACTTTATAACATATTTACAAACATTTCAGGTCTGCCCCAATTCATTTGCTCACAAACGAATCGTATTTTCTCTATATCAATTGTGTGAAGAGCTTCTTCTAATTCGCAAGAAATTGGCACTTCACAATGAATTTGTGCAAGTTGTAATGACATATGCAAATTGTCTAAGTCATTTTCAATTTTTGTACGCTGTGTTTTCGTTAATAGTGTAATGTTTTCTAAAACAGCTGTAACTGTTCCGTGCTCTTGAATGAGCTTATATGCTGTCTTTTCACCAATGCCCTTTACTCCTGGATAATTGTCACTTGAATCACCCATAAATGCCTTTGCGTGAACAATTTGCCACGGCTGTACACCTTTTTCTTCGATAATTTTTTCAGGCGTGTAATATTCATAGTTTCCAATTCCTTTGCGAAGGAGCATAACTGTAATATTTGTATCAACAAGCTGCAGCAAATCTGTATCACCCGTTAAAATAAACACTTCTGCTTCATTTTGATACGCTTTTGCTAATGTTCCAATACAGTCATCAGCTTCATATCCTTTCATACCAATGACTGGAATAGATAAATGCGCAGTCATTTCTTGCACTAAATCGAATTGTGGAATTAATTCTTCTGGCGGTGCCCCGCGATTCGCCTTATAGTTTGAAAACGCTTCTGTTCGAAAAGTTGTACTCCCCATATCCCAGCACGTTACAATATGAGTCGGCTCAATTGTCCCAGACGCTGTTAATAAATGCTTCATATAACCATGAATCCCGTTTGTCGGAGTACCATCTTGTCTTTTCATAAATTGTCCGTAGACACTTGTTGCATAAAAAGCACGAAATAATAGTGCCATACCATCTACTAATAATACTTTTTTCATAATTCCTCTCCTAATGACAAAAATAAAAACCTCACGTCATGACGCAAGGTTATAAATAATCAATGATGATTGTACTTTTTATTATACAATGATTTACTCCATTTAGCATCTATAAAGATTACTTACAATATTGATGTAATAGTTCTACATACGTATTATTTCCAGTTGAAACAACAACTGCCTTTGCTGTTCCATTAACAATATGGGTGCTTTTGTAGCATAAATTCTCAAGATAAAGTGGATTGTAATCTTTTATGCGTTTTAACGGCATAAATCGCTTTTTTTCGATATGATAACAACTTTCATATTTTTCTACAAGCATTTCTTTTCCTGTTAAAGGAGATTCATTTACTAATAAATCTTTCGCGTAAATAATGCGGGCATCAGCTGGTACAGTATCACCTGCGGAAAGACAAATTACATCACCTGGAACCAATTCTTCTACAGGAATATTCATCATTTCAGAATCTGTATCTACTCCATTTGCTTTATCATTTACTACTCTTAAAACAGCAACTGTTTTTGATGTTGTTGCACTCGTTTGATTCGTTTCCTTTTCAAACAGACTTACTTTTTCAATCAACTTCATCATGATATAAGCCAGCATGATTTTTTTATTTGCATATCGTTCATTTTTCCCATATTGCGCGATACGTTTTTTTGCTTCTTTCACGGAAAGACCATTTCTTGTTGTTTTAAAATAAGCATATACCGATTTCACATCTCGAATCGCAACTTCCACTAACATTTCATTGTTTTTCTGTAAAATTTCTTTCCCTTTGTGAGTTACGTTGTCTATCATTCCATCTCGTTTATTTACATATAACATCGTCCGTCTCCTCCTTGGCGTACGCAGGAAGAAACTTATTGTTTCTCGACTTATCTATTTACAGATATAGGGGGAGGAACAATTCGCTTCCTACCTACATAACGCATTCTTTTTTTGAAATATATGGGTAACGGAACCGAGTCCGAAGCTGACATTGCTCCTCACCTCCTCATAAATTTTTTATTATGTATATTCTTACAAAATATAACCTTACTAAAAAGACCTTTACCCGGAAACGAGTAAAGGTCTGAACATACGCAAATAAGCGAAGTTTAATAAAACTACATTATAGTAGCTTATATTAAAAACAATCGCACCTCTCCCTCGCCGAGCTTTAGCACTGTATAGCATAGGTTCTTCACCAGCTACATTAAGAAAGACCTTAATTCGATCATTCCTGTTGACCCATTGGCGTCTCTCGACATTTTTGGGCAGTAGCATCTCTCTATACAGGAGCCTCACCTAACAGAGACATATTTAATTACATAGAAAATGTTACTCTTATTTAAAATAGATGTCAATACTTTGAATTCAAACTTTTCCTTATTACAATAAGTATTTCCTAGAAAGTGATTTAGGCCAGGAACACTCTTATTCTAATACTAATTGTTTAAGATTTTGTATGCTCTTTTTCTCAAGGTGACAAGCCTGAAGAAGATACACTTCAACATCTCCATGCTTTTCTACAACGTGTTTTTCAATATGTTAAACACCCAGCAATCACGATTCCGATGGAAATTGATAAAAACATAAGGAAAAGTCCGACGGCCTGGTTATCTTCTTCAATGCTTTGATTGATATTAAAACGCGGTGTGCACCATTCGGCTAAATAAAATACAACAATCTGCGCTAAAATCCCAATCGCTCCCCATAAAACCATATCCATAAGTGAAATAGAATGGGCAGCAGTCGAATACAAGACGATGGCAAGACCAAGAAGTCTCCCTCCAAGTGCATAGCTTGCTGCTCTATTCCCTTTAGCCATTAACGAAAATTCCTTCACTTTTGTTGTCAATTCCATAAGAAAAAGACCAATACATAAAAGGCCGAGTGAAACCACTAAATAAAGTAAAAAGTTCATCATTTATAATCCCCCTTTTTTATCCCTACAGGTAAATAATAAGATTCATTCCCCGTAATTTTTCCACCGGCCCGTATACCAATACTACTTGGTTTTCCAGCAATTAAAAACGATCCAAACACATACGACAACTCCTCGTTCCCTTTTTCAGTCTCAAGGGAAACAATCGGAAGCTTTATATACTTTTGAAATACAGGAAGTTCTTTTTTATACGTTTGATATGAATTTTGAATCACAATATTCGTGTCTTTGTCACGAATTATAACCGTGTTACCCTCTCTACCGAACGAAGGTTTTTGAACAAAAGAACTTTTTCCTAAAAATAAATCTGGTTCTAAGTAAGTAGGAAGCATATATTCCTTAATCCATTGTCGTTCCTCATTTGTATAAAAAACGCCTATCTCAGCTAATCCCCAAATCAGGCATTGAATCGATTTCGGCTGAAGTAGAAAGGATGAAACAGGATTTATAATAAAGAGCTTTCCTTCCTTTACAAGTTGCAGTAACTCAATCCCCACAAAATCACCGGTATTAGGATCCCGGTCCTCAACCAAATCTTCAATAGGATATGTTTGACGATACAAAATATCAATAGGCACACCGTCTCTGTCGACCAAAGCATCGTCAGTAATTCTGAGTTCTGACATTGACACCATTTTGTTTTTAACCTGACATAGCTGACTCAAATACGCAGTAGTATTCCAATCTTCTATATGTTCATGATGGGCTGTGAAGACAACGTTTGGCATTTCTATTCCTTTAGCAGCCTCCATTACAGCTTTTGTGATACCAGAAGAAAGAAGACGTTCCTGATTCTCGTTTGGGTCATGATAGTCTAATTCTTTGCATACCTGTCCATTCATTTGAAAGCATTCCATGATAAAAGTAGGGGTATCACTATTAAACTCAAGCATTTTGATACCACCATTCGTCAAAGCAAAATCAAACCGTGAAATAATAGATTCAGGAAACAGAGATTTCATTCTGATAAAAGGCAGACTTGAAGATGGAAAACCAAGTTCAAGAAGCTGAGCATCCGATAAGTTCCGAAGAAGGCTAGCAGTCTCAAAAAATACTTTTCCCATTCGTTCTGTTGCTAATTGCAAATGCCTCATAGTTTGTTCTGTTATTTCAAAAACATGAAAAAGGCTATACTCACTCCCGTATAAGTCAGACCAAAAATGTGGGAACCTTGAATAAAATTGACTTCGTTCCTTTATGTAAAACGACATGACTTAACCTCCGAATCCGCCCTTTGAACCGCTTCCAATTCCTCCTTTAAAATTAGAAGAAGCTTGATAGGACTTAAATTCAGATGAATTTTTGAAAGTTGATTTATTTTGATAATATTTACCACCGTAATAATAATGCCCATGATAACTTGAATGATTGTCATCACATCGCCACACGCCAAGTTCATCATCCCAATCCCAATCGGAACAGCTCTTATCATTTGGTTTTGGAGGGAGATCTTTTGTACAGCCAGCTAAAGTGCCGGTCATTAAAGATGTAAGAACACCTGTTACTAACCATTTGGTTTTTGTCACCTTCCCACACCCCTTTATATATTATATTTTTATTATAAAAGAATTCATGATAAATTAGAAGAAAAAGGAAGAGGGATTACGATTGCGGTTAGAATATCGACTCAATGATGAAGCTAAACAATATCCTGCCTTATGGAACTATGCGAATATTCCTATCTCTGAAACCGTCGCAAGGATGACTTGTGAGTATTTCATTAAAGAAGGAGATACGTATGTCGTAACAGCGACCGCGATGGATCCTGACGGAACTGCAGTATTATATGTCAAAAGAGAAAAATTCTTCGATGATTCTTCAGAAACCACATATTCCCATATAGGTTTTGAGATTAGAGAACTACAAGGAGCAAATTCGATTTTGATAGAAAGTAAAGATGTATGGAATCATGAGGAAATCTTAACGTATCTACATTCAGATATTTTGTACGTTCAAAGGGATGGAATATTGATGGAATTCACCTTAGACTCAAGGGAGATTGATGAAGACCGAAAGTGCTATGTTTATTATGGAGAATTTACAGGTGAATGCAGATAACATTGCACTCCCCCCACCTACCGCTTCGCGCTTGAGGTGGGGGATGAATCGCCAGATATGATAAAGTAAAGCTCTCATCAGTAGGAGTTTCATTTTATTTCTAATATTTTTTATTGTTTCCACACAACGAAACTTAAATGATTTCCAGCGTGCTGACAAAAAGGCTTCTCAAAACAAAAAAACTTACGTATAAAACGTAAGTTTTTTATATAGTCCCACATATGCCGTTCTCTTCTAGATGTCCATAAACCCGCTCTCGCAGGTGGATGCTCTCAAAAATGCTTTCATCTTCCTTCTTAAAAAGATGGCATGATGGCTACATTTAAATATTGAACTTCCGTATTACTCTCATTGGTTTAAGACATACACAAGCTACGTACATCGTAGGCATTTATTATTAATCATAAGGATAAATAGAACCCCCGCACGTGCCGTCCCTCGTAAATGTCCAAAAACCCGCTACTCGCAGGTGGATGTTCTCACAGTTACCGTTCATCTTCCTTCTCAAAGAAAGGCTTGATGTTGGCCTCTAAATATCGAACTTCCGTAAAACTAACATCGGTTTTAGACATAAATAAGTTACGCACACCGCAGGATGTTTTATTTATTTGTCGTTATCTTATCACATTGTTCGCAATGTGTAAAATATATTGTTATTAAAGTATTTCTTGCTTGTGATCCTATTGTAATACAAAACTTTTTGAGGTGCAATAGGCTACTGTTTTTCTTTCGCAATTGGATTTTCAGGATAAGAAATCCAATCACTCCAGCTGCCCGCATATAATTTTACACTTGTAAAACCAGCCATTTTTAACGCTAATACGTTCGGACATGCCGTTACACCTGATCCGCAATACACAATCGTTTCTTTCTTTTTATCAAGATCGATAAAACGCTCTTCTTGTGCGTCCTGTCCCTTAAAAGCACCAAAATCAGTTACGCCGTCTTTCCAAAAATAATTTTGTGCAGTTGGAATGTGACCGGCCACTTTATCAACTGGTTCTTCTAATCCTGCGTATCGCTTTGGTTCTCGCGAATCAATAAGTGTTATATTTGCCTGTTTATTAATTTTCTCTTGTAATTCTTCCATTGTTACGACAATATCATGCTGCAGAGTTGGAACAAACGTCTTAGGTGCAAAAACTGGTATATCATTCGTTACTTCGACCTTTTGCTCCTTCCATTCTGGGAAGCCACCATTTAACACATATACTTTGTCATGTCCAAGGTACGTTAAGAGCCACCAGAGACGAGAGGCCATTGCTCCTCCTTGACTATCATATGCCACAACTGTTGTATGTTCATCAATCCCAGCTTGTGAAAGTTTTTGTACAAACGCTTCTATATTTGGAAGCGGGTGACGTCCGCCATGTTGTGTAACCGGACTTGATAAATCTTTATCTAAATCAAAATAGAGTGCACCTGAAATATGTGCCTCATTATATTGCTCTCTTCCCCAATTCGGATTTGCTAAGTCAAAACGACAATCGATAATACGAACATGCTCATCTTGTATATGTTCATGTAACCATTCGACTGTAACGATCATACTTAACGACCTTCTTTCTCTTGTAAACGTTCTACGTACTCCATCACCATTTCTTCTGTCACAATCTTACGTTGCGGTGCAATACCGTTTTTTGCAAGCCCATTAATTTGTTTTGTTACCATATTAATTACATCAACAGAGAAAGGTTTCCCATTTGATGCAAGTGATACTGCTGCTTCAATTGCTGCTTCACGTTGCGCCTCTAATTGTAGAAATGCTTTCACCACTTCATTTTGTTTACGAGAATGTGCTGTAATTGCTGCATGTACTTCCATGTTCGCTTCCCCCTAGTATAAGTCCATCGTAAGCCGAATCATATCCCGGCATACAATGCCATTTTCTATAATCTCTTCTTCATAATGCTTCGAAAAGTAATCAAAATCAATAGAAAAAATACGAAATCCACATTTTTGATATAAAGCAAGCTGCGAAACGCTCGAATTACCTGTCCCTATTTCAAGCTTCCGCATGCCGTGTTCTTTTGCAGTTGTAATCGCATGCTGTAATAACTGCTTCCCGATGCCCTTACCCTGTTCTTGTTCACAAACTGCAATATTCATAATCTCCATCGTATTAGGGCGTGTTTCCATTAATATGTATGACCCTATCACATGTTCATCACGTTTAGCAACGTAAATCATTCCTCGTTGAAGATATGACTGTAACTGCCTTTCGCTCGGATCAGCAAGTAATAATAATGATATCGGTGCCTTATCTTCAGAAATACGCTCAACAATTAATTGTTCCATAAAAATTCTCTCATCTCCACCTGTTCTAAATACCCCTTGTCTTCCATAAGTAATACAAAGGAGGTCATCACTATGGACAACAATGAAAAGAAGTGCAATATAATCTCCATTGATGAGAAGAAAAAGAAAAATGGCACGTACTCCTATCCAAAGTTAGTGATAGAAGGAAAACCATATGAATTCACTTCCTTCGTCTTATGCGGCGAAACGCCAGATGGAAAACGTCTCGTCTTAACTCATATGGTTTCCTCAGATGAATTTGCAGGATTTGTAAAATCATTAGATGCTGTTCTACAAAAACGCATTGAACGTATCTTTTTCTCTTAATACTTATAGAACTTCTACTTCATGTTTTATTTTCATTAATTGTTTTTCCAATTCTTCTTTTCTCTTTTCGTATGCAGAAACATCAATTGTTTCCAATAACGCAAATAATAAACTTTCATAGTATTGCGCTGCGTCTTGCATCATGACTGTTTTCACAAGTTGCCATCCATGAAGCCATTCTTGTTTATAGTGATTAACAAATAGGTGCTGTTCTTCCATTACGTAATCTGCCACAAATGGTTCTAACGTTTGCTTCATTTCTTCTTGCATCAATGCTTTATCATTTTTTTCAAAGAAGCTTTTCTCACTTTTAAAATGGGATAATGCTTTTTTAAATTGTTTTGCTTCCATATTTGGAAATGGATTTTCATGCATAAGAACGCGATAGTCATATGTTGTATCTGTACGGATGACGAGCTGTTCATTCTTTGTAGCACATTGCACCGTTACTTCTTCTTGCACATGTTTCATCGTTTCATTCATCCATTTTTCAAGACGCAGCGACGTTGCACGCATTTCTTGCAATAAATCATGTTGTAAGAAGGCAATTAACTCCATCATGCACTCTTGTAATTTCTCTTTCACATTCCCTTGTGTTCGTAAAGAAGCTGGATTAATAAATTCTGTAAACACATCATTGTATCGTAAAAATAAGCGCTGTTTTACATAATATAGAAGCTCTTTCACTTCATTTTCCAATGCCATTTCTTCTGTTACAACACTATGCGAAGAGATCATATGAAGCAGTTCTTCACGTTCCGCTTCATATTTTTTTCGTTTTTGTTCTTTTTCTTCATTTCCTTGTGTTGCACTTTCAATCATATTTGTAAGAAGTTTATAACCGTTTTGAAGTGCTCCATTTAAAGAATGAACCGATACAAGCATTAAATCTCTCATGATAAACGAAGTGAACGCTTGTTCAAACGGTGCAAGACCAGAATGTCTTAAAATACCATACGTTTCTTTTGAAATATCTTTTCCTTGTTTTTCTTCTAATGCAAATAAGCTAGAAATCGCAAACAGACGTGGATTCCGAATCCCGTACTGCAACAATTGATCACTAATATACCCTTTTACTGTGTGTAATTCCTCTTCTGACTGTGCTAAATCCGCAGCATTAATTAAGAAGAACATTTTATCAAGTGCAAACGTATCTTTTACACGTCCAAGCTGAATTAAAAATTCTCGATCTGCTCGTGAAAACACGTGATTATAATACGTTACAAATAAAATTGCGTCTGCATTTTTTATATATTGGAATGCTACGTCTGTATGGCGTGCGTTAACAGAGTCTGCTCCTGGCGTATCAACAAGTGCAATGCCTTGTCTCGTTAATTCACAATCATAATAAAGCTCCATATATTCTACAAAGCATGACTTTTCTTCATTGGCCACATAATCAGCAAATTCAGCTAATGTTACGCGAGATTGCTCTCCTAAACGATGCCCTACTTCCGCATACCCATGCTGCACCGCTCGTAAAAAACTAAACGTTGTTTTTTGTCTGCCACTTGGCGCTGGATATTGCAGTACATCATCAATTTGTAAGAGTGCTTCTTCCAAAGATGTAATATCACGGTGAAATAACTTATAAACAGCCTTTAAGTCCTCAAAGAGCGCAGTTTCCGATTTGAACTGTACCACTACCGTACCATGCGGCTTCTCATCTGTTACCGGCAAAATTTGATTAATAGTTGCTGTTGTAGGATTCGGTGATACTGGTAATACTTTTTCTCCTAATAAGGCATTGGCAAAGGACGATTTCCCTGCACTAAATGCTCCAAATAACGCCACTGTAAATTGTTTCGTTTCAATGCGTGTTCTCTTTTCAACAATTTCGTCGTATACGTGCGTCAAAGCCGGAAGCTGTTTTAGAACAAATTCTGTTTCCTTTACATGTTCTAATACGCGCTGAATATTAACATTTCCTGTGCTTGCAACTTGATTTTCCGTATACGTAGATACAGCTTCTTGTTCTTGCAATTGAAATTTAGCATTTGTCACTCGTTGTGTTCGTTGTAAAATATCTTCTATTTCCATCGTTTCAGGCACAGAAACACAATCGTTCCATACATCATGCAAATATGTTTCATACTGATCGTACTGTTCCATATATTGACGTTTCATGTCATTCGCATGTTGCACCGCTTCGTATTGCTTTCGTTCTTTATCAATGCTTAGCAGCTCAGCTTTTCCTCTTTCTTGTAATATCGGTAAAGCTTTCGCAAATATAGATTGTGCCGCATTGTAATATCGTTTCTTTAATTCATTTGCAACATCTGCTGTATAATGTAATAAATAATCTCCTGTAAACCCTGCTCCTTGCTTAATTAGTTCCTCTAAAAGCGACGATTCAAAAGAAATATTCAAATCATATACTGCTTTTCCTAATTCTTCTGTAAATATCTCTTCTTGCTTTGTAAAAGAAACAATATATTCTTTTACATGAAAGTCTAATTGTGCTTCTACCGTCTTTTGCAGGGACTCATAAAACGCTTGTAAACGACGCTGCTTTTCTTGATCAGTTTTTGCTTTTGCAAATAATAAACCAACTTTAAATTTCGTCAATTTTGTTTCTAAGTATTGATTTGCTAAATCACGCATTTCAAATGGCATTAAATATGCATTATCTAATATATTATGCAGTCCTATGATAAATCTATTTTTCACTTCATCTTCTTTTGCATAAAATTCTTTTTCTTTTTCGGCAAGTTCTTCTAAAATCGACGTAACTTCTTCATACGATAATAGCGATGCCAATTCTTCACGAAGCGGCTCCAGCTGTTTCTCATACTGTGTTAACAAATAAGAAAGATGTTCTTGTTGTAAATAAGAAACTTCCTTTTCCATTCCACCTTTTACATAAGAACCGCGTTCTTTCATAATAGAAATAAGCAGATCCTCTAGCTTTTCCAATTCATTGTACGAATGTTGTTGCAATCGTAAAGACGTATAAAATATACCATCAACGTCAACATTCCAATTTGCAAATGACTGCATTACACTTTGCTGATACGCAGAAAAAGACAATTCATGTTCTTTATGCTTATCAATCTGGTTCACAACAAGATAAACCGTTTTATTACGTTGCTTTAATTCTTTGACAAACTGTAAATTCACTTCCGATTGCACATGATTATAATCCATCATATAAAAAATAATGTCGGCAAGATGCAGCGTAGATTCAGTCGCAAGTTGATGTGCATCATCAGTTGAATCAATACCAGGCGTATCAACAAGAACAACGCCTTCTGGGAGCGGTGCATCGCTCCGATAAATATGGATTCCAATCACTTCATCGCCATTTTTACAAAGCTGTTTTAATTCTTCTGCTGTATACATACCGTCATACTCGTATTTCTGTCCTGATTTTAATGTAACAACGACGCGAGCATGTCCTTTTTCTATCTTTACCACATTCGCACTCGTTGGAATCGGACTTGTTGGCAACAATTGATCTTTATATAAATAGTTCATCATTGTTGATTTTCCAGCAGAGAAATGTCCACAAAATGCAATCATAAGCTGCTCTTCTTTATATTTCTGTATAACTTCAAGCAACTTTTCACTATGTTCCATATCACCTTTTTTCTGCCACTCTTCATAAAAACAAACAAGCTTTTGTAAACTGTTTGTTTGCACTGTTTTTGTCATCCCCTCATGCCCCTTTGTTCCAAGATGTATCCACCTATTATATTACTAAATTTTCAGCATCTTCACAGTAAAAAAATAAAAAATCCCTTTCATTCTTTTTGAAAACGAAAGGGATTTCTATGTAATATAGTTCATTATTTAGTTGCTCCTACTCGATTTAACACATGTTTTGTTACAACTGCATATAAAACAACTGTTCCTGCTAAAAATGCATATACCATACAATCACACCTAACTTTCTTGATAATGATTATCAATTTTAAACACATTGTACCATTAGAGAGAATGATTATCAATATATATTTTAAAAATAAAAGCTCCTTTTCAAATAAAGGAGCTTTCATACTGCCTGTTCTAAAGGAGTAGTAGGATTGTTGTGCCCTCTTATTATAACTCACGGGAGAAATGTTAACAGTTAAAAAAATTGGAAATATATATCCCACCACTTTCCATACCGTATATACTAAAAGAAATATACAAAAAAGGAGAGGAAGTATGGCAAAGAGTATTTCACAAAATGAAAGAATTCATTCTATTGATATTATACGAGGGATTGCAATTTTTGGTATTTTCCTTGTAAACTGGCCTGTATTAGCTGGCATTGAATCGAGAGATCTAACAGGTGTTTACGAAGGATTGGATCGTTACATTCGACTGTTTTATGATCTGTTTGTCCAAACAAAATTTTACACAATTTTTTCCTTTTTGTTCGGCCTTGGTTTTTATATTTTTATGAAACGTGCTGAAGAGAAAGCATATCGTCCAAAATTACTATTTATACGTAGACTACTGATATTGTTATTGTTTGGATTTTTACATTATGTTTTGCTTTGGGACGGCGATATTTTACATAATTATGCAATAAGTGGATTTGTACTTCTTTTATTTTATAAAAGGCAACCAAAAACTTTACTAATCTGGTCCCTTATTTTATTAAGTATATGGGAATTTATTATGTTGCTTGCTAGCTCAGCGATGCTAGTCGTTCCGCTTGAAAAACTTGGAGATTTTTCTGCTCCGGTAGTTCCGTTGCTAAATTGGAGCTTGCAAGTGCAAGATCGTTTTACTGCTTTTTACTCTGAAGAAATCGGCTATTCTCTTATGATGCTACCGGAAACAGTTGGTCTCTTTTTACTTGGTCTATACGCCGGCAAAAAAGAAATCTTCCGCCGCGTAAAAGATATTGATACAAAGCTAAAGAAATGGCAAATCATTGCCTTCATCGCTACTTTGCCAACATGGTGGATTATGATTGTCTATTTCAATATGAACGATTCATACATGCCATTTAAAATGATTGGCTTTATTACGTTAAGCGGAAAAACATTATTCATTTTTTACATTCTCACACTTATGCGTCTATTGCAGCATGCAAAATGGCAAAAAATATTTCGTCCCTTCCAATATGTTGGCCGTATGGCATTAACAAATTATATTTCACAAACTATTGTAACTTTATTGGTATTCGGTTTATTATTTCAAGCAAATATCGTATTCCCACTATGGGGCGGCACACTCTTCTGTATCGGCTTCTATATTATTCAAATCTTTGTTAGCCGCTGGTGGCTATCTCGTTATCAGTATGGACCACTTGAATATATTTGGCGTCTTGGTACCTATGGAAAAAACATGCCTATGAAAAAACAAAGCAGTATCTCATCGTGAGATACTGCTTTGTTTTACGCTTTAGAAACAGCGCTTTGCATTGCAACTTGCTCTTCTTTTACCTTCGTTTGTTTTTGCGGAATCATATTAAACACAATATTTAAAAGCACTGCTGAGGCACTTCCTAATACAATTCCGTTATCTGTTAAAATGCGAACGCTCTCTGGAAGCTGCGAGAATAATGTTGGCACAACTGTTACACCAAGACCAATTCCAACAGAACACGCAACAATTAATAAGTTTTCCTGTTTTGCAAAGTTAACAGCGCTTAACATTTTAATACCATATGCCATAACCATTCCGAACATAGCAAGCATTGCACCGCCAAGTACTGGCGTTGGAATAATCGTTGTTAGCGCGGCAATCTTTGGAATAAATCCAAGTACAATAAGCATACCACCGCATGTGTAAATGACAACACGATTGCGCACACCTGTCAGTTGAACAAGACCCACATTTTGTGAATATGTCGTATACGGAAATGCGTTAAAAATACCACCTAACATCATTGCAATTCCTTCTGCACGATATCCTTTTGCCAATTCTTTTTCACCAATTTTTTTGTTACAAATATCCGATAGTGCAAAATAAACTCCTGTTGCTTCGACAATTCCTACACAAGCAACTAGAATCATTGTAATGATAGGTGTTAATTCGAATGTTGGTGTACCGAAGTAAAATGGCTGTACACCATGAAACCAATCAGCTTCCGCTACAGCTTGTAAACTTACCTTCCCCATTAATGCTGCAATTGCTGTACCAAATAATAATCCTAATAAGATAGAAATAGAGCGAATGAAACCATCAAAAAAACGGTACATGATGATGATAAATAACAATACTCCGAATGCTAATGCTAAATTGGGTAAACTACCAAAATCTTTGCTTCCTACACCACCAGCCATGTCATTAATCGCGACTGGAACTAATGTAACTCCAATAACTGTTACAACTGATCCAGTAACAACTGGTGGAAACAGTTTTACAAGCTTTCCAAACACACTAGAAAATAAAACAACAAATAGTCCTGCTGCAATAATAGAACCATACACAGCGGATACTCCATATTGCTTACCAATAGCAATCATCGGTCCAACTGCTGTAAAAGTGCAACCTAACACTACTGGAAGTCCAATACCGAAGAAACGATTCGTTAATGCTTGTAAAATTGTTGCAATGCCGCACATTAATAAGTCAATTGACACTAAATACGTAAGTTCACGCTGATTTAATCCAAGTCCGCCTCCAACAATGAGCGGAACGATAACTGCCCCGGCATACATTGCCAACATATGTTGAATACCGAGAGATGCAACCTTAAGAGGGTGTTGCTTCATCTTACTTCACCTCCGCTGCCGCATGTTCGACAAAACGAACTGTACCATTATCAAGCGATGCGATTTCTGCCAACGATTCTACGCGAACGCCGCTCTCACGTAATTTACTTCCTCCATCTTGAAATGCTTTTTCAATCACGATTCCGATACCCGCCACTGTTGCGCCTGCTTGCTGTACTAAGTTCATTAAACCAAGTGCTGCCTGACCGTTCGCTAAAAAGTCATCAATAATAAGGACGCGGTCGTCTTCATGTATATATTGTTTCGATATAGAGATTTCGTTCGTTTCTTGTTTTGTATAGGAATATACTTTTGCAATATACATATTATCTTGTAACGTTAACGATTTACGTTTTCTTGCAAAAACAACTGTTACACCAAATTCTAATGCAGCCATTACAGCTGGAGCAATTCCTGAAGACTCAATCGTCACGATTTTTGTAATTTTCTCGTCTTTAAAACGCTTTGCAAATTCTTTTCCGATTTCTTGCATAAGCACTGGATCAATTTGATGATTTAAAAATGCATCCACTTTTAACACATCATCTGACAATACTTTTCCTTCTCGCATAATTTTCTCTTGTAATAATTTCATGGTTTGTTCCCCCTCTTATGCAAATAAAAAACTCCAAAAGCAGCCTTCACCCAATACAAGTGAGGGACGTGCTTTTGGAGCTTTGCAAAAAAAGAATGCAACTATAGCAATATATTCGTCCTCACTCATAGTCGAAGCATTTACGGTACTTCGGTAGAAACTTGCAGGCCATATTCCTGCGATTATATGAGTGTTGCTAACTTATTTAATTTAATAAAAGGATTATAACGCACTTTTTTTACTTTGAAAAGCATTTTACGAAAAAACACGTACAAATTTAAAAAATATACAATTTTCGTTCGACTTTTTGAAACCTCTTTCATTTTGAAATCATACCTATTTTTTAAGAACTTCAAAACTACTTAGGTTGCTAGCATTGTGAACGAACCATCTACTTCACATTTTTTTCACAATTCCTCATTACAAAATCTGTAATACATCACGATTTATCAACTTTTCATCATAAGCATAGTTTTAATTGTATCAATGAACACTTTTTGAAAGCACCGCTGACAATGTGGAAATTATCAAAATATTTCGTATGATAAAAATGTAAGATTCACTTTCTCGGGGAGGGAGAAAAATGGGAGAACGTAAACTACAGCCAGTCGAAAACAAACAACAAAAGAAAAGTTCACTAAAAGGAACATTAATTTCTGTTTTTTTGCTCGGCTTCTTTTTAATCTTCACATGGTTTAGTGTATACCAAATTTTTTTAAATCGATTGTAATGTTATTGGTAAACAAAGGGGAGATGGGATATGCACTTGCATAAGTACGAAAAAATTTGGCTCATTTTCGGTATCGGTTCATTATTTGTATTTTTAGCTATAATTGGAGTAAGCGCGTTTTATATGGGAAACCAGCCGCCTAGCTGCTTAACGACAATCGACCCAGAAAAAGTAAATGCGACTGCTCCCTTTGATCATCCTGGTGTAAAACAAGTTGGTAAAGATCATTATCAAGTAACAATTGTCTCACAAGCATTTTCCTTTACACCAAATGTCATTAAGGTACCAAAAGGAGCCAAAGTTGACTTTGTTGTCGCAACGAAAGATGTTGTACATGGCTTTGAAATTGCAGGGACAAATGTGAATATGATGGTTGAGCCCGGCTATGTGAGCACAGCTTCTCAAGTGTTTCAAAAGGCTGGTGAGTATTTAATCGTATGTAATGAATATTGCGGGACAGGCCATCATATGATGAGCGCGAAAGTAGAGGTGACTGACAAATGATACATGTTCAGGATAAAATATACAAAAAAGACGCCAAACTTGCGATGGCTCATATACATGTTGCATTTATCGCTCTATTCTTAGGAGGATTATGTGGGCTACTGCAAGTACTTGTCCGATCTGGAAAATTTAATCTTCCAGCTGGAATTGGTTATTATCAAGTACTAACAACACATGGTGTGTTACTTGGCCTCGTATTAACAACATTTTTTATTATCGGCTTTTTGTTTGCCTGTATGAGCAAAACTGCTGGGACTCTTTCAAAAGGAGTACGAACAACAGGCTGGATTGGTTTTTGGCTTATGACGACTGGAACAACCATCACCGCTATTTTTATACTATTAAATAAAGCTACTGTTCTCTATACATTTTATGCTCCGTTAAAAGCTCACCCTGGATTTTACATCGGTCTTACCCTCGTTGTTGTCGGCAGTTGGTTTAGCGGCCTTGCGATGTTTGCTCATTATCGCACATGGAAAAAGCAAAATAAAGGAAAAGCTGGTCCATTACTTAGCTTCATGGCTGTTATTACAATGCTGCTTTGGCTCGTTGCCACTCTTGGCGTCGCTGCAACAGTACTTGTACAATTTATTCCTTGGAGCTTAGGCATCGTTGATAAAATTGATGTTCTTGTTAGCCGAACATTATTTTGGTACTTCGGTCATCCACTCGTATATTTCTGGCTTCTCCCTGCCTACATGGCATGGTATGTCATTATTCCAAAGATTATTGGCGGAAAAATTTTTAGTGATTCTCTCGCTCGTTTATCATTTATTTTATTCTTATTATTTTCCGTGCCGGTTGGATTTCACCATCAATTAACAGAACCAGGTATTGATCCTGGATGGAAATTTTTACAAGTCACCTTAACGTTCATGGTTATCATCCCATCATTAATGACAGCATTCTCTCTATTTGCATCATTTGAGCAATACGGCCGCTCAAAAGGAGCAACTGGACTATTTGGCTGGCTGCGTATGCTTCCATGGTCGGATGCTAGATTCTTTGCACCGTTCGTTGGAATGCTTATGTTCATTCCAGCCGGAGCAGGAGGACTTGTAAATGCAAGCCATCAATTAAATCAAGTTGTCCATAATACAATCTGGATAACAGGACACTTTCACTTAACATTAGCCACATCTGTTGTACTAACATTTTTCGGCATTGGCTATTGGCTTATCCCCCACTTAACAGGACGTGTTTTGACAAAAGAAATGAATCGCCTTGCGATGATTCAAACTTGTGTATGGGCACTTGGAATGTTCTTCATGTCTGCTGGGATGCACTTTGCTGGACTATTAGGAGCTCCGCGCCGCTCTTCTTTTTCCACATATGGAAATGCACCGCAAGCTATTGAATGGATACCGTATCAGATTGCACAAGCAGTCGGAGGAACAATCTTATTTGTCGGCATTATATTAGCAATCATTATCTTTTTAGATCTTGCTTTCTTTGCACCAAAAGGGCACACTGAATTTCCGGTTGGAGAAGTATCTGATGCGTCTGATCAACCACCAATTGTCTTTGAAAATTGGAAACTATGGCTTGGAATTACAGCACTACTTATTTTATTCGCATATACCATTCCATTTATGGATATGATTCAAAATGCGCCGCCAGGTTCGAAAGGTTTTAAATTCTGGTAATATAGCAAGCAGAGGTGCTTTTTTAGCTCCTCTGCTTTTTAATTCAATAATGGTACACGGTGAAGGAATTCTCATTACTTGCTGCGAATGTACTCTATAATATACGTGTATGGAGGAAGTGCAATGAGAAATAAGTATACAAGTTATTCCAAATTGAAACTTACATATCAATACAAATTTATCGATATCTATAGTAAATAAACTATTTACTATAGATATTATTGATGTGAAAAACGAAAAAATTATACTGATAATCTCTATTGATTTAAGCAAAGATACAATTGAAATAGAGGGAAACCTTGAAGATTTCCCCCCATAGTATCGAGGAAACTATATTTTCTTCAAAATCTACAGCTAACGATTGCACTAAAAATAATATTTCTAATCCCGATCAACTCTAAAAAGAACACGAGCTACAATAAATAGCTCGTGTTCTCTCTTATAATTCGTAAATTCCTTTATATTTTCTTTCCAAATAATCCGCTAAATAGTTCGCATTTAATCCTTCACCCGTTACATCTTGCAAAATTTCTAAAGGCTTTTTCATTTTTCCATATCGGTGAATATTTTTTGTTAACCATTCACGAATTGGTGCAACATTTCCTTCTTCTAATAGTTCATCAAAATTTGGAATATCTTCTAGCATCTTATGCTTGAACTGAGCTGCATACATGTAACCAAGCGCATATGATGGGAAGTATCCGAAATCTCCACCAGCCCAGTGTACATCTTGCAGTACACCTTGTGCGTCATTTTCCGGACGGATTCCTAGATAGTTCTCCATTTTTTCGTTCCAAACAGATGGTAAGTCTTTTACTTCTAATGTTCCATCAAATAATTCTTTTTCAATTTCATAACGAACCATCACATGAAGTGGGTACGTTAATTCATCCGCTTCGATACGAATGAAAGATGGTTTCGATTCATTAATTGCATCGTAAAATTCATCTACAGATAAACTATTAAATTGACCTTCTGTATATTGTTTTAATAGATCATAATTCTTTTTCCAGAACGACTTATTGCGACCAATAAAGTTCTCAAAGAATAAAGATTGTGATTCATGAATACCCATAGATGTGCCATCACAGAGCGGTGTACCTTCTAACTCTTTTGAAATATTTTGCTCATACACTGCATGACCGCATTCATGAACTGTTCCAAATACTGCCATACGGAAATCATTTTCATCATAGCGTGTTGTAATGCGGACATCACCACGATTTAATGTAATTGCAAATGGGTGTACTGTTTCGTCTAAGCGTCCTGCATCAAAATTATAATCCAATTGCTTTAATAGTTGTAAGCTAAATTGTTTTTGCTGCTCTTTGGAAAAATGTTTACTTAAAGCTTCCGTTTGCAACGTTTTATTTGCGTTAGCAATTTCTCCAACAAGCGGAACAATGCGCTCGCGTAATTGTCCAAATACGCGGTCTAATACTTCTACTGTTACACCAGGTTCGTACATATTTAATAATGTATTATACTTGTATGTTTCATAACCCCAATATGTAATAAACTTCTTTTTAAATTCAACAATTTTTTCTAAGTATGGACGAAACATCTCAAAATCAGATTTTTCGCGTGCTTCTTCCCACACACTTTCTGCTTTTGCCTGTATTTTTACAAATTCTTCATATTCATTCTTTGGAATTTTCTTATTTCGATCATATTCTTTTCGGCACTCTTCTACAGTTTTTCTTGTCACATCTGAGAGTTTTCCTTCTGCAATTAACTCTTCTAACCCTATTAAATAGGCCTCCATCTCTTTAGAAGTTGACATATCGAACACTTCTGCCGAAAGCATACCAATTACTTCAGAACGTTGATCTACACCGTTTTTGGGCGCACCTGTGCGTAAATCCCAAAATATAAGGTTCAGCGCTTCCTCATAATTCATCATTTTCTTTATAAAAGCTAGAAACTCTTTTTCAATTTCATATGTAACTGCCGTCATATTCAAGACCCTCCTTTTCCTACTTCACTTTAATTCAACACAAATACGCAAATTCCTCTTATATTTGAACTACCCCCACTTAACACCCTTACGGGTTGTTTGAAGTAGGAGATTCCTACGAACACCAAAGTATCCTTTGGTTATCTTAGTAGGCTAGCCCCGTAGTTCCTACGGTTAGAAGTCTTATGGCTTCGTTTTTAAGATTTTGTCCTGCGTTAATATCTCTATCGTGATGTACACCACAAGAAGGGCAATCCCACTCACGAAGGTTCAGATTTTTAACGTCTTTGTTTTGATAGCCACAACATGAACACAGTTGAGAACTAGCAAATGTTTTAGATACAGTAACTACTTCTTTTCCATACCACTTCGCTTTGTATTCCAACATTGTTCTGAATTGTGACCAAGATACTTCACTAATTGCTTTTGCTAACTTGTGATTTTTTAGCATGTTCGATACTTGCAAATCTTCCATACCAATGATGTCGTGGTTTTTGACAATTTCAGTAGAGATTTTTTGCAAGTAGTCTGCTCTTGCGTTGGTAATTCGTTCGTGAATACGAGCAACTTTGATACGTTGCTTATTCCAATTCGAAGAACCATTCACACGCTTGGAAAGGATACGCTGTGCGTTCGCTAATTTTTCTTCAAGCTTACGAAACCATTTTGGATTAGAGAATACTTCTCCTGTACTCAAAATAGCAAAGTCTTTTAATCCAACATCAACCCCAACAGCAGAACCTGTTTTTTCTAATGGTTGCACTTCTGTTTCAACAAGAATCGAAACAAAGTACTTCCCACTTGGATTGCGTCTAACGGTAGCGTTTAAAATACGTCCTTCTACTTCTCTTGATTTTGTAAAACGAACAAAGCCAAGTTTCGGTAATTTTATTTTGTTGCCTACAATCGCAATATTTCCGTTTGTGTGTTTTGTTGTATAGGCTTGAACCTTATTCTTTTTAGACTTAAAGCGAGGTGCATCATTTTGTTTTTTGAAAAAACGAGTGAACGCATCAGCAAGGCTCTTAAGTGTAGATTGCAAGGAAATGCTATCTACTTCTTTTAGCCATACGAATTCCTTTTTTAGTTGTGTTAGTTCCGCTGAACAAGAATTGTATGTCAATCCTTTTCCGGTTTCTTTGTATGTGTCATTCCAACGTGTCAAAAAGCGATTGAATACGAAGCGAGAACAACCAATCGTCTTAGCAATTAAGATTTCTTGTTCTTTGTTTGGATATATTCGGAATTTGTATGCCTTATTTATTATCATGTGATCCCCCCTTTTAATATACTAATTATACCGTTTTTTGGAGAGGTAATTTCAATAGAAAAGGTATCTGTTGTGCTCCGATTTCCAAAAGGATTATTGGAACGAGTAGACAAATACAAAGAAGAAAAGGGTTTCGGTACTCGTACCAAACTATTTTTCATTTATTACAAGTAGCACTCGAAAAGTCAGATAGTTAACGCGGCTTATGCCACACCCTATCTGAAGCCAATTCATCTCCCACCTACTCACTAGGCTATGCCCTTCACGTTCCTTGAGGTGGGAGTCTTCTTGGCTAAAACGATAAATAAGCTTGGCATACGCCAAGCTTATTGTAACATTTCCCCTTCTACTGGGAGAACTCGTTTAACAGCTTCTACTACTTTCTCATTCTCACCTTCTGATAAGAATAACGAAATATATCCTTTATCTTCGCTCGTACGAATTAAACGCCCAATTCCTTGACGAAGACGTAAAATCATATATGGAACGTCAACATCCCAAAACGGATCATTTACATGCTTGCGCTTCGCTTCAAATACAGGATCATTTGGAGGGAATGGAAGCGACCAAATAATAACGTGAGATAACGAAGAACCTGGAATATCTAAACCTTCCCATAAATGAACTGCACATAATACCGTTTCCTCTTCATTTTGGAAACGAGAAACAAGCTGACTAATCTCTTGATCTCCTTCATATAAAAACGGTACTGACATTTGTTCTTTCCCTACATATTCTTTAAATGCTATTAATTCTTGTTTTGTACGGAATAGAATCAATGTACGTCCATTTGTTTTTTGAATTTCTTCTAATGCGTACTGACATTTTCTTTCCCATTCGTTCGCTTTTGCATATGTCGGTAAATACACTTTCATCTGCTCTTCATATTCAAACGGAGAAGCAACTGAGAATGATAAATAATCTTTTACCCCTAAACTATTTGCAGTAAATGCAAATGAATTGTTTTCTGATAATGTCGCAGATGAGAAGATGTACGGAATTTTTTTGGAGAATACTTTTTCTTGCAGCACTTCTTCTACAGCACGCGGCATAATAACAAGCGTAAAGGCACCATCACCTTCTTCTCCCCACGTAATTACATTTTTCTCATGCATAAACAATCGTAATGAATGCTCTAATACATCTAAATGTTCGTCAACAATATTTAAATCATACGTGTTTACTGTGTACATTTCACTTTCAAAAACAAGCGCATCGCCAACTTCAGAAATTTTTGCATATAAGCGCTTTGCTTCTGTCGTTACTTTTTCTGTTAATTGAATTTCTAGACGATCAGAACCAGCAATTTCTTTCTTACTTTCTTTTAGCGCTTCAAAGAACTGTTCCGTTTGCCAAATAGTTTCTTCTACTAAATGAGCGAACTCTTCGCGAATATCATTTTGCAGTAATCTTGTTAAAAGCTGCTCCATCATTGTTTGTTTTAAACGATACGTAAGTGCTTTTTGCGCTGCATATTCTACAAGATGCCCTTCATCAAAAACAACGCAGCTACTTTCCGGTAACAACGGCATTTGTCCTTCACGTTTACGTGCATCATACGTCCAAATATGGTCCATATAGAAATCTTGCGAACAAATAATTAAATCTGCTGCTTTACGATAATGTTCACGAGATAATGTTTGTCCACAGCGATGACGAGACTCACACGTGAAACAATCCTGGAAATAGTCCCAAGATACTTTAGACCATTCTTCATCGTTTAATAACGGAAATTCTTTTCGATCGCCGTAATGAGTAAAGTTTTGCATTGTTCCATGATCAAATACGAATTGAGGCAATTCATAATATAAATCTTCAATCACTTCCGGAGCTCGTCCACTCATTACATCTTCAAGCTTACGTAAACATAGGTAATTCTCCATTGATTTTGCCAAACGTACATCGACAGATAGTCCTAATGCTTCTGATAATTTAGCAATGTCCCCTTCTTCTTTCACGAGCTGCTCAATCAACGTTTCATCCGCACAAGCAATAATAGCTGGCTTCCCTGTATAACGTGCATAACAAATCGCATAAAGAAGGTATACAATCGTCTTTCCTGTTCCAACACCCGCTTCAGCAAACATTACTTTCTTCTCTTGAAATGCTCGTTCTAATTGGAACGCCATAAAAATTTGCTCATCACGCTCTTCAAATCCCTTTTCTGGTAAAATGTCGTAAAATACGTCTCCAATCCACTCATTTAACTTGTCGAAAAAATTATCTTGTTTCCCCACTTCAAATGGCAGCTTTTGCTTCGTAAACATCGTATTCCTCCAACTACATAATTTCTATATAAAAAGACAGAGCAACCGCTCATAAAAAGAGCAGTTGCTGTTTTCTTGTTGCTTACATAACAAACGAGCGAAAAAAGTTTTCCTAATTGCAGGAAAACTTTTCTACTCTATCAATGATTTTAAATACTGTTTATCAATTAATGTTTCATGTGATAAAGCTGATAAATATTCTTCACGTGCTCTTTGTAATTCATGATCCGCTACGCCGTGAAGGTTTACCTCTTTTTCTAATTCATCATACGTTCGATGAATAGCTTTTTGAATCATAGAAAATTGCAAACCATCCATTAGCGCTTCCTCCTTTAGATTATCGCATAATAGCAAGTATATGCGTTCTAAAGAAGTTTTATACTAATCACGCGGCGGGCGTTTGCCAAAATACTGATAGTAATCAGTGCGAATAAATCCATTAAATAATTTTCGTTTCTTTGATGCATCTTTGCCGTACCATTTCTCAAACTCTGGATGGCTTGTTAATATATATAAAGACCAAGTATCCAGCGGTCGGAATGCTTGTCCCATCTCTGCATACATTTTTTCAACAAGAGGCTTTTCACTTAAACGCTCTCCGTATGGAGGATTCGTCACAACATAACCATATTCCTCTTTTGTTGTAAAATCTTTTACTTGCATTTGCTTAAATGTAATAAGATCACCAAGCCCTACTTCATCAGCATTATCCTGGGCAACTTGTACCATGCGATGATCAATATCTGATCCGATAATTTGAAGAGGTTGATCATAATTTGCTAAGTCTTCCACTTCTTGACGAGCTTCATCCCAATTTTGTTTACCAATCCAACCCCATCCATCAGAAGCAAAATCACGGTTAAAGCCTGGAGCAATATTTTGACCAATTAATGCGGCTTCAAGTGGAATCGTTCCAGAACCGCAAAAAGGATCTACAAACGGGCGATCTGGCTTCCAGTTGGTTAACATAATTAATGAAGCTGCCAATGTTTCTTTTAACGGTGCTTCCCCTTGTCCAACGCGGTATCCACGCTTATGAAGCCCAACACCACTTGCATCAATTGTCAACGTTGCTACATCTTTTAATAGCGCAACTTCGATACGAAATAGCGGGCCATTCTCTTCAAACCATGTTGTGCGTCTATATGTACTTTTTAATTTTTCAACGACTGCTTTTTTTACGATACTTTGACAATCAGGTACACTAAATAGTGTAGATTTAATCGATTTACCGATAACAGGGAATTCTCCATTTTCCGGAATATAATCCCCCCAATTTAGCGCCTTTGTTTTTTCAAATAATTCATCAAATGTTGTTGCCTTAAATTCACCAACTTTAATTTTTACACGATCCGCTGTACGGAGCCATAAATTACTGCGACAAATAGCTTTTTCGTCCGCTTCAAATGTTACTTTCCCATTATCTACCTGGCATTCATAACCGAGATTGCGAACTTCTCTTGCAACAAGTGCTTCAATTCCCATTGCAGCAGTTGCAATTAAAGTAACTTTTCCCATTTCCATTCTCCTCATATATATAATCAAACACTCATTGACAGTAACTGTTCTCTGCTAATCAGTTAAAATCATAACATTTTATTTCACTTCAATTGTATTAAATTTGTAAAACTTTCTTTACCATTTTAACTCACATTCCAAAAATTCATACAAATAAAAAGCCCTCCTCTTACAAAGGAGAGCTGAACAAACTCATGATTGGTTCATAACGTTCTGTAAGCCATGTTCTGTACCTTTGTACTGCAAACGGCCCACGCCTCGTACTCCGGTGGCAATCATCTATCTACAGAGCAATTGCATCTGTCTTTTCCCATCGTTCATTTCCTTAGGAAAAGTTCCCCTACCAATATTTGGGTTTCTCGCTCGTGGGGTTTACCTCGTTCCACTCCCATCATTTCTTCTGGGACTTCGTCACTGTGGCACTTTAAAGGTAGTCAAACCATATCCAATGGACTTAGGTTTTTTCCCTGCCGTTAATCCAGCTTTACGCCAGAATACCCTAGCTTATGACTTCGCTAGGCACGAACACTACGACCATCTCAGGTCGTGCGAGCATGGACTTTCCTCTACAACAAAGCGTTGCAGCGATTACCCAAACGTTATGACATGAATTAGTATAGTGGAAACATAAATATTTTGCAACGTTTTTTGCATGTAAATTGCTACAAGTTTATTTAGATGCTTCCATTATTCGTACAATTTACTTCCAAACACAGCTTTTTCCAAATTCGACAGACGTTTTAAAATATCTGTATTCGTATTATTGTAAACTGGTTGCGGAGTAGGAACAGGAGCTGGAGTTGGCGCTGGCTGAGATTGTACTTGTTGTGCCATTGCTTTTTGTTGCTCCAATTCTTGCTTTAAACGTGAATTTTGTTGCTGTAATTGTTCAATTTCTTTATGGAATGCTTCATAATCCTTAATAATCATGTCTAAAAATTTATCTACTTCTTCTTGTTGATAGCCTCGCATTCCCGTTTTAAACTCTTTTTCTAAAATATCTTTCGCTGTTAACTTAATTTTATCAGAAATCATTTAGGTCACCTCAAGTCTTTACCAAAACTTTCATTAAGTAAATTTTTTCAGAAACAGTCCGTTTTGTCAATCATATATCCTTATTCCACTGTTCTTCTTCTATTATATCTTGTAAATCAGAAAAAAGTATAAAATAACATTGATAATTTTGGGATTCTTCCTTTTTTTTCGCTGCTTCTACGATGTATTTAGGACTTCCTGGTTTCTCTTCATCATACATAGCAAGTAATGCATCACTTTTTTCAATGAAAAATTGATTTTTTAGCCGGAATTGTTCTGGGCTTTCATATTTCCGCTTCGTTATACTATCAACGTGATCTGCTTGTGAGAGAATACATTCATAATACTCCCGATTGTTTTCCTTCCAATTTTCTTCCTGATCTAAAAAAGGGGTAAATACAGCTAATTTCAAATCTGGATATTCCAATTGCAAATCAAATACAACTTCGGCTGTCCATAGTTCTACCCCTAATTGTCCACTAATTATAACCCATTCTAATCCTTCTTCTAACAAAGGAAGCAGCCTTTGTTGTATCGCTTTTTTTATGTAAGAAATTCCAGGATGGTCATTTGAAAAAATCCCTAATTCAAATGGCTTATATCCTGTAACAGCTACAACTTTCATATGAAACGCCCCTTCTCTTTTCAAAAAAAGAACTAGCAATTTGCTAGTTCTAGCATAACACTTACTTTTTAAACATGCCACCAACATTTGGGCTTGGTGGTAACATTGCTGGACTTACACTTGGGCCAACATTTGGGCCTGGCGGTAACATTGCTGGACTTACATTTGGACCAACATTCGGGCCAAGTGGCGATACTTGAGAACCACCTGGGCCAAACCCACCAAATCCACCAACAAACACTGGATCAGCAGGGGATATAACATTTGCAGCAGAGTGTGTTTGTGGGAAATAATGCTGAGATTGCACTACCTGATGATGAACGTGTTTTATATGTGTTGGGTGAATATGAGGGACCACCGTTTTTGAGCATGTGTGTGTTACACAACATTTTGTCGGATGCACAATAGGAGGTGTTGTTGTAATTGGTGCCACAGCTCCCCCAAAAGGTGCCACTGCTCCCCCNNCTCCCCCGAAAGGTGCTGCTCCCCCGAAGCAAGGATGACAATGATACATAGTTTTCTCTCCTCTCACAGTTTGAAAATGAGCTTACACTTTACAATATGAGAAAAGAGTAAAAGCCGTTTGTTACAAATACCTATTTCTATATCGGAAATTTGTCTATAAAAATTGTTTAAAGTTTGTAAAAATAAAAACAATTAATGTAATCATGACAAAAAACAAAAGTAAAATAACCTTGTTCACATTCGTCCTCTCCATACATCATATTTTAACGCTACCGTCATTGTAAAATGGATAGGAGGTCCGAACAACTCTTTTTTATGACATTTCGCATGTAAAATTTGGGTTTTCATTGAGCCACATATATCATCAATACTTTAGAAAATCCTTCTTCAATTCTTTACACATATTGCCCTATATAAAAGATAAAAAAACTACCCTTATAAGCTCGACTCGTTCAACTAACCTTTCATGGGAAAAGCACCCGTGAAAGGTTAGTTTCACTTTATAAAAAAGCCTCCTACCTGTTTGACAATACCAGTAATTTGATTCATTGCATTCATCATTTGACCCGCAGTACCCATCATTTTATTAATGTCATAATTTCCATCGGCTGTTTTAAATTGCGATATTAAACTAGAAAATTGACTTGGCTGTTGCTTTGCATAATTTTGTTTATTCATCATCGGATATGGCGTATGTGGATGAAAAGAAGATTGAATAGGTTGTTTCGGTGGATAAAACATTGGCTGATTCATTGGTTGATTCATTGGTTGATTCATTTGTGGAAGTTGAAAAGGTTGAAAATAATTTGTTTGATTCATATAGTAAGGCATAAAAGGATACATATTATAACGTAAGTATGGATCTTGTTCAATCTGATACATGCTGGACTGTTGAAACATACATTCTCCCTCCTCTAACAGTTTTCTATGTAGTTAGAATATGAAATCATAAAAAAAATGTGTAATCATCCTATAAGTTGAAAATTCCTGCGTTGACTAACTTTTTCATTGGCCATTACTAGTCGATCCCCATTTTTCCAAATCATTACCATGAAAGGTAAAAGACAACCGATAGTTGATAAAGTAATACAAATTATACCTTGCGCAAAATTTAAATTTTCAAAAAAATAAAAAAGTAAGCGTTTGTATGCTACCATTATATAGAAAAGATTCTTATGGGGGAGGAATCAGCATGGTATTAGGGGATTTAAAACAAGATTTTTTTGAAAAAAAGGGATATGAACCTGAGGATTTGAATGAGTTACTTGATTTTGCAAGACATTCTTATCTACAAGGAAAAATTTGCTTATCACAGTATAGAAGTGTAACACGTGAACTAGAAACAATTGGAGCTACAAAACCAGCTTACGAAACAGAAAAGAATATCGTGACAGAAGTATAAAGTGAAACTTCCATCAGTGGGGGTTTTCTTCATCCTCCACTGATGGTTAGTTGAACCAATCGGGCTTTTACGGGCAGTTGTCCCCCCACATATCTTCTTCGTTTCTCTCTGCATCTTGAGGTGGGGTCTTACTGCCCGTAAATAGCGGGATAAAAAATAAGAGGGGATTCTCCCCTCTTATCACTTACATTGTTCTAAAATATTTTGTAATGTATAATGAATCGCCTGATGTGTTTCATAAAAACGCTTCCCATTCATTTTCTGTGCAAAACACTGTAAAGAATTGCTTTGTAAATTTGTACATACTTGTTCAATTTGCTGTACATGTATATATTTAGGCTTTACTTGATACAACCACTCAAGCGCAAGTTGTTTCCATTCTTCTAATCCTTTATCTACTAAAGACACGAATGGCTTTATATCATGATAAAAGTCAAACTCAAGTTCTTCACTTTCTCTTTTTTTTATAATCGTTTCATCGTTATATTCAATTATTTTTTTGGTCACTTCAATCAATGTTACATATTCCACTATTTCCACCTACTTATATACTAACTGCCACTACTTGAAACGCTTGTACCCAACTACCTTTCTCTTCATGCTGCAATAATTTTGCTTCCATATGCTTTATATGCATTTCCATTATCTCTTCTTTATTAACTACAAATTCTCTTTTTTCCTTAAGCGCATGATTAACTCTAAGTGCCATGTTCATTTCAAGCAAATCAAGAGTATTTAACATCTGATCCATTTTTTTCATTACATCCTCTTTCTGAACCATTTTCATCTTTAAAACGCCTCCCTCTTTGCCTTCCGTTTGTCATGTTAATTCGACAGCTCCTTTTCCGCTCCTGCATGCTTGACAAAACTAGTTTTAATTCGGCAAAGAAAGTGATTTTTTGTATGAAGTTTATGAAAGTGGCAACAATACGAAAGGGAGGTGTTGACAATGGCTAAAAGCAAAAATGAAAACAAGAAAAAACAAACTCAAAGCAAACAAAATAAACCAGAAACAGGAAATCCAAAATTGGATGGACCAAATTTCCCTGCTACATAAAGTAAAACTTCCATCAATGGGCGCTTTTCCCATTGATGGTTAGTTGAACCAATCGGGCTCTTACGGTTGGTTTGACTTCCTCTCCGCTCTCACTTCTTACTAACCGTTTGAGCGGGATAAAGTGAAACTTCTTTTCATGGAAACGATTCTCTTCCATGAAAAGTCAGTTGAGCCAATCGGGCTCTTACAGCTTGTTTAACTTTCTTCCCGCTTTTCATGAAGCGGGATTTTTTTATTATATCATGAATAATGACTTCTGTTAAAAAAGGTCATTAAGTGAAGCAAACAAGTGTAATTGCTTCTGTTTGTGTAAAAACCATTCTGTAATATCAATGTCTATTTTCGGTTCTTCAAACAAAAACAATTCCTCTATATTCATTCCTGAATGAAACCAATCTTTCTCAGCATCACGATGATGGGAGATGACAGAAAATACATCGCGAAGCTGAGGAGTATCTTGTTCCTTAAAAGTAGGGAAGTATTGTTCATAATCTAACCTCGCCCCCGTATGAACTGTTTGAGAAGAAAATGTATAAAACGAATCCTTATAAGTTGGATGAAATAATAACCATGCTAATCGTTTCCCTAACTCAATTCTCTTTATCAGTGTTTCAAACTGACGTACGGAGAAACCATATAATTTCCCATTTACTGTTGGAAATATCACTGCACTAAAATGAAACAATTCCTGAAATTTGAATAATAATGTTTGGAATACATGCTTTTGATAAAAAGGATGCTCAATTACCGGCTTTTGGATGATATGTTGTTCATTAATAATGAGAGCCGTCATAAGTCGATCCTCATTTTTTTGGTTCCAAAAATAATTCCATTCTACTTCCATAAATATCGATACAGAAAATATTTGCAACAAATGAAACAGAGGTTTTTGCATTTGTTTACTATATCCATACAATAGCAGCTGAGGATATGCATCTAAAAAAATAAGCCAATTTGCACGTTCATATGTAAGAAATAACTGTTTACGTATCTCTTTGGATAAAACTTTTGGATAATATTTTCCTTCTAAATCTGTCATATTCCAGCCTGCATTTCGAGATACCATACTGGCTAAAAATGACCAACGAATTTCTTTATTGCGTTCATAATATTCTTTATAAGCATGCGTGCGCGAAATATTATCAACATTAGCAAGGAGAGTTTGTTGTACAATACGATGCACGAGATCTTGCTCTTCCTTTGTATAGGAAGTAATCTTCCTTTTTTGTCTTATTTTTTCATATTCGCTTTGTGCAAACATAATGTTCTCACCTCTTCTCTGTATTCAAAAAAATCGCCTATTTTTCATTTTTTTTGATATAATCACCTTTGTAAGTGATTCTATGCAAGTTGGAGTGGACAAACCATGACCATTCGTTACCCAAACGGAAGAAAGTATAATGAAACGCAGCAAACTCATACTGTGCCTACAAGTAAACATACTTATAGTAATAGAGGTATGTCACTTGAAGAGGAACTAAACGAAACAAATCAGTACTATTTAACGCACAATATTGCTTGCGTCCATAAAAAGCCCACCCCTCTTCAAATTGTAAAAGTCGATTATCCGAAGCGAAGTGCTGCTGTGATTAAAGAAGCGTACTTTAAGCAACCTTCTACAACCGACTACAACGGTGTATACAAAGGTAAGTACATTGACTTTGAAGCGAAAGAAACTAAAAATAAAACAAGTTTTCCCTTACAAAACTTCCATCTTCACCAAATTAAACATATGAAGCAAGTATTAGCTCATGGTGGTATTGCATTTGTTATTATTAAATTTACGCTTTTCGATGAATTTTATTTACTAGAAGCAAAACATATCATTACATTTTGGAATCGACAAGAAGCTGGTGGACGTAAATCAATTACAAAGCAAGAAATGGAAGAGCATGGATACTTATTATCGTGCGGTTATCACCCCCGCATTGATTATATTCATACACTAGACACACTTTATTTTTCGTGATAGAGTCAACAATAAGGCTCATTTTTCGACTTTTGGGGAGGAAATGAAAGGTAGGAGAAAGTATAATGTCAGAAAATTATCGTTCTCGTGAAGAACGAAAACACGCTAAAAAACAGAAACAAGAACAGCCTAAAAAAGCGAAACCAAAGAAAAAAGGTTCTTTTCTACGGAAATTTCTAATCACTTGCTTAATAATCGGCATTGTGGCACTAGTAGCTGGGGTTTCTGCTTTCTTTATTATAATAAAGGATGCTCCAAAATTAGATAAAGCGAAACTTGAAGTTCCATTATCAACAAAATTTTATGATAAAGACGGAAATTTCGTATATGAATATGGCGCTGAAAAGCGAACAAAGGTCACATATGATCAAATTCCAAAAGTAGTAGAAGATGCCTTCCTAGCTACAGAAGATTCACGTTTTTATGAGCACCATGGAATTGATTTTAGGCGTACTGCAAAAGCAATTTTCTCAAACTTGACTAGTGACTCCGGTACTCAAGGTGGTAGCACAATTACACAGCAAGTTATTAAAAACTATTACCTAACACCGGAACAAACAATAAAACGTAAAGTACAAGAATGGTATTTAGCTTACAAGTTAGAGCAACAATATTCAAAACATGAAATTCTAGAAATGTACTTAAACAAAATTAACTTAGGTAACCGTTCTTACGGTATTGCAACAGCTGCAAAAAATTATTATGGAAAAGAATTAAAAGATTTAACATTACCTGAGGCAGCGATGCTTGCAGGATTACCACAAGGTCCTAGTATTTATGATCCGACAAAACCAGAAAACGTGAAGGCCGCAACAGAACGACGCGATACAGTATTATATTTAATGAACCGACATGGCTATATCACGAAGAAAGAAATGGACGATGCGAAGAAAATTCCAGTAACGGAAGGTCTTCAACCGTCTCAAGAAGCAACACAAATGCCTTATCAAGGATTCTTAGATGCCGCTGTAAAAGAAATCGAATCGCAAATTAAAGATGTCAACATTGGTTCTGATGGTCTTTCAATTTATACAACATTAGATCCAAAAGCACAGGACTATGCAGATAAAATGATGAACACAGAAGAAATTATTAACTATCCGGATGAAAAATTCCAGGGTGCATTCGTATTCATGGATACGAACTCAGGCGAGGTTCGTGCAATTGGTAGCGGACGCGGTGAAAATAAAGCAACATTTAAAGGACATAACATGGCTATTGACTCAGAACGCCAAGTAGGTTCTACAATGAAGCCAGTTTTTGATTACGGCCCTGCTATTGAATATAAGCAATGGTCAACGTATCATCAAGTTGACGATTCGCCATATAAATATTCATCAGGACAAGAGGTTCGAAATTTTGATAACGGCCACAAAGGTCCAATGTCAATGCGCGATGCATTAGCACAGTCCCGTAACGTGCCTGCTGTGAAAACTGCTAAAGAAGTTGGTATAGGTAAAGCACAAACTTTCGCTGAAGGACTTGGTTTTACATTTGGAGCAGATGGTGCCCAAGAATCAACAGCAATTGGTAGTAATGAAGCTTCTCCTCTTACAGTTGCAGGAGCATATGCCTCATTCGGAGACGGTGGTGTATATCATAAACCACACTTTGTAACAAAAGTTGTGTATCCTGATGGCAAAGAAGTGAACTTTACACCAAAAGGGAAACGAGTAATGAAAGATTACACAGCATATATGACTACAGATATGCTTCGTAGTGTTGTGGATTCTGGTACTGGTACAAAAGCAAATGTTAGCTCACTAGATGTTGCTGGTAAAACAGGGACAACAAACTATACTGCAAAAGAACTACGCGATAATGATTTCCCTGCTTCCGGAAGTCCTGATAGTTGGTTTGCAGGCTATACACCACAATATACGATGGCTGTATGGACTGGGTATAATAAACGAAACGAAGGCTATGTTGACAAAAATTCATCAGCGATCGCACAGCGTATGTTTAAAGCGATGATGAGTGAATTTGGAACTGATGACTCTCGTTTTGAAATGCCAAGTAGTGTAGAACGCATAAATGATGAACTTTATGTGAAAGGTGCTAAAAAAGATAATATTAAAAAGATTGACGTAAGTGCCCCAGGTGGTTTACAGGCTGCATATGATCAATCTTCTAATAGCATCCAACTAAAATGGGCTGGTTCATCTGATACAGATGTATCCTACTCTGTAAGCTACAAAGGCAGTGATGGTTCCAGCGGAAGTCCAGACATAAGTGGTACAAGCGCAACAATTAGCGGCGTACAACCTGGTGCTACCTATACCATTTCTCTCGTTGCGACAAAAGGTAATAGCTCTAGTGCTCCGGTAACAGCGACGGTAGTAGTACCTGGTGATGATGCTAAGAAAAAAGCTGAAGATGATGCTGCTAAGAAAAAGGCTGAAGAAGATGCCGCTAAGAAAGCTGAACAGGATAAGGATAAGCAAAATCAAAACAACGGAAATACCGCACCAGGTGGCGGAAATACCACACCAGGTGGCGGAAATACCACACCGGGTGACGGAAATACCACACCAGGTGGCGGAAATACCACACCAGGTGGTGGAAATACCACACCGGGTGACGGAAATACCACACCAGGTGGCGGAAATACCACACCGGGTGACGGAAATCATCCGAATCCACCAGCAGAAGGTGGAAATCCAAATAAACCGACTCAATAATAACGATAACAAGCTACACACTAATAAAAAAGAAGCCATCTTCTCTACCGAGAAGATGGCTTCTTTTGCATAATGAGTACTTTTACATATAACTTTTCCAATTCTTCATATAACTGTGTCAGCTGAATAAAAGAATGATAATGATCTGGCTGTTTCATAATAAATAAAAAACGTTCCATAAAGTTAACTGGTTTTTTTTCTAATCTTTCTATTTGTTCATTCATATCCTGTAAACTGAAAACAGGTGTTCTATTCATCCAGTGTAAAATAGATAAAAGATGTCCTGCAAATCGTACCATCGGATCTTTTGCTTCTTTTTTGTTTCGATTTCGAAATAATATAGAAATCTCTTCTTTTTGTTCTTTCCATAAGTTTAATACAGTAGAAATACTCATTTCTATCTCATTCCATGGCTTATATCGCTGCTCGATATCAAAGAGAAAGCACGTCTCTTTTAAAAGCTCTCCAAATGATTTTTCTACATTGTATTCAATGACAGTCTCTTCCTCAAAGAAAGGACTACACCGAAAATCATTTGGTACTTCAAGTACTTGCTTCATTTCTTCTCCTTCTCTCTCATGCGTTTCTTACCTTCACGACATAGCTCTAACAATCTGCATTCTTCGCACTGGGGACGCTGCGCCTTGCAGTGATAACGCCCAAAAAAGATCATACGATGATGTGTTACGCCCCACTCTTCCATCGGTACTTTCTTCATTAATGTCTTTTCTACTTCTAATACAGAATCTTTCCATTTGCAAAAGGCAAGTCGTTTACTAACGCGCTCTACATGCGTATCAACAGCAATGGCCGGAATACCAAATGCAACGGAGACAACAACATTTGCAGTTTTTCGTCCTACACCTGGTAACTTCGTTAACTCGTCTCTATCTTGCGGCACCTCTCCACCATACTCATCAATAAGCATACGGCATAGCTTTTGAATATTTTTCGCCTTATTCCGATACAAACCAATAGAACGAATATCCTGCTGCAATTCTTCTAAAGACACGCTTAAATAATCCTCTGGTGTTTTATATTTTTGAAATAGATTTTTTGTTACTTTATTTACAAGAACATCTGTACACTGCGCAGATAGCGCTACCGCAATAACAAGTTCAAATGCGTTGTCATGATTAAGTTCACAATGCGCTTCTGGGTACATCTCTCCCATTACATCAAGGCAATGTCTAATTTGTGTTTTATTTAGCATTTTTTCCTCCTACCATTATTGCTCTAGCCAATTATAAAACGGCACTTTCCCTGTATACTTCGTTTCTTGCCGTGATACTTGCTGATTTCGTTGTTGATTTTCTCTAAATTTCCGTCCTTGGTTCTGTGCTTGATCAACCGTTTTAATTCCATTCTTCTTCCATTCAAACAATATGCGATCGATATAACGAAAGTTCAATTTTCCACTCATAACAGCTTCGCGAAGAGCAGTTTGGATTAAAAGTGGATCGTGATGATCCTGATCTTGCCACATTGCTAACGTCTCGCACTCAAATGGAGATAATGGCCTTCCAAATTCATGCTCAAACACTGTATATAAATTGATTTGTAATTGTTTTTGTTCTCGCTCTTCCTCTTCAATATTTTCACTCATTAAAAAATGTAATATCTTTTCCCAAAGAGGCTGTAACGAGTAGCTTTCGCAAATCATTGCTGCGGATTTACGTCCTCCTTCTAGCGCTAAAAAGCCTTTTTGAATTAACGCTTGAATAATCTCCATACACTTTGTTTGTGTAATGGTCATCCGCTCTGCAATTTCTCCTGGTGTTGGGAAAGAGTTTCCCGACTCTAAAAATGTATGGACATGCAACAGTACCATGAACTCTACTTCATTTAAACCGAGTTTTTTATAATGCATCATTAATAATTTTGGAATCGCAATGCTGCCTTGTTCAAACCACTCTAACATGATTTTCTTCTTCATAATCAAACACCTCGCTTTCTAGTATAACACACCTTTTCACATTTCTTTTTGGCACAATTCGTCAAAAAAACCTCCCTATATGAAAGGGAGGTACGATTTGAACTGTCTAAGGCAATTGCAAAGATAGAAATAAAAGAGCTACTCTTATTTCATTTTGTTTTTCATAAATGTATCAATACGTTCTAACGCTTTCTCTAATTGTTCAAGTGAAGTTGCGTATGATAAACGAACGTTATTTGGTGCTCCGAATCCTGTTCCTGGAATGAGGGCAACTTTTTCTTCTTCTAATAATGCTTTTGCCCATTCATCAACTGTTTCAAAACCAGCTAATGCTACTGCTTCTTTCACATTCGGGAACAGATAGAACGCTCCTTGCGGTTTAATGCAAGAGAACCCAGGAATTTGAATCAGTTTCTCATAAACGATATTTAATCGTTCTTCAAATGCACTGCGCATCATTTCTACAGGTTGTTGATCTCCAGCATAAGCAGCAATCGCTCCGTACTGCGCAATTGAAGTAGGGTTTGATGTACTGTGACTCGCTAAGTTCGTCATCGCTTTAATAAGTTCTTTATTACCTGCTGCGTAGCCAATGCGCCATCCTGTCATTGAATGCGATTTTGATACACCGTTAATAATAAGAGTCTGTTCTTTTAATTCATTAGAAATCTCAGCAATTGATGTATACTCTGCATCACCATAAATTAATTTCTCATAAATTTCATCAGAAACAATTAAAATGTCATGCTCTAAGCATACTTGTCCAAGCTGCTGCAACTCTTCTTTGCTATAAATCATCCCTGTTGGATTGCTAGGCGAGTTAATAATTACGGCTTTCGTTTTTTCTGTAATCACTTGACGCAATTGCTCTGGTGTGATTTTATAATTATTTTCTTCTAACCCCTCTACATATACTGGTTCACCACCTGCAAGCTTTACTTGCTCTGGATAACTTACCCAATACGGAGTTGGAATAATAACTTCATCACCTTCATCAAGTAATACTTGAAACAGCGTATATAAAGCATGCTTTGCACCGTTACATACAATAACTTGAGATGGTTCATAAGATATGCCTTGGTCACGCTCAAACTTTTTGATAATTTCTTGTTTCAGCGTAGCTAATCCACCTGTTGGTGTATATTTCGTATAACCTTCTAACATTGCTTTATGAGCAGCATCCATAATATGCTCTGGCGTATTAAAGTCAGGCTCTCCTGCTCCTAATGCTATCACATCATGTCCTTCTGCTTTTAACGCTTGTGCCTTTGCTGTAATTTCTAACGTTGTAGATGGTGTTAGAGCAGCTACTCGCTTTGCTAATTTCATCCTGAGTTCCCCCTGCACTTATTTTTCAATGCTGTATCGTTTTAAAAACTTACCATCTTCGAATGCAAGATAATAGTAAGTATAACGATTTTCATCATCAATATATGTAATTTCCCATAATGGAACATTGTTTTCGGCGCCTAATTTTGCTTTCACAAATTGCTTCGGCTTTCGCTCTTTGGCAACAATTTGCAAAGCATCTTTTTCAGAAATACCTTCACTTGCTTTTCGCACCAAAATATCTCCTTTTTTCTCAGGCACCCAAACGATATATTGTTCTCCTTTTTCATTCACACCTTGTACAACTTCATATGGAGCTTGACCGTTATAATAATCGACTTTTGTTACTTTAGTAAGTTTTGCTTTTTCTTTTGCAATCTCAACTGTTTTCGATTCTTTCGGAACTTTTTTCTCCATCGTTGTATTATAAATGTGTACCCCATATAAAACGACTGCAACGATTACAATAAAAATTGTCAAAATCCACTTTTTCATTGTATCACTACGTTCTGTAAATCGTAAATATTGCTGTCTCTTTTTCTTTTTCGTCTAATGCTAATCCGAACATCAGATCTTTTTCTTTTAATGTTCGATTTAAACTATCAACAATCTTGTATAAATCAGACGTGTATCCAAGACGCGTCGTTGATAGTACTTCAATTTTCTTCTCCATAAAAACTCCTCCGTTACACAAAATTTCTAATTATAGAAGAACGCATTGCGGTTATAATAAGAGTACATTCTTTATAAACCCTGCTTCATCACCCATCTATTATAGCAGGACATGTTCTTCAAAAAAAGGTTTGAAGTCGAAAACCATCGTATTTCTATACTTAATGTAAGAAAAAATAAAATTTCCTCCTACCCACATGTAACGCCTGAAGCAAATTTGCTTTAGGCGTTAATTTTTATCATGCTATTCGCAAGCAGTAAGCCCCCTCAACATTCCGAGCAACCAAGGAAAATAGATGAAGGATAACTGCTAATCCATGAGTGAGGGATGGAGAATCCCTTCACTCATAGGAGCTTCACCTTATTATTCCATTTTTTCTATTAAATCCTCTAACGGTCCTTCGTACAATGGAATACTCGGTATAGATTGAACAAATCGTTTCCCATAAAAAGATGAGGTGAGACGACGATCTAACACAAATACTGTTCCTGTATCCGTCATTGTACGGATAAGGCGTCCAAAACCTTGTTTAAAACGAAGGATTGCTTGTGGCAAAGCAATCTTTGTAAATGCATCTTCTCCTTTTTCTTTTAGCCGTTCACTTTTCGCTTGCATCATTGGCTGATGCGGTGATGTGAACGGAAGACGAACAATTACAAGACAGCTTAACGCCTCTCCTGGTATATCAATTCCTTCCCAAAAACTGCTTGTTCCTAATAAAATAGATTTTTCAAACTCCTGGAACTTTCGAATCATTCGAGTACGGCTACGATTATGAACACTTTGTGTTAACAAAAGAAATTCTTCCAGCGCCTCTTCCTTTTTCAATACTTCAAATGTCTGTTTTAGCATTTCATATGATGTAAATAACACAAGCATTCGACCATTTGTAGCTTTAGCAATTTTCATAATATGTTCAGACACTGCTCTTACATACTCTTCTTCACTTACATGTTTAATATGCGGAACATCTGTTGAAACCATTAATTTTACTTGCTCTTCATAACGAAATGGTGATGGAATTGTTAATGTATTTGGTGTAAAATCCACTAATCCAAGCTCTTCTTCTATATAATCAAACGTATCATTTACAGTTAAAGTGGCTGAAGTAAAAATAACGCTCCGTTTACGTGTTAAAAATTGATCTGCAAATAAATCGCTTATATCAACTGGCTGTGCATATAGGATAGTCGAATGAATTGTTCCTTTCGTTTCAGCTTCCATCCATGTCACATGACCCGTATCTTCTAAAATAAGTTTCCGTAAAGAATGGGTCATCTTAGAAAGTACCTCTATAAGATGTACAAACTCTCCCGTAATCATATGCATTTCCCATTCATTTTGCTTTTGTAGCATCTCGCCTTGTTTTTCTAATAACGTCAGCAATATGCCTAGCTGATGCACAAAACGGTCCGTTAATTCAACAATACTGCGCCAAAGCTTTCCTCTTTCTTTCTTTACATCATAACGGTACATAAGCGGCATATTTCCAGGTGCGTGTTCTTGCTTTGTTTTTTGAAATATAAATGTACGCAGCATTTGGAAGAGCTCATCTGCGTCAAACTTAATTTCTTTCAACGTACGACTAATCGTTTGAAACTCAGAACGAACAGCAATTTGTGACTGCTTCATCATATCGTACACTTTGGCTAACACATCAGATGTTTCTAACGTACCAAAACGCGATAAAATAAGTTGAAAATACATACAAGAAAATTGCTCTCCTAACGCTCTACTTGCCGTTTCTTCCAGATGATGAGCTTCATCAAAAATAATATGTTCACATGATGCAAGTAATGATTCTTCACTTACGAAATCTTGGAACAATAAGGTATGATTTGTGATTACAACATCAGCAAATAATGCTTTATTTTTTGCACGCTGATAAAAACAGCGGCTAAACCACGCATTTTTCATGCTATTTGAATTATGAACATCACTGCAAATACGCTCCCATAGTAGCTTTCCTCCAGCTGGAATATTTAACTCATCTCGATCTCCTAATTCTGTATCAAGAAGCCATACTAAAATTTTCGCTTTCGTTAATGCATCATCGTAATGATTGTCCACTTCGCCCAGTGCCTGCTCAAATTTATGTAAACACAAATAATGCTTCCTTCCTTTTAACATCGCTACTTCAAATGGGAACGGAAGTATTTTTTTCAACAATGGAATTTCCTTCGCTAAAATTTGTTGCTGCAACTGTACAGTTTGTGTACTAATAACTACTGGCTGTTCTTTTTCTTTCGCATAAAAAATACTTGGAAGTAAATACGCTAGTGTTTTCCCCGTACCTGTTCCCGCTTCAATTAGCGAAAATCTGGAATCCCTAAGCGCTTCATAAATCTCATTTATCATCATCTGCTGTCCTTCTCTTTTTTCAAAAGACGGCATTACTTCAGCTAAGCGCTGCATCGCTTCTGTTAAAAAAGAAGAAAAATCAGCAATATTCTCCTCACCTACTTGCAATGTATAATTGCGTTTGCAAAGAGCAATATTTCGGTGTATATCATATTTTTTCTCGTCATCTGTTCCATGTATCATTTTATTCAAAATACATGCAGACATAATGTCACCAATATTACTTTGGAACATATCGCTTAATTCATATAACGATTGCAATGTAACGAGTGGTAAACTTTCCATTTTAGAAAGTAATTGTAAAAATATCTCTGCTGTCACCATCGCATCACTATCAGCACGATGAGGCTGATCATGGTCAAAACCATATCTTTTTGCTAAATCACGCAATTTATAACTATCAGCTGTCGGCAATAAAATATGTGCCAGTTCAACTGTATCAATTTTCGGACATGTTACTTCTGAGAATCCAGCTTGCCGTAATTCTTCTTTCAAAAAATTCCAATCAAAATGAACGTTATGCGCAACGAAGTACGCACCTTGTAATAGTTCAATAATCATCGGCGCTACATCTCGGAACAACGGGGCTTGTCTCACAAGTGTTTCATCAATTCCCGTCAATTCTGTAATAAATGGTGGAATGTCCCGTTCAGGATTTATAAAAGAAGAGAAAATTTCAAGAATTTCTCCATCCTCTACAACAACTGCTGCAATTTGAGTAATTTTATCTTTCCCGTCTTTCCAGGCATTCCCTGTCGTTTCTAAATCGACTACGACATAACGCTTACTCATCTATGACACCTCAATTTCTTACCTTTCAAACAACAAAAATTTCTATAGTGTTACTATACCACGTTTTCACTCATCTTAATGGAAAGATACGAAAAATGAAATGATTTTGCTTTCGTACAAGAAAAGCTATCCCTTTCGCAGAGATAGCTTTTCTTATACATTATAAAATTGTGCCTGCTTTTTCCGCTCCAAGCATTTCCACAATTTGATTATTGTCATCTAAAACAGCAATTTTCGGAACATGCGTTAGTACTTTTTCTTCTGAAACTAGCCCGTAGCAAATGATAATGACTTTATCGCCCGGCTGAACGAGTCGAGCAGCTGCGCCGTTTAAACAGATTACCCCTGTGCCGCGTTCTCCTTTTATAACATATGTTTCTAAACGAGCACCGTTATTATTGTTTACAATTTGCACTTTCTCATTTTCAACAATACCAACTGCATCCATTAAATCCTCATCAATTGTAATACTTCCTACATAATTTAAATTTGCTTCTGTTACCGTACCTCGGTGTAACTTCGCTCTCATCATTGTGCGAAACATAGTTGCTCCTCCTTATTCAACCGTAAATGTAATATTATCAATTAATCGTGCATTTTCAAACTTTACAGCTATTGCAATAATCATACGCCCGCTTACTTTCTCAACCTCAGTTAAATTCGGATACGCATATAGATCAGCATAATCGACAACACCATGTGTGTTCGTTTCAATATATTCTTTAATAAAGTTCGTAATATTTTTTGGGTTACGCTCCCCTTTAGCAACTCGTTCTTTCGCCATGCATAAGCTTTTATATAAATGCGGTGCTTCTTGGCGTTCTCTCTCTGATAAATAAATGTTGCGAGAGCTACGTGCTAAGCCATCTTCTTCGCGTACAATCTCAACTGGCACAATTGTAACAGGAATATTATAATCATCCACAAATCCCTCAATAACTGCTACTTGCTGTGCATCTTTCATACCAAAATACGCACGATTTGGCATTGTAATATTGAAAAGCTTCATCAATACAGTTACAACTCCAGCAAAATGACCTGGTCGCTGCTTTCCGCACAAAACATCCGTACGCTTCACAACTTCAATATTCGTTGTTCGCTGCGCTGGATACATTTCTTCGACACTTGGATAAAATAAATAATCCACTTCTACTTCACGCGCTAAGCGCTCATCACGCTCGATATCACGCGGATAACGATCTAAATCTTCATTCGGACCAAATTGCAACGGATTTACAAATATACTTAACATAACAATATCATTTTCTTTTTTCGCTTGTCTCAGTAATGTTAAATGTCCTTCATGCAAATAGCCCATCGTTGGAACGAATCCAACTTTTTGCCCACTTGCACGAAGCTCACCCGCGATTTGCTGCATCTCTTGCACTGTCGTAATAATATGCATTATTGTTTTCCTCCGTATAACGCTAAGCATTCTTCTTCTTTCATCGTAAACGAATGTTCTTTCTCTGGAAATTGTCTTTCCTTTACTTCATGAACATATTGTCCAATCCCTCTTACTATCTCTTCTTGCACAGATGTGTACTGCTTCACAAATTTCGGAACGCGTTTTACACCATACGTAATAAGATCGTGATATACGAGAACTTGACCATCCGTTCCATTACCAGCGCCGATACCGATGGTTGGAATTGATAATTGTTTTGTTACAAGTTCCGCTAATTGCATCGGTACACACTCTAATACAAGCGCAATTGCTCCCGCTTCTTCGCATTTTTTAGCGTCTTCTAACAACTTCTTCGCGCTTTCTGCATCTTTTCCTTGCACTTTATAGCCACCTAGCACACCGACAGATTGCGGTGTTAATCCAAGATGGGCTACAACCGGAATGCCTGCATTCGTAAGGAAACGAATGATTGATACAACTTCATCTGCTCCTTCGACTTTTACTGCATGTGCACCGCTTTCTTGTACAATACGGCGTGCGTTATGCATTGTTTCTTGCAGTGAAACGTGATAAGACATAAATGGCATATCTGTTACAACAAATGTATTTTTCGCGCCGCGGCGCACTGCTTTCGTATGATGAATCATATCATCAACTGTTACTGGAATTGTTGAGTCATAGCCAAGCACAACCATGCCAAGCGAGTCACCAACTAAAATCATGTCAACTTCTGCTTCTTCAGCAAACTTTGCTGATGGATAGTCATATGCAGTTACCATCGCAATCGGCTCACTTTGTTCTTTCATTTTCAAAAAATCCGTTACAGTTTTCAAAAACTTCTCCTCCTTTACCTGGAGAGAGGAGATGGCCGGATGAAAAAACATATAAAAAACCCTTCTAACCACAAAAAGGCAGAAGGGTAGTATCATTCGGCAAAATTCATCCCTCTGTCCCAGTCCTATTTTGGATCAAGGCAGAATCCACATTTTTATTTTGATTTTCCTAAACAGCGGTGCAGTTCACATTGATACTGCCCATATTCGACCTTATTATAACAAATAGCAAAACATAATTGCTATACTTTTCTAAAAAAGAAAATCATTTTTCACATACAATAGCCCTTCGCTTCTTTTTAAGCAAAGGGCTATATATTGATGCTAATCTAATGAGCAATGATACTTCGTTTTTCATAAGCAGCAAAGAAAAGAAGTGCAAACTAGCTGCTAAACGTTTTACTTTACTTCAATATCAGCGGAATGAATATGATGTACGATGCCTTCATGATCTTCAAGTATAAGGACACCATCAGCCGTAATTCCTTTTGCAATTCCCGTAATTGTATTTGTCATCGTCCGCGCTGTAATTTCTTTTCCAATACTCACAGCGTAACTTTCCCACAGAAGCTTAATAACTGAAAAACCACGATCTAAATACTCTTTATATAGCTTTTCCATCTGTAAGAAGATTTGCTGCATAAGTTCAGCTCGTACTATAGTTTTTTCGGCTTCGAGTGCTAAGGAAGTAGCAATATGCTGGATATCTTCCGCAAAATGCTCTTGTTTTTGATTGACATTAATACCAATTCCAATAATAACAGCATTAATTTTATCAGGATCTGCCTGCATTTCTGTTAAAATGCCCACTACTTTCTTCCCATTAATTAAAATATCATTCGGCCATTTAATGCCAACGGAAAGACTTGTGCATTTTTCAATTGCCTGCGCTACGCTAACAGCAGCTAACAATGTTAATTGCGGTGCTTGATGAATCGGAACTGTTGGGCGTAAAATAATGCTCATCCAAATCCCTGTCCCTTTTGGTGAGTACCACTTTCTGCTTAATCGGCCACGACCTGCTGTTTGCTCCTCTGCAACAACAACGGTTCCTTCAGCCGCTCCTTCATAAGCAAGACGAGCTGCAATTTGCTGTGTAGATGTTACCGACTCTTCAAAGTATACCGTTCTGCCTAAAAACTCTGTTTGTAAACCAAGCTGAATTTCATTTGCCGTTACTTTGTCCGGTTTACTTGCAATGCGATAACCTAAGCGTCGTACAGCTTCTAGCTTATATCCTTCTTCCCTAAGGGATTCCATATGTTTCCATACAGCTGTTCTTGAGCATCCAAGCTTCTCGCTAATCGTTTGTCCTGATAGAAATTCACCATTAGCTTCAGAAAAGATTTGCAATAACTGTTTTCTTATAGCAGATTGCATCTATGCAGCCACTCCTTTATACACTCTTTCTCATTTTTTAATCTTCCGTATACGACTTCTTCTTCAATTTTTTGCAATGCATTAGCAACCCACGGTCCTGCCTGTTCCTTTGACCATGATAATAAATCGTTGCCACTGACTTGCAATTGCTGACGATTATGAATTGGTAAATCTTCATATACCTTTTCCATACTCTCAACATTCAAATTTGAATATGTATTCATGACGGCTTCGTATACACGCTCTGCCATAAGAGCAATATCTTTCCCTGCTTTATATAATAAAAATACATTCCACCCTTGTTTTTCTCGTGCTCTCACATATAATAAAACGGATACAATATCTTTTATTTTTTTATTCGAGAATTTCCATTGTCGTAAAAAAACAGATGGATGTTCTTCTCTAATGCAATATAAAAAGAACGCCCACGCCTCAGTGTCATTTTTGAAAAAGCTCCAATCACACTCTGCCGATTTTGAAATAAAGTCTCCGCACATTTGTAAATAAGGTAAATGCTCATATAATTTCGTTTCTACTAACAGCTGAAGTGCTTTTGCGCAATATGTACCGACAAGTAATTTTTCAAATTCGACTGTAATTCTCTCAATTGCTATATGTTCAAGTAAATGTCCATACTTTATAATGGCTTGTTTTGTTCCTGCTTCTAATGTAAATCCAAGTGTACTAACAAAGCGAATACCGCGCATCATACGAAGAGCATCTTCTTGAAAACGATCTGCTGCATTTCCTACAGTTGCAATTTCCTTTTTAGCAATGGCTTGTTGTCCGCCAAATAAATCAACTATTTCTCCGGTCTCCGTCATAGCAATTGCATTCATTGTAAAATCACGACGCTGCAAATCTTCGTCTAACGAACGAACAAATTGAACACTGCTCGGGCGACGAAAATCTTCGTAGTCTCCCTCTGTTCGAAATGTCGTTACTTCATATGGAACATCTTCTTGTACAACAATGACCGTACCGTGTTCAATTCCAACAGGCACGTGGCGCGGGAATAGACGCATTACATCTTCGGGCAAAGCTGATGTTGCAATATCGATATCACCAATTGGTCTTCCAATTATATAATCGCGCACGCTCCCACCTACAAAATACGCTTCAAAGCCATTTTGCGTTAACGTATTAATAATTGGAACCGCTCGTTTAAATCGTTTCATGTTTGTCATCCCTTAATATGTCATAATAAATTGCCTCATATTGTGAAACAACCTTTTCTGAGCCAAATTGTTCATACGCCACTTGCATGGAACGTTTGGCCATTTTAGCATGTAATGTATCATCTTGAAGAAGCTGTATTGCTTGCTGCGCAGCTCCCTCTACATCTCCTAATTCACATATATATCCCGTTTCTCCATGTTGAATGACTTCAGGAATACCACCAATACGCGTACCGATACAAGGGACACCGCACGCCATTGCTTCAAGCAATACAAGTCCAAAGCTTTCTTTCTCTGATAGCAGCAGCATTACATCACTCATCGCCAGAAGCTCAGCTACATTATCTTGTTTCCCTAAAAATAGGACACGATCTTCAATTCCTAAATTTTTCACGAGCTGCACAATCGTACAAAATTCAGGACCATCACCAACAAGCAATAGTTTTACTTTTGCTTGTTTTACAATGAGAGCGAATGATTGTACCACATCCTGAACACGCTTTACTTTTCGAAAGTTCGAAATATGAATTAATACTTTTTCTTCTTTTTGTATGCCATATTCTTTTCTTAACTGGGACATATCTCTTTGAAAGTACACGCGTTCATCAATAAAATTATAAACCGTTTTAATTTCTTTTTGCGTGTTTACTAATTCATATGTTTCTTCAATAAGTGAATGGGATACAGCCGTCACAACATCTGATTGTTCAATTCCAAACCGAATTAGATTATTTAAGGAAGGATCCGACCCTAATACAGTAATGTCTGTTCCATGTAATGTTGTTACAATTTTAATGTTTTCTCCAATCATTTGCTTTGCCAAATATGCGCAAATCGCATGCGGAATTGCATAATGTACATGCAATACATCTAACTTTTCTCTATGCGCTACTTCTGCCATTTTACTTGCTAATGCCAAGTCATACGGCGGGTATTGAAAAACAGAGTATTGATTAACTGTTACTTCATGAAAATAAATATTTGGATATACTTTATTTAAACGAAATGGCAATCCTGATGTAATAAAATGAATTTCATGTCCTCGCTCTGCTAACAACTTTCCTAATTCCGTTCCAACCACTCCAGAACCACCAACAGAAGGATAACAAGTAATCCCTATTTTTAATTTCATTTTACTCCTCCTATTAAATCTTCATCTAATAGAAGTGGCCTTTTGCTCATAAACCCTTCTGCATATGTCACGCCAACTTCTTTTCCAAACATTTTTTCACGCGCTACAACCGTTTCTACATACCCTTCTGTCAACGGGGTTTTTACACCGTTTGTTCCTTTTGTAAATTGACTTTCATATGCTTCTAGCGCAGCAATCTTATCAGAAATATATGAGCTAATATCAATACAAAAATCCGGTTTATGAAAGCCATTAATCATGTAAAAATAGAGTGATTGAACGCGATGCGGCGGAAGATCCGGCATATATTTACGAATTCCCGCTGAAAAGATCGCTTCTTCTACAAGTTTTGCACAGTTTGCATGATCTGGATGACGATCTTCATAAAATGGTACGAAGACAAGCTTCGGTTTATATGTACGGATAATTTTCACAATCTCTTGAATATACTCTTCTTTCATATACAGGCCGCGGTCTGGCATCGCTAGATTCATACGCTTCTGTACACCAAGTCTGCTAGCTGCTTCTAACGCTTCCTGTTTTCTCAGTTCTACCGTTCCATTAGAAGAAAGATCCGCCTCTGTTAAATCACAAATTCCAACTTCATACCCTTGTTTTGTATATTTCACGATCGTACCCGCCATACCGATTTCCACGTCATCGGCATGGGCACCAAAAGCTAATATATGTAATCCTTTCATGTCGTTCCCCTCATTTTCGTAGCTTTCGATAATCTAAATCGCCCCGCTCTACTGCATGCATTAAAAGCTCTGCACTTGCCATATTGGTTGCAAGTGGAATTGAGTATACATCACATAAGCGAAGAAGCGCATTCACATCCGGTTCATGTGGCTGCGATGTCAATGGATCACGGAAGAAGATCACCATATCCAAGTCATTTTTTGCAATCATTGCACCAATTTCTTGATCGCCCCCAAGCGGACCAGATTGATATCTTGTCACAGACATACCTGTCGCCTCCATAATTCGAAGACCTGTTGTTCCTGTTGCAAATAACATATGTTTTTCTAAAATAGGTTGGTATGCATACGCAAACGAGACCATATCATTTTTCTTTTTATCATGGGCAATTAAGGCAATCTTCATCTTTATTTTCCCCTTTAGTCAATAATATTTTCTAAACCATATACGAGATGATCTAATTGCATTACTGTTTCAATAGAAAGTTTTACTCCTGACATAAATGATGCACGGTTAAAAGAATCGTGACGAATCGTTAACATTTGTCCATCCCCGCCAAACAGTACTTCCTGGTGTGCAATCAATCCTGGTAACCGTACGCTATGAATATGAATACCATCAACATTTGCCCCGCGTGCACCTTCTAGTTGTTCTGTTTCATTTGGATGCCCTTGTTGTTTCGGTTCACGATTTTGGCGAATTAAATCTACTGTTTTCACAGCTGTACCAGACGGAGCATCTAATTTTTGATCATGATGCAATTCAATGATTTCAACATCTTGGAAATATTTCGCTGCCATTTGAGAGAACTTCATCATTAAAATAGCTCCAACTGCAAAGTTTGGCGCAATAATTGTACCAACTTGTTTCTCTTTTGTTGTTTCTATCAATTTTTGCAGCTCTTCTTCTGTAAAGCCTGTTGTTCCGATAACAGAACGGATACCTCGCTCTACCGCAAGTGTTACGTGTTTCTTTCCGATTTCTGGTGTTGTTAAATCAAGCAAAACATCTGCTTCCACTTCATCTAAACAAGTATGTAAATCCGTATAAATCGGAGCATCTATATTAGGTAATCCAGCAATGTCAGAAATTTTCTTGCCACCGTGTTTGTAATCAATAGCAGCAACTAAATTGAAATGTGGTGTTCTCTCCATAAGAAGTACTGCTTCTTGCCCCATGCGTCCTCGTGGCCCTGCAATAATTACTTTAATCTCATTCATTCCTTCTTCTCTCCCTCTTCAATACGTGTCCAGCGATCTTTATCACGTGTATTAAATTTTTCCATAACTATATTATGAGCTGCTTCTAAATCAATGTTTAAGCTATTTGCCATACAGATCATAACAAATAATACATCACCAAGCTCTTCTTCAATTGTCCGTTCTTTTTCGGTGCTTTTTTTTGGCTTTTCACCATAATAATGATTAATTTCCCTCGCAAGCTCTCCCACCTCTTCTGTTAAACGAGCTAGCATAGCAAGTGGACTAAAATATCCTTCTTTAAATTGACTAATATATGCATCTACTTCCTTTTGCATATCTTTCATTGTTTTTTGTTCCATGTTATTCACCTCAAATCCTTCATTTATCATGTTAGCCAATTCATGACGATTTGACAAATATTATCGCATGTTATCGCTTATTTGCCACGTTTTTAAGACTACACTATGAAAACTCCCGTTCCACTTCGGATCTTGAAGTGGTAGTTTCCCATGTGTCACCTTTACTAGATGCTTAACACGCGTGAAGTTTTCTTGCCAATTTTTCAATAAATTACGTATACTATCCTTAAGACCAAGATAAGGTGATGACTACATACTAGGGGGATTTGCATGAAATTAAACTTAAAAATCCAAAATATTCTTTTTATTCTAATTGGTTCTGCTATTTTCTCATTTGGCATCGTTAACTTTAATATTGAAAATCATTTAGCAGAAGGTGGTTTTACTGGAATTACACTGCTTCTTTATTCCCTATTTTCACTAGATCCGTCTTATACAAACTTAATTTTAAATATACCAATCTTTTTTATAGGTTGGAAAATGCTCGGTCGTACGACATTTTTGTATACATTAATAGGGACATTTAGTGTTTCGTTATTTCTCTGGATTTTTCAGCGTTATGATATATTTAATTTACATTTAAACTTACAAAATGATATGATGTTAGCCGCTTTGTTTGCTGGCTTATTTATTGGTGTTGGGTTAGGAATTATTTTCAAGTATGGCGGCACAACAGGTGGAGTCGATATTATTGCACGGCTAGCTCATAAATATATCGGCTGGAGTATGGGGAAAACTATGTTTATGTTTGATGCCGTTGTCATTACCTTATCAATTCTTACATATTTAACATACCAACAAGGAATGTATACATTAGTTGCCGTGTTTATCGGAGCAAAGGTTATTGATTTTATGCAAGAAGGTGCATACGCTGCCAAAGGAGCAACAATTATATCTGAGAAAAATGATGAAATTGCTGCACAAATTTTATCAGAAATGGATCGCGGAGCAACTTTCTTAAAAGGAATGGGTACATACACAAAAATTGAACGAAATGTTTTATATTGCGTTGTTGCTAAAAATGAAATTGTAAAACTTAAAAGTATTATCACATCTGTTGATCCACACGCTTTCGTTGCTGTAAGTGATGTGCATGATGTTGTTGGCGAAGGGTTTACGCTTGATGAAAATAAGAATCCGTTACACAATTAACTATACATGTTCTTAAAAACAACTTAAAAACCCCTTTCTTTTTAGGGGAGGACGAGAGTCTCTGGCCGTGCATAGAAGCGGTCAGGGCTTTTTTCTGCCACATACGAGGTTTTAAAACAAAGAGAGAAAGCGAGTGCAGGTCCTGTTGTATTCTGCATAGCAGCGACTTAGATGTCGAAACATTAAACTAAATATACTCCCTCAACTTTTCTAAATCCTCATGAATCAAATCCAATAAACTGCGATTATAAAAAATTGAAGCAGGATGAAATGTCGGAAAAATTGTATAGGCTTTCTCTGTCCAAGTATACGTTGCGTCATTAAAATCTGCTAGTCGCCGAACAGGTTGCGTAAACACTTGACCGTGTATCTCTGACACTTTTTTGTCTGAACCAACTAAACGTTTGAGCGCAATATTTCCTAGTGTAACAATAATAGGTGCATGAATATGCTCAATTTCATAATCCAAAATTGGAGCGTGGGCAAGTATTTCCTGCTGATTCGGCGTACGATTATATTTACGCTTCACTATTTCTCCGCTTCGCTCTCGTTTCTCCCCCCATTTATATGGACGACTACGTACTGCACTAGTAATGTATACTTCTTCTCTTGTCACACCAACCCTCTTTAGAAAATCCATGAGCTGATTACCAGCTCTTCCGCTAAAAGGTATCCCATTATGAATTTCTGTTTCGCCCGGTGCTTCTCCTACAAGCATCATCTTGGGATTTTGTGGTCCTTGTCCATATACAAAACCTTCAACAGGATAGGGGGCCATTCTCTCTTTCGCTTGCTTCACTAATAACTCTGGAAATTCCATGTTTATCACCTCTGCTTGTTACACTTTTATCCAGCTATTCTTGGGGTAAACAGCTAACTCTTCATTTATTCTTACACAAACTTCTCAAATTACATACGTTTATTAATGAAAGACATAACAGAAACTTCGATAATTATGACAACAAAAAAGACTATCAAAACTGATAGTCTTTAATCATCATTACGCTGCATACCTGTATAAATTAATAAAAGACGAAGCAGTTCAAATACTGCAACTGCCGCTGCTGCGACATACGTAAGAGCTGCTGCATTTAATACTTTACGAGCTTGGCCATATTCGTCCGTTGATACAATGCTAAGCGCTTCAATTTGCTTCATTGCACGTTTTGATGCATCAAATTCAACTGGCAATGTAATAAGTTGGAATAACACACCCGCTGCCATTAGGATAATTCCTAATAACAATAAATTTGACATACGTGCAAACATACCGATCATAATGAAAATCCACGACATATTTGAACCAAAATTTGCAACAGGAACAAGCGAATGACGGAAACGCATAAAGCTATAATCTTTTGCATCTTGAATCGCATGCCCAACTTCATGTGCAGCTACCGCTGTCCCAGCAACAGAATGTCCATAATAATTGTCTGTTGATAAACGAACTGTTTTCGATCTTGGATCGTAGTGGTCAGATAAATGCCCTGGCGTTTCTTCTACCGCTACATTGTACAAACCATTCTCATCTAAAATTCTACGAGCCACTTCCGCACCTGTCATACCAGAAGTTGAATACACTTGTGAGTATTTACTATATGCGCTGCGTACTCGAGACTGTGCATACAACGGTATGATCATGATGATAGCAAAGTAAATTAAGTAAAAACCCATCATGAACCTCCAATAAAGTTATGTCATATTAGTAATACCCATTCTATTTTCTTCCCGTAACATTGTCAACAAAGAAACCTTACAACAGAGGTTCAATATTTCACTTTGTTTGAAAAACAATCTTATCTATTCTTCGAATGCATTGCACTTTTTTGTTTTTCTTTTTCCCCTTTATATTTTCTCCAACCAACATACGTTAATGTAAAAATGATAATACCTCCTGTTACAGTCATAAACCATATAAGCGAAGAATCTACCTCGTCCTTTTTCGCCATGCGAAAAATTTTATTTAAATCATCTTTTATAATTCCCACTTGTGTTTGACCACTCTTATTTTGGATCATCATATAACGAAATTCATCTAAATATGACAAATGAGAATTCACACGTTGCAATTGTTTTTCCGGCAAGGCAATCATTAAACTGGGATAAATAATATCAAATTCATGCAAAAATACATTTAACGATTGTTGAAAACGATCATGTTCTCCTTTTTGCATTGCGTTTTCGATTTGTCCAAATGCACTCATTACATTTTCTTCCCGCTCCATCCAAAGCGGCTGATATTTCGATACTTCTGCATCTAACACGAGACGAAGTGCTAGCACATTATCTATCTTTATTTGTTTACTTATTTCTTGTCCTTCTAAAGATTTCAATGCTTTCTCATAAGCAAGCGAAATAACACGAATATGCTCAGGTTCTATTTTCTTTGTTTGATTGACCGTTAAAAACTGCTGTGAAAAATGCGTCAATATTTGCGTCGCTTTGTCGTATTCTTCTTGCTTTACAAACTGCAACGAGTCATCTAATAATCCATTTAGTTCATTCCAATTAGCTGCATATATACGAACAGGAAACAATATAAACATAAACGCTATGATTCCAGCTAATACTCTTTTCATTCTTGTCCCCCCTATAGCTTCTAATACAAAATATGTAGAGTGGGACAAGAATAGAACAGAGAGATTCATTTACTACAGTGAAAACTGAAGACGACGCTCCCGCATGCAAAGGTAGTATGTAATTCCTAAAGCTATTATACTGAGCCAAAATGTGAAATAACCAATTGGTTGATAGTACTTATCTAACACACCATACTGCGGCATTTGTCTAAATACATAATCAATGATGTCATTATGCAGCGTCCAAATAGCTGCAACTACAAAATGCCAACGCTTTATGCGGTAAAACGGAGCATACAGTAAACCTTGGATAGCCATTGCACCATGAGACACAATCAGCATATATCCTGACCACCCAATATCTCCTTGTACAATAAGCAACAATATGTTCATTCCAACAGCCCATACACCGTATTTAAATAAAGTTACAATTGCCAGAGCCTCCATCAATCCCCAGTTTTTCCTTTGAAGAAAAGCGATTAATACAAATACAAAAAACAAACTAGCTGTTGGACTATCTGGAACAAATGGCAAAAATATAAGAGGCGTTTCAATTAACTGATATTGATACCATATGTATCCATATATCGTTCCAAAAATGTTTACAATGAGTAAAAGCCATAAAAAGGTGCGTTCTCTCAATATCGAATATAAAAATGTCACGTTTTGATCCCTCAACTTTCTTAACATACAGTTATATTATAGCAAATTTCCCTATATACAGTGCAATTTCTATAGGTGGATATCTTACAGTCTATGAATAGCAGGATACATCAGTGGCATCCCTCACTGATGGTTAGTTTAACCAATCGGGCTTTTACGGGCAGTTATCCCCCTCATATCTTCCTCGCTTCTCTCTCAATCTTGAGGTGGGGGTCTTACTTCACGTTAATGCGGGATAAACTAGAAAAACTGACTGCAAAATTGCAGTCAGCATTCGTTTACTTTTTATTATATTTCTCGATAAATTCTGTTACTTTCTTCAACTCTTCATCTGTGCCTTTAAAGACACCTTTTGGCATTGCACCTTTTCCCTCTTTTGCGATTTTCGCAATTTCCTCCGGCTTTAATGTCAAGTTTTGCAGTGCAGGTGCAGCCGCTCCCCCTTGTAAGTTATCACCGTGACATGTTAAACATGTATTTTTTTGCATAATTTTATAACCGTCATCATTTTTATCAACTTGTACCGTTTTTACAATCGCACCTTGTCTTTTCGCAGCTGCCCAGTCATGTGTTGCAACAGATTGCCACGTTAAGAAAACGATGGATGCTAATGCTAAAAGCATAAAACCTGTTGCGGCCGGGCGTTTAAATGGACCGCGTTCCGGTCCTCGATCAAGAAACGGAGCAAGTAATAACGCGCCAAATGCGATACCTGGCATAATAAATGCTCCTATGACAGTATATGGACCAGATGCATAAGAATACTTTAACAATTGATACAGAAATAAGAAGTACCAGTCTGGAAGTGGGATATACCCTGTATCTGTAGGATCTGCAATTCTTTCAAGTGGTGATGGATGTGCCACTGTCAAACAAAGATAGCCAATTAAAAAGACTGCACCAACCATCCACTCTTTTAATAAAAAGTTTGGCCAAAATGCTTCTGTTTTCCCTGGATATTCGGAGTAATCTTTCGGAATATTCGGTTTTCTAACAGCAGGTACTCGCGAATCTCCGACAAACTTCATCCCTTTGCCACGATGCATAATCTCCCTCCTTTAATTATGTTCTTCCCTTATAATCTAGTAACATCTTATAGCGGACCGGAAATACCTTGTTTGCGAATCATGATGAAGTGAACTGCCATTAATCCGAGAAGTGCGGCTGGCAAGAAGAATACGTGAATAGCAAAGAAGCGAGTTAGTGTTTGGGCACCGACAATTTCGGAGTGGCCGGCAAGCAACGTTTTTAAATAAGATCCAATAAGCGGTGTTTGCTCCGCGATTTGAAGCCCTACTTTTGTTGCAAATAATGCTTTCATATCCCATGGTAATAAATATCCTGTAAAACCTAATCCTAGCATAACAAAGAAAATAAGTACTCCAACAATCCAGTTTAATTCACGAGGCTTTTTATAAGCACCTTGGAAGAAAACTCGAAGTGTATGTAAAAACATCATAACGATAACAAGACTTGCACCCCAGTGATGCATACCGCGAACAATTTGTCCATATGCCACTTCATTTTGTAAGTAATAGACAGATTCCCACGCATTTTTAATATCTGGTACATAGTACATTGTTAAAAACATACCTGACAAAATTTGAATAACTGTAACAAAAAACGTAAGTCCTCCAAAACAGTACACGAAAGCTGAAAAGTGATGCGCTGGATTTACATGTTCCGGTACTTCATGATCGGCAATATCGCGCCATAAAGGGGTAATATCTAACCGTTCATCTACCCAATCGTAAATTTTATTTAACATCTATTTCGCACCCCCTCTTGGCTTCGCTTTACCTAAATAAAGCGTTCCATCTTTCACCTGTGATTGAAACACATCAAGCGGAGCAAGAGGCGGTGTTCCTTTTACATTTATACCATCTTTTGTATAACGTCCTCCATGGCACGGACAATAGAATTGATTTGGATGTGACTTGTCCGAATTCCAGTTCACCGTACACCCTAAATGTTTACAAATTGGAGAGAATGCTACAATGTCTCCGCTTTCATCTTTGTGAACCCACGCTGACTTTGGTTCTTCTGATTTATACCAGCCGTCAACTTGTTTTACTTTAAAGTCGAAACGCTTCGGTTCAGTCGTAATATCCTTTACCTGTGCAACTGCAACCATCTCTCCCCCTGCTTCTTTCCTTAAAACTGGATCAAGCGCAAAGCGCGTCATTGGCATTAGAATACCAGCTGCCATAAATCCCCCTACACCTGTAAGAGTGTAGTTTAAAAACTGTCTTCTTGACACCTTGTGTTCTTTCTCACTCACGAAAATTTCCCCCCTCTATCAGAAATTGTCCCCCGTGAAAAACTAATATATAAGATAAAAAACTAGGACACTATCATGATATAATACCCTACTACATTGGTCAATATCATACTAATCACAATTATTAAAACTATCAATTTATTATTTATTTTCCCACTTTTCAGTTAATTTTTCCATAACATTTTTTATTTGTGCTTGAATTATTTCTCTTTTCGCTTGATCACTAAGCTGTTCTAGCGGTAGTGCTGGTAAACAAAATAGTTTTTCTGTCAATTCATGTTCACTTTCTTTCCAAGAAAAATCACTTGTGATCAACGCAATATGCCGCAAACCTTGTTCTTTCAAATAGTTCGTCCATTCTTGCAGACGATGCTTCTCACTTACATATGCCCCTTCTACATATGTAAATGGGGGTAATAAAAATACTCTACCTTTATACTCCCTCTCTAACTCTCTTGTTAAAGCAGAAATAAATTCTCCTTCTACAGCAGCCTCTTTCATTCCCTTTTCAAGCGAAATTGAAAGAAGTGGTATAATTCCTGTATCAATATATTCTCTAGCTTGTTCGTATTGCAATACATCTGCTACAGCCCATTTCACACTTAATAGCCCCCTTTTCCCCTTATTCCCACTCTAATGGACAGTATGACCTTCCCCCCCCATACTACTTACCCATAAGAGCTTAATTAATTTAAATTATTTCTGAAAGAAGTCTCCATCTTCAAGCGCGTGAAGGGCAATAGCCCAGCGGTAAGATGGGGATGAAATCCGGTTAGGCACAGCCTAAAGTAACTCTTGGCAAATACACGCATGTTTTGCCCATCCATATAAGGATGTAGTTTCCCTTCGCCAATGTTTGTAGGTGTTGGCAGCTTCTTACGAAAGAGGGCCCTACCTTCCCAATCAGAACTGTTACAGAGCCACCATAGAGCCAAGAACTAGGGAATCATTCTTGGGTATGCAGCCTATGAACGGAGTCCACATAGGACTAAGGCTAGACAACCAAAGCTTTTTACAAGCCCTCACTTCAAAACGCATTAACATTTAAGTGGTCGGTAGTTGACCCAATCATAAAGAAAGTTTCACTCTATTTCTATTAAACCATACAGATAAAGGTAAAAAAAGAAAAACCATCTATAAAAGATGGTTTTTCTTCGTAATAGTCTAAAAATTTTCATAATTACTTTTCACAGATAAGTTTATAAGCATTTTAACTCGTCTGTTAACTTGCGGAACGTTTCTTCATCATGAGTATCAAGCGCTTCGTCAATTAATTTCAAAAGTCGTTCTTTTCGAAACGAATATACGCTTTCTTCTAAAAATCGCTCTGCTAATAAACGATCTTTTTCATTTACTTCGATATTCTTCGGTAAATATGGATTTTCTTCTAGCACTGCCACATAATTCGCATTTTGGAAAGATGATTTAAAATTGAGCTGAATATAAATATCTTCATCTCTGTTTAAGCGAATATCATGAAATGATTTTTCCGCATCAGTCGTCATTACATTTTGTTTATAAAAATGAAACGGTAAATCTTTCACGCAATTCGCTGACATTACCAACCCACGCGGACAATATTTCGCATGCTCTACAAAATGCACCTTATCCATTAATTGGTCATGACTCATTAAATAATTTAAAATCCAAACACATTCTCGCTGTTTCAGTTGATAATTATTTAAAAACCATTTTACAAAATCTTTCTTTTCATTCACAGAAACAGGGGTATTCATAGCGCTTGATCCCTCCTCTGTCCTTCTTTTTTCTTTTTACATTCAAGAAGTAGTATTCAGTTTCCTTCCAACTTATGAAAAATCCTCTAAATTATATAATAATTCTTCAATATGAGTTTGTGTCGGATCTAGCTGTAATAAACGTGTAAATACTTCTTTCGCCTCTTTTCGCAATCCCTCTTCTAACAAGAAGTAACCGTACTCCTCCAAGAAATCTGGATGATTCTTAAAAGAAGTATATGCGCTTTGGTAATGTTTTAATGCTTCCGAATACAATTCTAATTGTTTTTTCGCATGTGCAATATCCCAAAGTAATTGCGTGTCCGTTTCCCCATTATCAATGGCTTTTTCTACAACAGCAATCACCTCTTCATACCTTTCTTCTTCCTTTAAGATGTATGAATACTTTAAGGTAGCCCCTAAATGCGACGGATCAAGCTCTAATGCTTTCTTAAGCGAATCTTCTGCTTCATTTCTTTCCCCTAGCTTCGCTGCAACATTAGCAAGCTCTACATAAAATGGTATCGATAGTTCGTCAATTTTTATTCCTTCTTGAAGCGTTTCATAGCTTTCTTGAAGCATACCTTCTTTTTCGTAGCATTTCGCCAAATACATATATAAAGATGCATATTCTGGATCTAACTCTTTTAATTCTTCCCATACACTGATTGCTCTTTGGTACTGTTCTCCTTGATACAACGTAAACGCAAATCCAAATAAAGAATGAATATCCTTCTGCTCCTCTAAACCTTCCTCATAATAAGAAATTGCTTCAGTCCATTGCCCAAGTGCGCTTAAATTTTCAGCCAATCGAAGCGGAACAACAACACCGCCCATCACTTTATGTTCTGGAAGTAATGATTCATAATATGGAATTGCTTTACTATCTTCTCCTTTACTGCTATACAATTCCCCAAGCCCGAAAGCAATTACCGGCTCATCTGGCATCATCGTTTTCGCTTTTAATAATTTTTGCTCTGCTACTTCGTCAAAACCTTGCATTTGATATAAATCAGATGCAAGGAGGAGAGATTGAACATATAATTCATCATTCTCTTGAATGTCGTGAAGTACTTCAATTGCTTCATCTTCTTTGTCTACATCAATATATAACTCTGCTAAAAATAACGTGAATTCACTTTCTTCTGGGTATAGCAACCGTAAATCTTCTACTATTTCTAGCGCCTGATCTACAAACCCTAGTGTATAATAATAACGAGCAACTTCATACTTTTCTTCATCCGTACCTTGTTTTACTTGCTCTGCTAATAGTTGTAATCCTTTCTCTGTTTCTCCGCTTTCAATATATGTAACAGCTTGTTCAAACTTTTGCATAACTAGCTCCTTTATATAAATACTTATGTAAATTCCATAATAAACAACTGTTTCCGTGTAAGCAACAGTGTGAAGAAGAAAAGAACCTTCTCAAAAAGAAAAGATTCTTTTAGTTTTGCAGCATATGTAACTGTTCAAAGAAGTTCGGATATGACACAGCTACTGCCTCGCTATTTTCAATCATAACTTCTCCATCTGCTATACACGATGCAATCCCTAACATCATACCAATACGATGATCACCATGACTATTTACCACGTTTCCATCTAATTGCGTTTTACCATGCACAATCATACCATCTTCTGTTGCTTCAATATGTGCTCCTAGTTTTTTCAATTCATTTACAACTGTATCAATACGATTCGTTTCTTTTACTTTTAATTCTTCCGCATTTTTAATCACAGTTGTCCCTTCTGCTTGCGTTGCTAACAGTGCTAAAATTGGAATTTCATCAATTAATTTTGGGATGAGCGCACCGCTAATTTCTATTCCTCTTAATTGTGAGGTTTCAATTGTAATATCACCGCTTGGCTCAAATTCTTCATTGCGAATATTCTCTATTGACAAACTCGCACCCATTTGTGATAACACATCAAGAATTCCAGTTCTTGTCGGATTCAACCCAACGTTTTTTAATACAACTTTACTATTTGGTACAATTGCACCTGCAACTAAGAAAAAGGCAGCTGAAGAGATATCTCCTGGCACCTCAATATTCGCCGCAGAAAGCTTTTGTCCACCTTCTAATGAGACAGTTAATCCATCAACAGTAACACAGCACCCAAATGCACGTAACATACGCTCTGTATGATCACGAGACTGTAATGGTTCTGTCACAGTTGTCACACCTTCTCCTTGTAGCCCTGCAAGTAAAACAGCTGATTTCACCTGTGCACTTGCCACGGGAGAACGATAATGTATGCCTTTTATATTTCCCCCTCGAATAGAAAGAGGCGTATATTGTCCATCTTCTCTTCCATCAATTTTAGCACCCATTTGACGAAGAGGTTCTGTAACACGTTTCATCGGACGCTTTCCAATTGAAGAATCTCCGATAACTGTACAATGAAACGATGCATTTGCTAGTATGCCAAGCATTAACCGAATTGTCGTTCCTGAGTTTCCAACATCTAATACTTCCGTCGGTTCTACTAGTCTTTGTAATCCTTTTCCATATACAGTGACATCGTTACCCTTTTGCTCAATCTTAATTCCTAACTTTTGAAAACAAGCAATCGTACTTAAACAATCTTCACCCTGAAGAAAATTTGTAATCTTCGTTGTTCCTTCTGCAATTGCCCCAAACATAACTGCGCGGTGCGAAATAGACTTATCTCCAGGAACAAAAATCGTTCCGTTTAATCCATTCTTAAGCTTTGTTAATCGGTTCACCTCTATCACCTCTATTTAATGTTCACGTATGTATTCTTTCTTTATCTCGCTATTTTTGGACAGTAAGAGCCCGATTGGTAAAATTCCCCCATTAGTGAGAGATGAAAAAAATTCAATGACGGTAGTTTCACTTTATTGTACTTCTTTCCTTCTTCTTTACGCAAATAGGATGAAAAGAAACGACTCCTAATAATGGAGCCGTTTCTTTTCTTATAAATATGTCTCTTCTTTTTTCAAATTCTCTTCTACAAGTTCAGTAAGCACCGCAATAATCTCCGCGTTCTCTTCTTTCGTTCCAACTGTAATCCGAATACCGTTCGGTAAACCAAGTGGACCACCGGAACGAACGATGTATCCTTTTTGTAGTAGCCTTTCAAATACTTCATCTCCTGGAAGACCAAGCTCTAAAAAGATAAAATTCGCCTGTGATGGATAATAAAACACTTGATACTTCTCACAAAAATCATAATATTGCTGTAATCCTTTATTATTCACGTTCACACACTCTTGTAAAAACGCTTGATCTTCTACCGCAGCTTGCGCAACTACTTGTGCAATTGATGACGTATTAAATGGTAATCTTGCTACCTCTAACGAACACATTAAGCTTTCATTTCCTACCGCATAACCAATACGAAATGATGCTAATCCGTATGCTTTTGAAAATGTACGTAATACCATAAGATTTTCATACTTCTCTAGAAGTGGTAATGTTTGCGGATAATCTTTAGCCCCAGCATACTCATAGTATGCTTCATCCATAATAACAAGTGTTGTTTTCGGAACTGCCTCTAAGAATGAAAGTAACCGCTCCATTGAAACGTACGTTCCTGTTGGATTATTAGGATTACAAATCCATACGATACGTGTATGCTCATCAACTTGTGCAAGCATTGCCTCTAAATCATGTGTCCCCTCTTTTAAAGGTACTTCACGTACTTCTGCTTTTTCAATTACTGCATGATGACGATATTGTGAAAATGTCGGCTTTGCCATGACAACATTTGTTCCTTCTTGTAACAGAGAACGGCTAATCATTTGAATCACTTCATCTAAGCCGCTACCAAATAAAATTTGTTCCTTTTTTACATGAAGGTGATCTGCTAATTTTTCACGAAGAGCATACGCTGCACCGTCTGGATAGAGCGCATATTGCCCATCTAACGATGCCAAAGCTTCAGCTACACGTTTTGAACATCCAAATGGATTTTCATTTGATGCTAGCTTTACAATTTTAGATAACCCATATTGTCTCTTTACTTCTTCAATATTTCTACCTGGCACATACGCTTTTAACGACAATAATTGCTCTTTTACTTTCACTGGAATTCCCCCTATTATTTTTGTAAATCGGGCCTTAGCTGCACCGCTTTTTCTAAATAGATATGATGAATTTCATGCTGTAGTTTATTGGTCATAACCGTCATCATAACGCGAATACATTTCTCAAGAGCATTTGGCACTTCTATTTCTTGCATGCACATGACCGGTACATAAGACCAACCCTCAATACGCCTTAATGCAGCTGCCGGAAAACATGCATTTATATCTGCTGTTGTGGAAATTAATACAGATACAATATCAACAGGAGAAACGCTATTATTGCTTGCCATTTCTTTCACTAAACGCTCTGTTGCAGTCAATATTTCCTCTATTTCATTACAATTGACTGTAGTTGCGCCGCGAATCGCGCGAATCAAATAGACTCCTCCTCTCTTAGAAATGCTTCTAAAGCCGTTCGGACGGTCTCATCTGAAATAGATACGACATCCACTACCCCAATCTCCTGCATAACGACCATACGAATTGTTCCACCATTCGCTTTTTTATCTTGTTTCATCACTTGAACGAGGCGATTCACATCAAGTTTACTTGGCATGCTCGGATAGCCATATGCAGCAAACCACCGTTTAATCTCCTTATATTGAAGGTCTTTTTCATATATTTGTTCACTTAAAAAGATGGCAAATAACATGCCGATTGCAACACCATCACCATGTGTTATGTTTCCATATCCCATCTCTTTTTCCAGAGCATGTCCAAGTGTATGCCCAAAATTTAAGTGAGCACGAACACCTTTTTCAGTTTCATCCTCTGCAACAATTTTTGCTTTTACTGGAATCGCACGCTGCAGTGTATAAATTAACTTATCATCTCTTAAATCAGTTAACATTTTCACTTCTTCGCGCAGCCAATGATATAATTCTATATCTCCGATAAACGAATGTTTAATTACTTCTGCAAAACCAGAGCGCCATTCTTTTTCTGGAAGAGAATTTAAAAACGGAGTATGGTAAATAACCGCCTCTGGCTGATGAAATGCACCAATCATATTTTTCCCAAGCGGATGATTGATTGCAACCTTACCTCCAACTGCACTATCATGCGCAAGTAACGTTGTTGGTACCTGTACAAAGCGAATACCTCTCATAAACGTCGCCGCAACAAATCCCGCTAAATCTCCAATCATTCCACCGCCAAGTGCAATAATAAGCGAATGGCGATCTAAACCTTTTTCAAGCGCAAACGTTTGAACCGCATAATAATTTTCAAACGATTTTTCCTTTTCACCACTCGGAATCACAAATGAAAATACATCTTTTTCTAATTGCAAAGTATCTTTCACTTCATCTAGATGAAATGAAGCTACCGTTTCATCAGAAATCAGTAGAATACTTGAAACGGCTGGTTTCATATTTTCTATAATCTTTGATAATTGTAACAATGCCTGGGCTCCAACATACACATTATATTGTTTGGAACCTGTTTGAATTTGTATTGTCCTCATCAAAATTCCCTCGCATATTCGTTATATTTCTCAATATTTTTACGAATTAAATCAATGCGATCCGTCCCAAATTGTTCAATCACGGCTGTAGCCAGTTCCCAAGCTACAACAGCTTCCGCTACAACACTTGCTGCTGGTACAGCACAGCTATCAGAACGCTCAATACTTGCTTGAAACGCTTCTTTCGTATCAATATCAATACTTTGCAGCGGTTTATATAAAGTTGGAATTGGTTTCATGACTCCGCGAACAACAACTGGCATACCTGTCGTCATACCGCCCTCTAATCCACCTGCATTGTTTGTACGTCTCGTATATCCATTAACTTTATCCCATAAAATCTCGTCATGAACAAGACTTCCTGGCTTACGAGCTGCCTCAAAACCAATCCCAATTTCCACACCTTTAAATGCATTAATACTCATAATTGCAGCTGCAAGTTTTGCGTCTAATTTACGATCATAATGGACATAACTTCCAACACCAACTGGCATACCCTCTACAACAACTTCGACGATTCCTCCGATAGAATCTCCGTTTGTTTTTGCATCATCAATTGCTTGCATCATTTTCTGCGCTGCTTCTTCATCTAAACAACGAACAGGAGATGCCTCTGTAATCGTTTGTAACTCTTCAATAGAGTTATACGACTGCTTCTCCGCTTTCACTCCTCCAATTTCAATTACATGCCCTGCTACTTTTATACCCAGTTCTTCTAAAATGCGCTTTGCAACAGCTCCAGCAGCTACACGAACCGTTGTTTCTCTAGCTGAAGAACGCTCTAATACATTGCGCATATCACGATGACCATATTTAATCGCACCATTTAAATCTGCATGTCCTGGACGAGGTCGTGTAATTTGTCGTTTCATCTCTTTTGATTCTTCCTCTGTTAACGGCTCTGCTCCCATAATTTTTGTCCAATGTGTAAAATCACGATTTTCGACAACGAGCGTAATTGGTGCACCAATTGTATATCCATGACGCACACCACTTAAAATTTGAACTTGATCTTTTTCAATTTGCATGCGGCGTCCACGGCCATGCCCTTTTTGTCTTCTTACCAATTCTGTATTAATATCATCCGCTACTAAAGGTAAACCTGCCGGAATCCCCTCTAATATTGTCGTTAGTTGTGGTCCGTGAGATTCACCAGCTGTTATATATCGCATCGGTTACTCCCCTTTACTTCAGTATTTATGTAACACTATATCATAACCTCTATTGATTCGTAACTAATATGAAACAAAAAAGCGCAAGAAGGAATTCAGACATCCTTTCTTGCGCTTTTTCACTATAATCATTATTTTTAAAGCGTTTACAAATTATTTCGAAATAATTAGTAAATCCACTCATTCATTGATCTAGAATACTCAACTAGCTCTTCTTTGTTAAAGAAAATACCAATTTCACGTTCTGCACTTTCAAGAGAATCTGAACCGTGAATAATGTTTTTTGCAACAGTTAGTCCGAAGTCACCGCGAATTGTACCAGGTGCAGCTTCATTTGGTCTTGTTTTCCCCATCATGTTACGAGCTGTCTCAACAACACCTTCACCTTGCCATACCATTGCAAAAACAGGTCCAGATGTAATGAAATCTACTAATTCACCGAAGAAAGGTCTCTCTTTATGTTCAGCATAATGCTGTCCAGCAATCTCTGGTGTTATTTGCATAAGCTTAGCACCAACTAATTGAAAACCCTTTCTTTCAAATCTAGCAACAATCTCCCCAATGACTGCACGCTGTACACCATCTGGTTTTACCATTAAAAACGTTTTTTCCATAATAAATCTCTCCACTTCATATTATGTATGTAATTGTATATCCCCAAACACATAGTATCACCGTTATCAAAATTGTGCAACAGTTTTGAAATGGAGAGATTATTATTTTCCTCGAAAAACATTTAAAATTTACGTTTCCCTATATACTTTGCAACATTTTGCAACGCCAGTTTCGCCTGTCCACGAGGCAACGGCTTAATAACTTCTAATGCTTTATGTAAATATCTTTCACTAAATGCAAAGGCTTGATCAATTGCATTACTATTTTTGACCGCTTCAATAATTTCTTTCATTTCATTTGAAGGCGTATTTTCATTAACTTGAACAATTCTCTCGCGAAGTTTAGGATCTTCCATCGCATATAAAGCAGGAAGTGTAATATTACCTTGTAATAAATCTCCGCCCGCAGGTTTTCCAAGCTTTTCTTCTGTTGACACAAAATCTAAAATATCATCAATAATTTGATATGACATACCAACAAAGTAACCATACCAAAACAAACGATTGACTGTATCACGACATGCACCAGATGCAATTGCCCCTAATTGACAACTCGCAGCAATTAAAAGTGCTGTTTTTCGTTTAATACGGCGTAAATATGTTCGTAAATTTTGTCCAAAATCATACTTATCTTTAATTTGTTCAATTTCTCCTTTGCACACTTCAAGAATTGTATATGATAATGCTTTATGCACTTCTGGACTTTCTAAATTTGTAATGCATTCTAGAGACTTTGCAAATAAATAATCACCTGTATACATTGCAATACGATCACCCCAGTTTGCATTTACAGTCGCACTCCCTCTTCTCAAAAGAGCAGCATCAATTACATCATCATGCACAAGAGAAGCCATATGAATAAGCTCTAATGCAACGGCAACATGTTTAATTACATCGAGCTTATAATCTCCAAATTTCCCCGCAAGCAGAACGAAAACAGGTCGGATTCGTTTTCCACCGGCCTCAATCAGTTGCAACGCAGCTTCTTCAAGCAATTGTTGCTCAGAAGCAACAACTACTTTTAGTTGTTTCTCAATTTTATCAATATCCGATCGTAAAAAAGAATACATAAGTTGTAACTTCATATCGTTCACCTTAACCTAAAACTTCTTTTCTATTTTTATCCCGCTTTAACGGGAAGTAAGACTCCTACCTCAAGATTATGAGGAAACAAAAAATAGAGATAGGCAGGAGAGAACCGCCTGTTTGAGCCCGATTGGCGATACCTTTCCATTAACAGTTCCTACTAATGATAATTTCACTTTATTCCGGCTTATAACCTAAGTGCATTGCTGCTACTCCAAAAGTAAACGGCTTTACTCTTACTTGTTCTAGTCCAGCTTTTTCAAACATACGAGCCAATTCTTTCATTCCTGGAAATGTGCTTGCTGATTCTTGTAACCACGAATATTCTTTAAAACTTTTAGCAAATAGCTTTCCGAATAAAGGCATAATGTATTTAAAATATAAAAGATAACCTTGTCGAATTCCAAACATTGTCGGCTGTGATGTTTCTAAGCAAATAACCTTCCCACCCGGTTTTACAACACGAGTCATCTCTTTTAACACTTGCATATAATCTGGAACATTTCGGAGTCCAAATCCAATTGTGACATAATCAAACGTATTATCCTCAAAAGGTAGTTCCATGGCGTTACCATGAATTAATTCTACTTGATCCAATTGTAAAGCTTCCACTTTCTCTTTTCCAACCGAAAGCATATTTTTACTAAAATCTAATCCATATACTTTTCCATTTGAACCGACCGCATCAGCAAGCGCAATTGTCCAGTCAGCCGTTCCACAACATACATCAAGCGCTGTGCTGCTAGGTTGAACATCCATAATTCGCATCGTTTCTTTGCGCCATGCTTTATGTCTTTGAAAGCTAATAACTGAATTCATTACATCGTATTTATTGTATATCTTCTCAAATACGTCATGTACTCTTTCTTCTTTTGATTGTTGCATGCTTTTACCCTTCTTCCAACTGTAAAATTCAAAATACTCAAGTCGCCTCTTTTAATGTGGAAAAAAATGTTTCAATCCCTGTATCATCTTGCATCAAAGTATCAATTTGACTTCGTATCTTTTTTATCGATTCGTTGTATACGTTTTCCACTTTCGTTTTATCATCAGAAGATAAAATCTTTTGAAATGCCGTAAATACTGGCGACGATTCTTTCTTCAAGAATATTTGATACTCAGTTTGCAAACGAGCTATTGCAAATATATTGTTAATTGTTGACTTTACATGTTTCACTTGAAAATGATCACACGTTTTTTGTAAAAGAGCCGATTCAATTATTCCTACACTGCTTAACATTTCTTCTATCGTTTCATATGTTTGCTGATATAACATAATTTTGTGTTCATTAATCTCTTTAATACCTTCTGCCAACGCACGAATCAATACGATATCATGATTCATTGAAAGTAAATAATAATATAGCCCACTATAATAATCCCCTGCTAATACTGTTAGTTGGCGCCGCTTATGAGACCCATCCGTCTCCTCTTTACTTGATACTTTCTCATGTGTATCTAAAGCAATTTGTACAAGCATAATGGTTACTACGTAATGTTCAATTTGCTCTCTATGTAAGTTTGCACTTTTTAAAATGGAATATAAGAACGCTAATTTTTTTTCATCAACAACTGGTTCTTCAATGTATTTTATAAAATAAGGATGGCGTAGTTTTTTATATAGCTGCTCCTTTATATCCGTAAACCCTCCGTAGATGTTACCCACAAAAATCACCCTTGTTTTCTAATTCATAAAACTTATTATAACACATTCATTCATTTTTCTATAAAGAAAACTTGACGAAACGAAACAAAGTAAGAATTGAGCTCTATTCACCCTTATCCTGGCCGTTAGATTGGCATAAAGTGAAACTTCCATCAGTAGTTTTTTTCATCCCCAACTGATGGTTAGTTGAACCAATCGGGCACACGCCAGCAGTTATCCTCCACCTATCTTCCTCGCTTCTCTCTGAATCTTGAGATGAGGGGTCTTACTGCCCACGAATAGCAGGATAAAAAAAGAAAAGCAGTTTCCTGCTTTCCTACTAATTCGTCTTAATAAAAGATAGAATCTCCGCACGTGCTGGTGCGTCTGTTTCTAACACACCACGCACTGCAGTTGTTACAGTTTTTGCACCAGGTTTTTTCACACCGCGCATTGTCATGCACATATGCTCTGCTTCTACAACAACCATTACACCATGCGGCTCCAACACTTCCATAATAGAATCTGCTACTGTTGATGTAATTCGTTCTTGTAATTGTGGTCGACGCGCAACTGTATCTACTGTACGTGCCAATTTACTTAACCCTGTTACTTTTCCACCTCGTGGAATATATGCAACATGAGCAACGCCATAAAACGGAACGAGATGATGCTCACACATAGAAAAGAACGGAATATCTTTTACCAATACAAGTTCTTCATGATCTTCACCAAACACTTTATGTAAATGTTCTTTTGGATCTTCATGCATACCAGAAAATACTTCTGCATACATCTTCGCAACACGTTTTGGTGTATCTAATACTCCCTCACGATTTGGATCGTCCCCAATTGCTTCTAAAATAAGACGTACTGCATGTTCGATCTGTTCTAAGTTTACATTTGCCATCCGCTTGCCCTCCCGAATAAAACCTAAAAATACTACGAACACATTCTAGCATATATATGTTTTTAAAAGCAAAAAGAAGAGTTTCCGATAAGGAAACTCTTCTTCCCCGTAATATGTAAGGATTATTTAACCGCATCTTTTAGCGCTTTACCAGGTTTGAATGCAGGTACTTTGCTTGCCGCGATTTCAATTTCCTCACCAGTTTGTGGGTTGCGTCCTTTACGAGCCGCACGCTCACGAACTTCGAAGTTACCAAATCCGATAAGTTGTACTTTATCACCTTGCTTTAAAGCTTCTAAGATGGAATCAAAAACAGCGTCAACTGCTTTTGTTGCGTCCTTTTTAGAAAGGGAACTTGCTTCTGCAACAGCATTGATTAAATCTGTCTTGTTCATGCCATTCACCTCCTCCCAAAGATACGACTGTATAATGATCATAAAATGAGTCTTACCTTCATTTGTAGGCAATTTTTACAAATTCTATACTACAAAGATGTAGATAAAATCATTATCAAGGCCTATATTATACGATTCTCCTTTATAATTCAATATTTTTAAAGAAAATGTTACCACGAAAATGTGAAAAACTGATGAAACTTGACAATCAACTATAAAGTATTAGATAATGACATTTTGTTTTTCTATGAAAAACAAAAAAAGACTCCCCAATAAGGAGTCTTTCAATTATAAAATAATTGCTATTAAGCCGCCAGATCCTTCATTTATAATTCGTTCTAGCGTTTCTTTTAATTTATAACGAGCATTTTCTGGCATTAATGATAATTTTGCCTGAATCCCTTCTCGAACGATAGAGCTAAGTGATCGCCCAAAAATGTCCGAATTCCAAATTGAAAGTGGGTCATCTTCAAAATCTTGCATTAAATAGCGAACAAGCTCTTCACTTTGCTTTTCTGTTCCAATAATTGGTTCAAATGTTGATTCCACATCAACCTTAATCATATGAATAGATGGGGCAACAGCTTTTAATTTCACACCAAAGCGCGATCCATGTCGAATAATTTCCGGCTCATCTAAGCTCATATCTGCTAGTGCCGGTGCTGCAACACCGTATCCTGTTTGTTTTACCATTTTTAGTGCATCTGCAACTTGATCATATTCCGTTTTCGCATGAGCAAAATCAAGCATTAACTTTAATAAATGATCTCTACCACGAATTTCAACGCCTACCACTTCTTTTAAAATTTGATCGTACAATTCATCTGGTGCATATAAGTCTATCTCAGCAACACCTTGCCCCATATCAATTCCTGCAAGACTTGCACGATCAATAAATTCATATTGACTAAATTGCCATACAACGCGGTCAACATCACGAAGACGCTTAATATCTTTTACTGTTTCTTGGACAGCCTCTTGATAGCTTTGACGAAGCCAGTGGTTGTCATTTAACACCATTACCCAACTCGGAAGATTTACATTCACTTCTAAAACCGGGAACTCGTATAGTGCCTCGCGCAGTACATTATATACATCCCCTTCTCTTAACCCTTCTACGCTCATTGCTAACACTGGAATATCATATTCTTCTACTAAACTTTGACGAAGTTGTTCTGTATCAGGATGATATGGCTGTACTGTATTAATAATCATAATGAAAGGTTTTCCTACTTCTTTTAATTCATTTACGACCCGGCCTTCCGCTTCAATGTAATCACGGCGGGGGATTTCTCCAATTGTTCCATCGGTTGTAATAACTACACCGATTGTAGAATGTTCTTGAATTACTTTCCGTGTCCCAATTTCTGCTGCTTCATGAAATGGAATCGGTTCTTCATACCATGGTGTATTAATCATACGTGGTCCATTTTCGTCTTCATATCCTTTCGCTCCTGGGACAGTATAACCTACACAATCTACTAAGCGGATATTCACATCGAGTCCATCATCAACATGGATAGAAACCGCTTGGTTTGGAACAAATTTGGGCTCTGTTGTCATTATTGTACGTCCTGCTGCACTTTGCGGCAGTTCGTCTTGTGCGCGCTGACGATCCGAATCGTTTTCGATATTAGGAATAACGACTAGCTCCATAAACTTCTTAATAAAAGTAGATTTTCCCGTTCGAACAGCTCCTACAACCCCTAGATAAATATCACCGCCTGTACGCTCAGCGATATCTTTAAAAATATCAACCTTTTCCAAGTGATTCCCTCCCTCAACATTTTTGGGAATAAATCATGATTATTCTTGTAGTTTGGACTGTACAGCATATGATTTTGTCCCAATTTCATATGATTATTTAAAAAGAACTTTTTGTATACGATGCAAATGTTTCAAGAAGTAAAAAACCCTTCTTCTAGAACTTATTCGTTAGAAGAAAGGTTCATGACTTATCACTTAAAAAAAATTGGTTCTTTGTTCTTTACTGTATACGGTAAGGAATACACCGGTACAAATGGAGTATGTTTCACAAGCAACTGGCGAATATCTTCTCCTTCTTTCACTTCATCACCATATTTTTGTAGCATGTCGTATAAGTCAACGCGATAATCAATATATACTTCACCTTTCTCATCAATAACAAAAGGTAGATTTTTACCAGAATATGGACTTTCCACTTGAGGAATTTCTTTATATCCCATTTTTTTATAATCAAGCTCATACACACCATCTGTAATTATTTTTTTAAACGGTGGATATTTATGCTCATCACGATAGATTTGTAGTTTCAACTTTAAATTTTGAATCTGTTCAGCCGTTCGAACATCAATTAATTTCACAGTTGGATTTGTTTCTACATCAACTAATACATACTGATAAATGCCTCCGCTTTCAAAAGCATTTCCAGGTGGTTCTTGCATAAGCCCAGGCGTAATCTTTTGAAAATCAATTGGATATTTTTGATAGATTGGTGTATTCATATCGCGTGTTTTAATAGGCAATATATTACCATTTTGTTCTCTATATGTATTAACTGCTGTTTGCACCGCTTGTAATTGATCTTCATATGGTACTACATTTTGTTGTACCTTTTCTTTCGGATATAGACACCCAGATAGCATGCTGGTGCAACACAATACGAAAATTATTAGTGTTTTCTTCATCAGAACTCCGTCCTTTAGTTTCTATTGTTCAATTGGCCCACTAAATACAACAAGAAAAATAATAAGTCCAGATACAATCATACATGCATATGCAAACAAAGCTGTAAACCCTTTCAAAAACGTATTCTTTATTTTATGGCGACTTAACAAAATGAAAATAACAGCAATAAACATGAGAGCCATCGCTCCCAAAGAAAACCACATCTTTATAAGTCCAACAGACATATATACACCCCTTTATTTTAGATTATTTTCCTACTATTTTAACAAATTATAACTTTTAAACAAATAGAAACAATCTATTTATTCCATTCAAACTGAAAATAAGACGAAACTTCGCTACTGAAGGACTAACGGTATACATTCACATATAATGAAACCAATAAAAAACCGAAGCGAACGAGACTTCTTCGCTTCGGTTGACCAAATACTCCCACAAACAGCTCATATTCATTCCTTCATCATATCGTATGCAATATATATAACAATGGTTTCTCGTACTTTATTTTTTAAACATTTTACTTAATGAGCTAAAATCGGTTGGCATGTTATTATTAATAATCGCATTTACAATTTGATCTTCTTTCTCTTTTGATACATCTCTTCCTGCCATCGTTGCAACTTGATGAATTAACTGACGTAACACTTGCTCATCTCGCAAATTTGCATTTTGGACAGAAGAAGCTAATTTAAAAATATCATCTTTATTTACTTTCGATTCCTTTTCAATATTGTTGAATAAATTATTATCCACCTTGTTCACCCTCTCTTGTAATCTACACTTCATCGTATGCAGAAAAAAAAGAATGGTGAAAAGACCCAAAATAAGAAAAAGCTGTACAAATGTATCTTTACACTTGTACAGCTTTTCTTACAACAAATCTGGAATTTCTTCTACTTCGTGTTTACGCACACGCCCCATCAGCGTTCCTACAGCATCTTTTACATTTTTCTCATTAAATAATACATCATATAAGACAGCTGTAATTGGCATTTCTACACTCATTTTTTTTGCCATCTCATGTGCAGCTTTTGTTGTCCGCACACCTTCAACAACCATCCCCATATTATCTAACACTTCGTTTAACGAGCAACCTTTACCAAGCAAGTTACCAGCACGCCAATTTCGGCTATGGACACTCGTACACGTTACAATTAAATCTCCCATACCTGTCAAGCCAGCAAACGTTAAGGGATTACCACCCATTTTACGACCCAAACGAGCAATTTCTGTTAAACCACGCGTCATAAGTGCCGCCTTTGCATTATCACCTAAACCAAGTCCATCAGTAATACCAGCAGCAAGGGCAATAATATTTTTTAACGCTCCGCCAAGTTCAACTCCAACAATATCCGGGTTTGTATATACGCGGAAATAGCTATTCATAAATAAGTCCTGAACTTCTTCCGCTGCTTCCATACGCTTTGCAGCTGATGTAACTGTTGTAGCTTGACGCAATCCAACTTCTTCTGCATGACTCGGTCCCGATAAGACAACAACATCTCGAATGAGATGTGCCGGAATTTCTTCTTCAATCACTTCCGAAATACGCTTTGAAGTTCCTGGTTCAATTCCTTTACTCGCATGAATCCATGTAATTGGCTGCGAAACAAGTTCTTTCATATTTTGCAATACTTCTCTGTATGCTTTTGTAGGTACAACGAGAAGTACTGTATCTACCCCCGCTAATGCTTCTTCTAAGGAAGAATAGGCAACGATACTGGCTGGCAATGTAATCCCCGGTAGATAACGACTATTTTCATGTTTTTCATTAATTTCATTCATGAGTTCTACTCGGTTTCCCCAAAGACGTACATCATGGCCGTTGTCAGCTAATACCATTGCTAACGCCGTTCCCCAGCTACCTGCTCCTACTACTGTGATTTTTTTCATAAAATCACACCCTCTCCATTAGTCTCGTGCTCTTGCAATAACTTTAATCGGCGTTCCTACGAAACCAAACGCATCACGCAGACGATTTTTCAAGAAACGCTCATATGAGAAGTGCAGTAACTCTGGATCATTTACGAATACAACAAATGTCGGTGGTTTCACCGCGACTTGTGTTGCGTAGAAGATTTTCAAACGTTGTCCATTATGTGTTGGTGTTGGATTCATTGCAACAGCATCCATAATTACGTCGTTTAATACGTTTGTTTGTACACGAATACTATGACTTGCATTTACCTCATTAATAACAGGAAGCAATGTATGTGTACGTTTTCTCGTTTTTGCAGATAAAAATACGATTGGTGCATAATCTAAAAATTGGAAGTGGGCACGAATATTCTCTTCGAATTCCTTCATCGTTTTCTCATCTTTTTCAACCGCATCCCATTTATTTACAACGATAATAACAGCACGACCTGAATCATGCGCATATCCAGCGATTTTTTTATCTTGTTCAATAATTCCTTCTTCACCATCTAAAACAACTAAAACAACGTCAGAGCGTTCAATTGCTCGAAGTGCGCGAAGTACACTATATTTTTCAGTACTTTCATATACTTTTCCTTTTTTACGCATTCCTGCAGTATCAATGATAACGTAATCTTGTCCATCTTTACTGTACGGAGTATCAACTGCATCACGTGTTGTACCTGCTACATTACTAACGATTACACGCTCTTGACCAAGCAATGCATTTACCATTGATGATTTCCCAACATTCGGACGACCAATTAAACAGAATTTAATTGTTTCATCATCGTATGCTTCTTCTTCAATTTTCGGGAAATGTTTTGCTGCTTCATCTAATAAGTCCCCTAGCCCTAAACCATGTGTACCAGAAATCGGAAATGGTTCTCCAAATCCTAACGCATAAAAATCATAAATATCGCTGCGCATCTCTGGGTTATCTATTTTGTTGACCGCTAATACAACCGGCTTTTTAGAACGATATAAAATCTTTGCAACCTCTTCATCCGCAGCTGTTACACCGTCGCGACCATTCGTCATAAAAATAATAACATCAGCTTCATCAATCGCAACTTCTGCTTGTTGACGAATTTGTGTCAAAAATGGCTCGTCCCCAATATCAATTCCACCTGTATCAATAATGTTAAACTCATGATTTAACCATTCTCCTGCACTATAAATACGATCTCGTGTTACACCAGGAATATCTTCTACAATCGACACTCTTTCCCCAACAATTCTATTGAAAATAGTAGATTTTCCAACGTTTGGGCGTCCTACTATTGCCACTACCGGTTTTGGCATATACTTTCATCCTTTCTATTTGCTTCTGTTATTATGTAAAAAACCCTTCTTTGTGCAAGAAGGGATTTGCATTCCAGAATATTTCTCTTTATATCAAAACATCTCATATTATAGCACATTTCAAGAATGTTTCACAATAATATATAGGTTCTCTTGTAAGCGGTGTGCAATTCCATCTAAAATCGCTTCTAAATTATTAGCAACAAATTCCATTTCTTCCACTGTCTCACATACAAATAATGGAGCGCCGCCAGCGAATTTTTCTGGAATTGTTGTAATGACAGCAAGAATACATTTTTCTAATATCACCCTTTATCTCCCCTTCCGTTAGGAGCCTCAGAAGCCATATGAACAGCACTTTCTAACGTCGGAACATTTCCAATGACTTGAATAGCTTTCTTCACATCTTGATCTTGCGGCAAAACAAACACGCCTATTCTTCCATCATTTAAATCTCGTTTTGCAAGCGGTACAAGTGCTGGTGTTCCAGAATCTCGATAAACACCAAGCGAAACAGACACTTCATGTAAAATGGCTTGCCTTTGACCTAAATTCGCTAATGTTATTCGTGCATCAATAGACTTCGGTTTCAAAATAAACCCCATGCCATACTTCATAATTTCTTTTTGTCTCGCTGGTAAACCAATATTCATAATATAAATATTATCTACATAAAGACCAGCGCCTTCAAAATGTGGTGGCACATGTTCAATTTCAACAAGATCATGCAGACGTTTACCGGACATTAACATTTTCGCAACAAAGAAACTTATTATTCCAGCAAAAATACCGGCATACCAAGATTTAAACCCTAAATACGCAAAGCTGGTTACAAAAGATGTTAACATCGCTAAATAGTTACGGCTCTCAAACACAAGTGCAATTCCTTCAATATATGTATTCCCCCGCGGGACAAGCTCATATCCATCTAATTGCTGCAGTGTATTACGCTCCATATTACGCACATCACGAAACTGCGATGCCGCTAATGTCAAAAATGTAATAGCGGAGAAATCTTTCTTCATAATAGATGGGATCGCAACTGCCCCAAGAGCAGACGCAGTAATTCCCATTGCAATATGAATAATCTTGCCATGCAAGCGAGTTGGATACTGCCTTGTATCAGTTTGAAGCATTAAAATTCGTGTAACTGTCCCCACAATTACCCCAAGTAAAATCGCTGATGTATATGAATTCATAAACTACCCTTGCCCCTCCTTCACTTGTTTTTGCTTAAATTGCCCTGTGTATGTCATTATTTTTCCAACGCTATATAGAAGGCTAAAGAACATTGTGGACACAGCAACCATATTAAAAAACTGCAAGCTACCGAGTTGATACGGAAAATTGAAGCTCTTTAAGACAAAAGCTACAAACAACTCACCTTGCAAAGCCCCTACATATAATCCCCATATACGTAATAGACGGTCTCGATGCAATAAAATAGATATATAAACGAGAATACCACTCAGCATCCATGTACGATTTATGACAATCCAAATCGGATCGTATAATTCTATTAAAGAAAAACTTGTATATAGCATTGCGATTATAAGCGCACAAAGTAAAGTATAGATTTTTTTCCATACTGAATATGCTGCGATTCCAACAAATGAAATTCCGCCCAGCAAAAGAGCATTTACTGAGATTGTGAAAGAAGAAATTGAAATCACTGTTTGCGAACAACTAATAAATAATAAAATGGCAGCACTAACACAAAGTCTAAACGTATCTTTTTTCAAAAAAAACGTTGCAATAATCCATCCCATCCACGCTAAAAAATAAAAATAACTTCCTTCCACGTTATCACCTCCTATTATTTCCATTATGGGGATTTTTCATGAAAAATAATCCTGTTCTACAGCTGCATATTTTTAAAAATAACAGCAACACTTTGTACTAAGGAGGTGGGGACACTATGGGTAAAGATCGTCAAGAAAAAAAATTGAAACAATCGCGACGTGTGGAATCTGATCGCAGTCAGTCACTACAATATCCGGGCGCAACAGGATTCGATACACCGGAGCAAGCGCGAAAACAAAATCAACATTAAAACAAAAACAGCCAACGTGTCGTTGGCTGTTACTTTGTTACTCGGTATTAATAAGCAGTAAGATTTCTGCCTCGAAATTCCAAGATGTATCTTAATAAACAAAAAAACAACCGAACGGTTGATTTTTTCCTTGCTCTATCAAACAATAAAATGAAACTCCCATCAGTGGATGTTTTCTTCATCCCCCACTGATGGAAAGCCCGCTCAATCGGGCTTTTATGGACAGTAAGACCCCCACGCCTCAAAGATAGGTGGGGGTCTTACTATCCGTTAATGCGGGATAAAAAACCAATTAACAGAGCTGACTACCAGTGCAGAATGCAACAAATACAGCGTTAAGGATTCACTTTAGTTTTACTTCGCCAAAAACCCCCTAGATAGAGTTCGTTCAGCGCTTGCTATATATTGTTGTATCAATCCCACGCTGGATAAGCCAATGGTATGTATCACCATTAATAACAATCGGCACTCGTTGAAGCTCAGCGATTGTTCGCGCCCCCAGCGCTGTCATTATAAACTGCAAATCTCTATGTAGTAATTCTATTTCTTCCATTAATTTCTCAATACCTTCATTTATCAGTATTCGTAAAAAATGGCCAGCAAACGCCGCAGCCGATGCTCCTAATGCTAATGCTTTCGCTACATCAAGTGCTGTTTGAATACCACCCGATGCAATAATAGAGAGGTTTTTTTGTATAGAGGATGCTTCAATTAAAGACGAAACAGTCGGAATGCCCCACTCATTGAAATAAGGAAGCACTCTCTGCCTTCTTTCATTTTCAACCGCAGCAAAGTTTGTGCCGCCATAACCGCCAATATCTATAATAGAAACACCAACATTGGCTAAATTCTCTACCGTTTCTTTACTCATACCAAAACCAACTTCTTTTACTATAACAGGAACAGAAGAATATTTTACAATTTGTTCAATTCTCTCTAGTGCACCTGTAAAATCTCTATCGCCTTCTGGCATTGTCAACTCTTGAATGACGTTCAAATGAATTTGCAATGCGTTTGCTTCAAGCATATCAACAGCTCGCTGTGCTTGTTCTACTGTTGCTTCGCTTCCTAAGTTTGCAATAACAATTCCATTCGGATTCGTTTTTCTCACAATTTTATAAGATTCAGCTTCTTGAGGATCTTTTAACGCTGCCATTTGCGAACCGACAGCCATCGCAAGCTGATGCTGATGCGCTGCCCAGGCTAGTTGTTCGTTAATATGTAGTGTGTGCTCTCCGCCCCCACCAGTCATCGCATTGATAAAAATCGGCGAACTTAAAGAAAGTTCGCCGATTCCTGTTTGAAATGATATACTTTCATAACTTATATTTGGTAAGCTTTGATGAACAAAGACAATGTCACGAAAGCCATGTGTACGAGACTGTCCGGTAGAAAGAGCATACTCAATATGTTCTAATTTACGCTTTGCTCTTACCACACATATCCCTCATTATTTCTTTAATTTTTTTAGCTGTTCTCCAATAATATCACTTAATTGGAATGTAGCAGAATCAGAAGATGGTTCATATTTACTGTAATCTTCTGTTACATTATTTTCTTCAAGCGCTTCTTTTATACTTAAGGAAATACGTTTTTCTTCTGAATGAACTTCTAACACCTTTACTTTTACGTCTTGTCCGATTTCTAATACTTCATTCGGATTTTTCACATGACGATTTGCAATTTGCGAAACATGTACAAGCCCTTCTACACCAGGAAGAATCTCAACGAATGCCCCGAAAGTAACAAGACGTTTTACTTTCCCATCTAATATATCGCCTGCTTTAACTTGATTTGCAACATTTCCCCAAGGTCCTGGCTGTGCTGCTTTAATAGATAAAGAAATACGCTGTGTATCAGCATCAACAGATAAAACTTTTACTTTTACAGTTTCTCCCTGTGATAGTACATCAGATGGTTGTTCTACACGATCGTGAGAGATTTGTGAAATATGAACTAAACCATCCACACCACCAACATTTACAAATGCTCCAAAATCAGTTAAACGTTGTACTGTTCCTTCTACAATATCACCTTCTTTTAAAGAAGAAACAGCTGCTTTTTTCTTCGTTTCCAACTCTTGTTCTACAACTGCCTTATGAGAAAGAATAACACGATTTTTCTCACGATCTAATTCTACAATTTTTACTGCTAATGTTTTCCCTTTATAATCAGTAAAATCTTCGACGTAATGCACTTCTACAAGTGAAGCAGGAATAAAACCACGCACACCAAGGTCAACTACTAGACCTCCGTTAACGATATCTTTGATTGTTACATCAAATACTTCACCTGATGTAAATTTCCCTTGTAATACTTCCCATGCTTTTTCTGCATCTACAGCACGTTTAGATAACACCAGATCATCATCTTCTAATTTAATTACTTTTAATTCAAGAGTTTGTTCTACTTCTACAACATCGCCCGCTTTTTCAATATGGACATTCGCCAATTCACTAATTGGAATGACACCATCAGTTTTGTACCCAACATTCACAAATACTTGCTTTTCTTCGACTTTTGTTACTTTACCTGTAACAATGTCACCTACTTGTAATGCCTTTGTGTCGACAACTTCTTCATTCATTTTTTCTACCATGGAAATACCTCCCTACTGAAATGGCAAAGCATCTTTATGTATATACGAAATGGAAACAATAGCTTCCATTTGCATGTATGTAAAATATTTAGAAAATACCCTCTTTTACTAACTTCTAACAAATCGACGGATTTGTCAAGGAAATTGTCTCATTAATTAACAGGAAGAATCGTATGTTTCAAGAAACAAAAATAAGGAAAGAGGCTAACCTCTTCCCTTATTCTGCGAACGTTACCGATACAATATCCATAATCTTTTGAACTACTTCTTCAATAGATAAAGATGTTGTATCTAATTCAACTGCATCCTCGGCTTTCTTTAACGGAGACACTTCACGTTCAGAATCTAATTTATCACGGCGCGCAATTTCTTCTTTTAGTTGTTCTAAATTAGATGGAAATCCTTTTTGAGTATTTTCTAAATGTCTTCTCTCTGCTCGTTCCTCAACAGAAGCTAACATGAAAATTTTCACTTCCGCATTCGGCAATACGTGCGTTCCAATATCGCGGCCATCCATAACAACGCCGCCTTTTTCTGCTAACCCTTGCTGACGACGTACCATTTCTTCACGAACGAGACGATGTCTTGCCACAATTGATACACGATTTGTTACTTCTGGTGTGCGAATCACTTCTGACACATCTTGTCCATTTAAAAAAACAAGTTGTACATTTTCTCTATGTTGAAATTTAATATCTATATTTTTTATGACTTCCATTAACTTTTCTTCATTTTCAATATCAACACTTTGCTGCAGCGCCGCATACGTTACTGCGCGATACATTGCACCCGTATCAATATAAACATAAGAAAGTTTTTTAGCAACAATTTTGGCAACCGTACTTTTCCCTGCAGCTGCAGGGCCATCAATTGCAATCGAAATTCGTTTATCCATTGTAACACCCCATTTTTCACTTATAAAAACAGAAGGAAAAGCAGGTACGTCCCCCCCTGCTTCTCTCATGATTGTTTCACTTTGCATTAACAGGCAGTAAGAGCCTGATTAATTAAATTACGATCGACGTGGAGAAAAATTCTCCTACTAATAATCGTTTCACTTTATTCCGTTTCAAGTCCTCAACTATTGTAGCATAATCCTTCTTAGAAGCAAATGAAAAAGCTATTGATTAACCTCTAAAATATTCGTCATAACCCCTTTTGTTACTCCTTCATAATATACAACTTTTGATACATATTTCGCTATATGCTCTTGGGTTAAAAGTAATTGGACAATACATAGACAAAGACATTGTCCAATAAGTAAACGAATTAAAATCTTCTCTATTTTCTTCAAACTCCACATCTCCTTTTACTTATTACCTCGCTACTTTTTGTCAGTAAAACTCCCGCTTCAAGATTCTGAGGAAACAAAGCAGATAGATTGTAAATAACTGTTGGCATGCGTCCGATTGGTTCAACTAACCTACAGTGAGGATGAAGCCCCCACTGTTGGAAGTTTCACTTTATTTTCATTGTGATAATCTCTTATAAGTTTTATACTTTTTCATTGTCGAATCCAGTTAAATCATGTTATGTTCTTAATGTATTTTCATTGATTGGAGAGGGGTAAAGGCATTGAAAAAAATTCTTGTTTTACACACAGGTGGAACAATTGCGATGGAAGAAGATAAAGAAACTGGGGTTGTTCAACCTGGCGCGCAAAATCCACTTTTAAAATTCATTCCAAATTTAGAAGAAGATATCGATTTAATTGTTGAAGATGTCTTTCATCTTCCATCTCCTCACATGACACCAAATGAAATGCTGCAATTGCAAGTCATGATTGATGAGAAGGTTAAGAACGATAACGTGCAAGGAATTGTTATTACACACGGAACAGACACGTTGGAAGAAACAGCTTATTTCCTTGACTTAACTGTACAAGCTGATGTACCAATTGTTGTGACAGGAGCAATGCGCTCAAGTAATGAGTTAGGTGCTGATGGTTTATATAACTTTTTGTCAGCTGTTAAAGTTGCTAGTAGTGAAGAAGCAAAAGGAAAAGGTGTCCTTGTTGTATTAAACGATGAAATTCACTGTGCAACGAATGTAACAAAAACACATACAAGTAACGTAGCAACATTCCAAAGTCCGCAATATGGTCCAGTTGGAATGGTAACGAAGCGCGGCGTTGTCTTTCACCAAGCATTAGTGCATCACGAAAAATATGCCGTTACACAAATTACAAAAAATGTTGTCGTATTAAAGGCATATGCAGGTATGGACGATACATTATTAGCTGCAATTGAACAGCTACCGGTTGATGGAATTATCATCGAAGCACTTGGACAAGGCAACTTACCGCCACGCACACTTCCTGCACTGCAACGTTTAATAGATAAAGATATTCCAGTTGTTCTTGTTTCTCGCTGCTTCAACGGTATTGTTCAAGATGTATATTCTTATGAGGGCGGCGGCAAACAATTGAAAAACATGGGCGTTATCTTCACATATGGTTTAAATGCTCAAAAAGCACGTATTAAGCTGCTTGTTGGGCTAGAAGTAACAAAAGAACAAATAGAGATTCAAGCTATGTTTAAACATTAATATACGATTGTAACAAAAAAACACCTCCTTAATTCGCATTCCTAAAGCTACGAATTAGACGGAGGTGTTTTTCATTTGTCACCATTCATTAATAAATTTTTATTGTTCTCGCTCTGCAATGGTTTTCGCAATTGCATCTCCATGAAATCTACCATTTTCTATAAAAATTTCATTCGCATTATTACCAGCAGCAATTACACCAGCAATAAAAATCCCTTCCACATTCGTTTCCATCGTTTCCTCTTTATACAGTGGTCTTCCTGTTTCAGAATCAATTTCTACGCCCATTTTCGTTAAAAAACCATGATCTGGATGATAGCCTGTCATGGCAAAGACATAATCATTTGAAATTGTATACTCTTCGTTTCCTACTGTATACGTGGCTGTATGTTCTGTAATTTCTTTTACATGTGCACCAAATTCCATTTTTATCGTACCTTGACGAACTAACGCTTCAAATTCTGGCAAAATCCATGGTTTAATACTTGGAGAATATACTTGTCCTCGATATAAAACCGTCACACGCGCTCCGCATTTTACAAGTTCTAATGCCGCATCTACACTTGAGTTCTTTCCTCCGATTACCACAACATCACGATCAAAATACGGATGACCTTCTTTGAAATAATGCGCAACCTTTTCTAACTCTTCTCCCGGAACATTCATATAATTAGGGTTATCATAATACCCAGTTGCAATAATAATGTATTTTGCTTTATATTTCTCTTGTTTCCCGTCATTCTTTACTGTTTGAACAAGAAAAAAATCCTCTTCTTGCTGTACTTTTTCCACTCGTTCAAAAGCGTTTACACGTACATGCTTCCGTTTCACTACTTCTCGATAATATGCTAATGCTTGATTCCGAACAGGCTTACGGTTTTCTGTAATAAAAGCAACTCCACCAATCTCTAGTTTTTCACTAGAAGAAAAAAATGTTTGGTGTGTTGGATAATTATAAATTGCATTAACAATATTTCCTTTTTCAATGACAAGTGGATTAATCCCGACATTTTGCATTGCAATCGCTGCTGCTAATCCGCATGGTCCGCCTCCGATAATAATCGCTGTTTCTTTTTGCATGTAAAACTCATCTCCTAGTCTTCTGCTCTCTATTCAAATAAAAAAATTACAAAACAAGAAAAAACCTACTTTCAGCAGTAGGCACCTATCTTTATTGTATTCATTTTTCATATATTTGTCATCTATACGATACGTACATGCGATAGACGTCCGCTAAAAATTGTCGAAAAGGTATACCTTGATTATTTAATACATGTTCCGGATCAATTTTACGAGCAGGATCAAGCTTTTTATGCGAGACAATAGCTTTCTTTGGATTTAAACCAAATTTGTGACACAAATACGCATGATACCAAGTAAAACGTGTATATGCATCCCAAAAATTTATATTCCCACCGTAGCAAAGTTCAACACCGATCGCTGCGCTGTTAGCATTGTGACCAAATATTTCATTATCTGTCGGAACGTTGTACCGAACATGGTAGGCTACCTCATTGATTGGAATAATCTCTAATATAGTTTTATCATCAATAAATGTATGAGCTGAAGCTTTTGGTTGCACTTCATTAAAATAATCTCGATTCCCAACCGCATTGCTGCCGGGATTTCCAGTATCATGACTGACAATAAAACGAACTTTTGAAAGTCGAATTCCAGATCGAGAACCTCCGTGTTTAATATAATTTCGCTGTATAGGAAACTTCGCCATTCACATCATCTCCGCTCTTATAAAATTACCTTCCTAATCTTATATGTATTCAGACGATGTGTCTCTAACGCAAACATTATTATGAAAGCAGAAAATCCATCATATTCGAAGCAAATATCATAAACAATAACACACTTACTGCCACCGTATAAAAACCATAAAACCAAATTTCATCTTGCTTCGTTTCTAACCCAAAAAAACAATTCACTGTATGTAGGAAGGAAGAGCGTTTCACATGCTTTTTGCGTAAATTTTCAACTCGTTCCATTACATGTGTTGGCATCATAAAACGTTGTTCTGCAGTCGTTTTCATTAGAATCTCTCCTTTATAATTAGTGAATACTTTCCATCAGTGAGTACTGAACAAACTCCTTACCAATGGAATTTTCACTTTATTTCCGTTTTTCTATCTAAGGAGAGTATAGCACAAATGTTCTGTTAGAACAAGTGTTCTTTTTTGTTTTTTACTAATTCATATAACTCATAAGCCATACAACTAATGCCCATGCAACTGCAATAACCGACCCAACAATATTATTACAAAAAAAAACCGCAACTCCCTTTACAGGAAATTGCGGTTTGCATAATCAATAAGCGGTTTATACCCAACCTCTGAAGCGGCTTGCTTCTGCCATTTTACGAACACCAACCATATAAGCTGCTAAACGCATATTCACTTTGCGAACTTGCGCCGTTTCGTAAATAGAATTAAATGAGCTTACCATTACTTTTTCTAAACGAGCTTCTACTTCTTCTTCTGTCCAATAGTAACCTTGGTTATTTTGTACCCATTCAAAGTAAGAAACTGTTACGCCACCAGCACTCGCTAATACGTCTGGAACAAGTAAAATACCACGTTCTGTTAAAATTTTTGTTGCTTCTAACGTTGTAGGGCCATTCGCTGCCTCTACAACAATTTTCGCTTTAATATCCGCTGCATTTTCTTCTGTAATTTGATTTTCAATTGCAGCTGGTACTAGAATATCACATTCTAGTTCTAATAATTCTTTATTTGAAATTGTATTATTAAACAATTTCGTTACTGTACCAAAGCTATCGCGACGGTCTAATAAGTAATCAATATCTAAGCCGTTTGGATCATGAAGTGCACCGTAAGCATCGGAAATCGCAATTACTTTTGCTCCCGCATCGTGCATAAACTTCGCTAAGAAACTACCTGCATTTCCGAAGCCTTGTACAACAACTCGTGCACCTTTAATGTCAATACCACGTTTTTTCGCCGCTTCACCAATACAGATTGTTACGCCTTTTGCAGTTGCTGTCTCACGGCCATGAGACCCACCTAATACAAGCGGCTTACCTGTAATAAATCCAGGTGAGTTAAATTCGTCAATACGGCTATATTCATCCATCATCCATGCCATAATTTGTGAATTTGTAAATACATCTGGAGCTGGAATATCTTTCGTTGGACCTACGATTTGGCTAATTGCTCTTACATAGCCACGGCTTAATCTTTCTAGCTCACGGAAAGACATTTCACGTGGGTCACAAATGATACCACCTTTACCTCCACCATACGGCAGATCAACAATACCACATTTTAAACTCATCCAAATCGAAAGTGCCTTTACTTCGTTTTCCGTTACATTTGGATGGAAGCGGATACCGCCTTTTGTTGGACCAACAGCATCATTATGCTGAGCACGATATCCTGTAAATATTTTAACAGTTCCATCATCCATACGAACTGGAATCTTTACTGTCATCATACGAATCGGTTCTTTAAGTAACTCATATACCTCGTTTGGATAACCCAATTTCTCTAGGGCTTCTTTAATAACAATTTGTGTCGAATTCAACAGTTCGAAGTGTTGTTCTCTTTGTTGTGTTTGTGTTTGTGTTTGAGCTCCCTTTTCGGCTACCATAGTAAGTAAACCCCCTGTAATTTCACTTGTTTAGTAAACCTTCATTGCCTAGTATACACTCTTAAAATAGGAATGCAAGAGAAAACGCTAACAAATATATACAAACCTTTTTATTTTTTGCAAACGTTTTCAATATCATTATAGTCTTTTTATTCTTTTTAGAAAAGCGAAATACGTTAAAAACTAATATTTTTTATATAATGATTAAATATTTCACATAAAGAAAAACCTCAACTGTATCACTTAGCTGAGGTTTTCTTTTGTGATAAAATACTTATATATTTGCTCAATTGCTTCATTCGCCATAAGTTCTTTTCCATATTCCATCATTCGATAAATTGTAATTGTAGAAGAGTTACCAAACTCTGCTAAAATGGCAATCATATCTTCTTTCAATAACATAGTAGAATCTTCTTCTAACCAGAGATAAAAACGATTTTGCCACGCATAAAGCTTTCCACCTGTTACTCCAAGATTATATAAACGACCCGCTAATGCAATTACATCCTCCAATGAAGCAAATTCGTATAGTATATGTTCGCTCTCATCAAGAGTAACTTGCATTTCAATATATTCATCTTGAAATTCTTCTTCCGTATCTGACTCTTGATTTTCTTTCGTAACAATAACAACCATACCTTGTGCTTGCAACGAAAACACCTCTACCGCAATTGGACCATCCGCTTCAAAGCCGAGCTCTTTATTCGCTTCTTGCATCATATCTCGAAACAGTTGTTGTACTTTCGGCGCATTTTTCCATAAATCTTCTTTTGTAAGTCCACGTTCTGACAAATCGTCGAACGTCAGAAAGATTTTAATTTTATTGTAATTTAAACGTTCCAACCTCATCCCGTAACCTCCTTACGCAACCGTTGCATCTAATTTTTATTATATGAAACAGAAAATAGATGGTTCTTTCCGAACAACTATTCTGACATTTTTAACCATTCATCCCATTCTTCTTTCGTATCCCCAACAAACCAGTTACGAGTCTCTTCGTTTTCTTCATCAGAAGTAAACTCAAAGGCAAAACCGCTAAGCCCAACACAAAGGTTTGCATATTGTTCATGTAATCTCTTTGCAAGCTGAACACTTGTCATTACATTTTCTTTTATTGTACAAGAAATAAACAAGATTTTAGGATTTACTTGTTTGATTACATCATCAATATCAGCTTCTTCTATGCCTGTCCCAATATAGATTACTGGATAACCTTTTCGACGCAAATATGTTGTAAAAATAAATAATCCAAGTTCACATAATTCCCCTGGAGCGCATATAGAAAGCACCTTTGGTAGTCCTGTATTAATGGGCATACTATGATGCATCATTCCGATACGCGAGCGTAAAAACGAAGTCGCATACCGTTCTTCTGCACTTGTTATTTTTTCATTCAAGCGCATATCTTTTAACCTTACAAGCAATTTTATTAACACATCTGCAATTACTTTATCTATAGAAAAAATACTAAAAGCTTCATCCAGTAACTCGAGAGCTTGCATTTCATCAAATTTTAACAAAGAATAAAGGATATCGTCTACTAAAAGTTCTACTTTATTATATTCTATTTCTGATAAATTGTGATTTTGTAATTGATTATTTTCTAATAAACTAACCGCTTGTCCAATGGTAAACCCTTGATTCACTTTGTTAATAAGCCACTTTAATATTTGAACATGTTCTTCTGTATATAATCGGTGTCCAGCATTATTACGCTTCGGTGCAATGATTTGATACCGTCTTTCCCAAGCTCGCAATGTTCCTGGATGTATACCGAGCATATTTGACACCACTTTAATATTATATTTACCTATTGAACTTGGCATATCTCTTCCCACCTTAAAAAAACAACGTCAATCTTTTCTTTGTAATGTAATCAAATGTGTTTGTGCAGGAGCACGAAAACGCAATGGTACAAGTGTTGTTCCATAACCATTACTTACAAACAAAGTCGTATGTGGATATTCATAAATTCCACCTTTCAAAAAACGTGTAAAATGAAATAACCGAATTTGTCCACCATGCGTGTGACCACTTAATACACAGGAGATATTTTCCGTTCCATTTAATTTATATACGATATCAGGATTATGACTCACAAGGATACGAAATCCCTCTTCTTCACAATCTGCTAGTGCTAAATCTAAACGATCACGTTTCAAACTTACATCGTCAACACCTAGTAACCATATCTTTTCTCCAAACTCTGATTCAAATAAGATCCCTGTATTGTCTAAAATTTTCACTCCATTTTGAAGAAGCAACGCGTCTAATTCGTGAAAATCAATTTCATAGTCATTATTCCCCCAAACAAAATACACTTGTCCCATTTCATTTAACCGTTTAATATTATCAACTACTCGTGTTAGCGGTACCCCTTGTTCAGCTAAATCTCCACCTATAATAACGAGATCTACTTTCCCTTTCACTTGCTGTATTAAAGTTTGAGAAATCGTTCTTCTGTGAATATCCGAAATAAAAAAAATTCGTACTTCTCCAAAACTAATTGGAAACTCCGCAAACGATACGGTGTGTTCTAACAATGTATCACGCATCGCTTCTCTATACATCATAACAAAGCAAACAATCACAACGCATAATATGAAACAACCTAGTAATCCCCATGTCATACACTTTCCTCATCTTTCCTCTTAACAAAATCTAACCACATAATAACACATCACCCCAGCAAGTGAAGAAAAACCCTCTACTTCTGTAGAAGGTTTTTCTTCATCTCGTCATTCGCGGGCAGTAAGGTCTCCCGCTGACGGAAGGTTCACTTTATTTTTTCGGTTCTGGTTCTGACTTCTTCGGAATTTTTAACACTTGCCCTGGTTCTAAGTCTTCTGCTACTTCATTATATTTCTTTATAATCGCTATCCCATCTTCATTCGGAAAATATTTCTTTGCAATATCTTCGAGCGTTTCTCCCTCTTGTACTGTATGAAACTGAAATGTCTCTGATGGTGATGACTTTGATTCATTATCGGTTTTCTTTTTTGAATCAAAAAAAATAACTTCAAATGCACTTTTTTCAGAATTGGCACTCGATTCCGCCGCTTGCTTCTCCTCCATGTAACGCTCTGTATACCATAAAATACTTATTGGAAGAAGAATAAATAATAATGTTAAAATCCGAACAAAAAAGTGCTTTATTTTAAATTTTGATTTTTTCTTGTCTTTATGGACTTCACTACGAGGCGGTAAACCCTCTCCTTCTTTTTCCGTTGACTCTTTCATGTTCTCTTCAAACTCTGTTGTCTGCTTCGCCATATCGGTCACCACCATCTTCCGTTTGCTTTCTTAATTGCAATCCCATTATGAAATCGACTAAAAAATGCGCAAAAATCGTGATCAGTAAATTACCAGTCCATTGAAATACAAAACCAAATACACTACTAATCATCAATACAAAACAAAATAAAAACGGCTTAGTAATATAACGAATATGTAAAACTGCAAATACAACACTCGCAAAAATTAAGCCAAAATACGTTTGTATCACGCCACGAAATAAAAACTCTTCTGCTATTCCAATTAAAAGGGTAACAGCGAACACGCGGAAAACAGACATTCCTTGAAACATACGATCATTAATCCCGCCATCATCAAACCACGATTCAGGAAAAAAATGCATCGCAATATAATCAAATAAAACAATCACACAAGCTACTCCGCCACCTATTAGAAAAATAGATGAAAAATCCCATTTCCACAAAGCTAGAAATGCGTCCATACTCGGAAATAATATATACGCTAACAAGATTCCAATACATATAATGATCGCTTGCGTAATATATAAATTAAGTCGGATTTCTTTTAGACTCATGTCTTCAATACTTGTCTTGCGTATATCCATCATTCCTCCATTCTGAATCCGAAGAGCAATTGTAACTCTGTTTCCCAATTATAGTCGAAAACAGGTTGCCTTGCTTGTCTTTTTTTATAATCTTCTATATGAATCCCGCAATAGTCACAGCAATTTTCCGGCTGCGTTTCCTTTACATATCCAAACTGGGAAAGAATCGCTTCTCTTTTACAATCCGTTCGTCGCATCCATTCTTTCATCGTTTCTAGTTGACCGTATTTATTATAAAGCCGAGTTTTCACTTCTGCAATTAACTTCCGCTCCGCTTCATTTGACAAGGATTCAATCATCAATTCTCTACGTTGTATGATTTTCATCTTTTCAAAATGATACCGAATAAATCGCCAATGTTGTTCACTCAATCCTGCTGTATTGTAGCAAATTTCTTCTACACCTTCTAACGGTAATACTTGGGCTTGAAACATTGTTTCTCGTAATAAAGAAAATAAAAAGCGTATTTGTTGTTCATTTGGTAATTCTTCTTCAATAATGGAGATTGGCAACTCATGATCAAGGGGACTACATAACAAAATGGCAATGCTTGGCTTTCCATCTCTACCTGCCCGTCCAATCTCTTGCAAATAAGACTCTATATTTGTCGGATAATGAAAATGAATAATATAGCGTGTGTTTTGCTTATTTACTCCCATACCAAATGCACTTGTACACACAACGAGCTGGAGTTGATCATTCATAAATTGTTGCTGAATTAACATCCGTTCTTCATGTTCCATTCCACCATGATAATGCGCAACATCTTCAATCCCTTCACTTCTTAAATACGCTGCAAGACGTTCAGTCCAAGCTCTACTCGAACAATAAATAATGCCAGGACTTTGTAAATATTTCACATGAGATAACAGCACTTCTTTTTTCTCTTGAATGGTTTGTACAAATTCTACTTTCATAGCAATATTAGGGCGATCAATCGAATATAAATGCTGCCTCACATCTTTCAAATTTAAACTTTCAATAATATCTTGTAATACTTCTTTCGTAGCAGTAGCTGTTAAAGCAAGAACCTTAGGATAGCCCATCGATGCAATAACTTGATCTAGCTTTTTATAATCTGTTCGAAAATCATATCCCCATTGAGAAATACAATGTGCTTCGTCCACAACAAATAAAGAGATATGAATTTTCCTTAATTCTTTTAGCAACACATCTGATTGCAGCATTTCAGGAGACACGAATACAAATTTATAGGAATGCAACCGCCGCATAGCTTCTTTTTTCTCTGCCATTGTTCGAAAGCTGTTAAAAGCAATAACTTGATTTTTCACAATGTATTTTAACTGTGTAACTTGATCTTCCATTAATGACAATAGCGGTGAAACAATGAGTACCGTTCCATCTTGTATAAATCCTGGAAGCTGATAACAGAGCGATTTCCCCCCTCCAGTTGGCAGCATCGCTACAACAGAATTTCCATTTAATAAGTCTGCAATAACTTCCTTTTGTCCTGGCCGAAATGTCCGGTACCCAAACCACTGATATAAAATATCTTCAAGTTTCATGTAATCCCCCTACTCGCGCTAATACAAGACGAATTTCAAAATAGGAAACATGCTCTCCAGCAGCTTGTTTCAAGACTCGCAGCTTCCGCGTTTGTAACTTCTCAATCATTTTCTGTATTTGTTTCATTTTTTCTTTTTCTACAAATTGCTCCACCTGAAATTCTTTTTCACGCAATGCAATTTCCACAATATGATCCTCAATTGTCGCCACTTTTAATTTTCTTATCCTAGCAATTTCCTCCATAGTTCGTCCTTGCTTCCATAGTTGATATGTTTTTTGTGTTGATATACTAAATAAATCTGCTTTTTCATTCGGATACGCAATAATTTGTGCCAATAACGGAAAATTCTGCTGATGATTTTGTACATGTTGAATGATGAAATGAGTCGTTCCCCAAAATAAAAGATATACTCGAAACGCATCTTGCTTCATCATATTTCCAAGTTGATCTGTTGTATAACCAATACGATGGTATCCTGTTAGACGATATACGAAAATGGTTGCTTCTAGAGAGGTAACATACACTAATATTGAATTTATTTCTTTATATAACTGTTCCGCTAATTGTCCTCTTGAAACAGGAGAGTTCATAATAAATTGTTTTACCCACATCGTGATTTCTGTATCTTGCTGAATTGGAAGGAATTTCACATATTTTTGTTGCAAATTAGATACAGTTTGCACAATTAAGGATAACCTTTTCCAAAAGCTCTCTCCAAGTTCGCCGTATTGCAAACCGTGTAAATATTTCGGGAAAGAAAAGAATTTTTCCCATTCGTTTACTTGTTTCTCTCCCATTTCAGATAAAATGTAAGTATTTTCATGCACACATGTAATAAGTTGCTTGTTTAATAATGCTTCAATCTGTTTATCATAATCATGACGTCTTAAAGATTTATATACACTAAACAAAAAGGAAAGATGAAACATATTCCCATCTTGCAATGTTTGTGAAGAACGTTTCCCTTTTAAAAGGTGATAAATAGAAGAAACCGTTCGTTCACCTTTTAATTGTTTCAAACAGTATAGTACGGTATATTGTAGCTGCAACGCTTCTTCCACCCTTTCAGTCTACTTCTACTTTCATTGTAACAAAATGCATCTTATTTAGATATTTTTAAAATTTTATGTACAACTATAGAAATTAGTTGACACACTCAATTGATAAGAATTATCATTATAATTTTATATTGAAAAGTTTCAAAAACCGTTTTACAATAAGGTTATAATTTTTCATCAGTGTTCTTATATACATATACATATTATTTAGGGGGTATACAAAAATGGCAAAATATACAATCGTTGACAAAGATACTTGCATTGCATGCGGAGCTTGCGGAGCAGCTGCACCGGACATTTATGATTACGATGATGAAGGCATTGCATTCGTAACACTTGACGATAACCAAGGTATCGTTGAAATTCCAGATGTATTAATCGATGATATGATGGATGCATTCGAAGGTTGTCCAACTGACTCTATTAAAGTGGCAGAGGAAGCATTCGACGGTGACGCATTAAAATTTGAATAGTCTTATTGTTGACTTCAAAAAATACCCCTCAAATAATGAGGGGTATTTTTTTTACACTTTATTTTCTTCTATGAAGCACAACTTTCACTAGTCACTCATCCTAAATTTAGTGGTCAGCCCCATCAAACAGACTCTTACTACTCCTTACGCGAGATAAAGTGAAACTTCCATCAGTGGTTTTTTTCATCCCCTACCTATCTCCTTCGAGTTCCTCACAATCTTGAAGCGGAGGGCTTACTGCCTGTTAATGCGGGATAAAAAACATCAGCAGAAAAAACTTCCACTGATGCAAAACCTTCTATATTATGCATTTTTCATTTTCGCAAATACCCATACTTTTAATCGAGAAAATAAAGGAACAAAAATAATTGTTACTATAATTCCTTTAATTATATTAAAAGGTAAAATTCCCGCTACAATTATTTGACGCATTGCATCGTTAGACATAGCAGGTTGACCTAAGAACCAAGTGTAAGCTGGAAAAATGATGAAATAATTTAATACACTCATAATTACTGTCATCATAATTGTTCCGAACATTAATCCTATTGTTAAACTTTTTACTGTGCGATGTTTACGGAATAAAAGAGATGCCGGAAGAATAAAGAGACATCCAGCAACAAAATTCGCCACTTCTCCTACAGGTACGCCCGTTAAATCGCCTTGAATACCATAATACAGGACATTTTTTATCCCTTCTACAATTACACCTGAAATTGGTCCAAAAGTAATGGCTGCAATTAATGCTGGGACATCACTAAAATCAATTTGCAAAAACGGTGGCAGCCCTGGAAGTGGAAAATCCAGCATCATTAATAAATACGCAATGCTGCTTAGCATCGCAACGCTCATCATTTGTACTACACTCTTCTGTTGTTTCATGTTTCTCTCTCCTTTTCCATCGATCATCTCATGGAAAGTGGAAAGGCTCTGCTATGCCTAAATATATTCCTGCATGAAAAAACCCTTCGCGTCCGAAACGCAAAGGGAGAAATTTTAGGCACATCAAACAGACGTTCAAACATGTATCTTTTTTGAACGCTCGAACCTCCATCTTCTCCCATCCAGACTGTACTGTCGGCTTTGGAATCGCACCAAATCCTGCCTTAACGGCTCGCGGGCTTAGAACAAAAATACACGTTCATCACCGCCGGTCGGGATTTTCACCCTGCCCCGAAGATAGACCGATATTCTATTTTCCTCATCATTATACAACAATTTTAAAACAATGTGAATGAAAATGCTTCTTTTTCACTCACATTGTACAACACCTTCCTATACTTAGCAGTCCCCCACCTCAAGATGCAGAGAAAAGCGAAGAAGATAGGCCGGGGATAAAGAAAACTTCCACTGAGGGAAATTTTCTTTATCCAGTCACATCCTCATAATTGCATGCTATTCTAACAATAAGTAAATAATACGACAAAAAGGAACAAATTTTCGTGTTTGTTCTTTTTTGTCCACAATTCTCTAGCCATTTATACGTGAAAGTGATAAGATATGATATTGTTAAGAAAAACAGCATTTTCTTACAATGGAGGAAATGTCATGAGTAAAGAAAAGAAACAGCCTATTCGAGAAATTATGAAAAAAAATCTTCGCAAAGAATACTTTTATTTAAAAAAGGAATTGCTGTTCTATTGTCCTCTTGACTCAGGTAACTTTTCAAGAGATACATATTATGTTGCTTTTGATGAAGATGGCATTAGTGTATATCAATATGATAAAAATTCAGACAGTAAACTAAAACTTCGCGAACGACATCCATGGAAAAGCTGGAGAAAAGTCAAAATTGATCATTATTTAACAAAAACTCATTTTGTCTTTCAAGGAGAACGAAATTGGATTCTTTCTCTTTTTCATCAAGGAAAAAAGGCAGAAAAAATCATTCAAACTTATACATCCTTAGAAACAGAAATTGTTTCCAGATCATTTTTAAAAAAACTGCCTGGTTATCGATCTAATACAACATTGAACGTGTATATTGGGAGTATTTGCTATACTGTACTTATTGCATTTTTATTAAAATTGATTCTCCCATCTCAAATTCAAATTGCTTTGTATTCGCTGTCTCTCGGCTGTATGCTGCTCGGTCTTCTTTGTTTCGTTATCGGTCTTATTGAACCTACTCTTGTCTTATTTAGAACAGAAGAAAAAACACGAGCTAAAGTGTTTTATTATTATAGCTATTTAATAATTGCTGGATTTGCATGTATCTTTATTTTTTGGTAACAAGTAAAAGAGCTAGTCTTCCTAGCTCTTTTTCAATTAATATGTAATTTTTGTGACGGATAAATAGTATCTTTTTGCAAATAATTTTTCACTTTTAATTCTTCAACAGTTGTACCGAACTTCCTAGCAATACTGACCAATGTATCACCTTTTTGCACGACATATACAGAAGCAGATGCTACCGTATTAGGCTTTTCTTGAATCATTTGCAGCGGATTTACTGCATTTGTTTTCGCTATCGTCCAAGCCCCTTTATGAATTTCTAAATGTAAGTGAGCACCATTCGATTGTCCTGTATTTCCTACTTGACCAATTTTTTGCCCTTTTAAAACTGCATCTCCCTCTCTCACAAGTCGTTTATTCATATGAGCATATACAGCTTCATAATCTTCATGTTTAATAAACACAACATGCCCGTAACTATCAGAAAAATAAGATCTTGTTACAACACCATCTTGCATAGCTGCTATTGAAGTGCCGATCGGTGCAGCAATATCAATCCCAAAATGTTTTCCATTTCTCGTTCCAAAATAATCGCTAATTCTCCCCTCTACCGGCCATGCCCACCGCTTTTCTTCAGCAGCACCTTCTGTTTGTGCTATAAAAAAAACACAAAAGAAAAGCAAAATGATTTTTAAAGCTTTCATTATAAATCCTCCGTTTTCTAAATAACAATCACACTTTCTCTATTTTGGTTGATTATAGCAAAAAGTATACCAAAAAAAGAAAGAGCCTATTTCTCTTTCTTCTCCTCCTTATCTCGAAATACAATCGCGCTTCTTTCATATTCTATATCTTTCACATTAGAACGAGCATTCACAACTCTTGCAACTGCAAATAAATAATCCGATAAGCGATTTACGTATTGCAAAACATATTCATTAATCTCATCTTGTTTCTTTAAAGCAACAATACAACGTTCTGCTCTTCGTGTAACAGTACGAGCAATGTGAATAATAGCCGCCCCTTGACTTCCTCCTGGTAAAATAAAGCGCTCAAGCGGCGGTGCTTCTTGTATATATACATCAATCCTTTCCTCTAGAAAAGTAATGATGTCTTCTGTTACTTTATACGGAATTTTTCTCTTCACAATCGCTAAATCCCCGCCACAATCAAACAACTCATGCTGAATTTTTTCAAGTTCTTGATAAATATCTTGAAACAATTCCCCCTCTAGCAATGTCATCGCATGTCCAATAAACGAATTCGCCTCATCAATTGTTCCATATGCCTCTACACGCAAATTGTCTTTATCTACGCGTCCTCCAATAAGACTTGTTTGTCCCTTATCTCCTGTTTTTGTATATAGCTTCATGTTTTCCCTCCTTATTTCTCTTTTTCATTCTTCTCTTATACTAACATTCCTTTTCTTTTTCAAAAAAAAAGCTTATCAAAAAGATAAGCTTAAAAATTCGCATATAATTTCATCATACTTATGTTGGCAAATATACAGAGAATGTCGTCCCCTTATCTACTACACTCGACACTGTAATCTTACCATCATGTCCTCGCACAATATTTTTTGCAATCGCAAGTCCTAACCCTGTACCACCTGTTTTCCCACGTGTACGAGCCTTATCCGCTTTATAAAAACGTTCAAATAAGAATGGAATATCATCCTCTGGAATACCAACCCCAGAATCTTCAACTTCGAATACAATTCCATTATTTTTCTCATCGATAATAAGCGATACTCTACCACCCGCATTTGTATGTCTTAAAGCATTATCAATTAAATTTGTTAACACTTGTTCCATACGATCTGGATCAAAAGAATGCTGCTCTATGGAAGTGCGAAAATCAACTACTAACTGCACTTCTTTTTCCTTTGCTATCCCTTGGAATTTTCGTGCAATCTTTTCAACAAATGGAACAATATCTACTTCTGATATATGTAATTCTACGTGACCGCTCTCCATTCGAGCTAAATCTAACAATTCATTCACAAGACGACCTAAGCGTACAGATTCATCATAGATAATTTGCACAAATTCATGCACTTCTTCTTTCGTTTGAACAATGTCATCTAAAATTGCTTCACTATATCCTTGCAGCATAACCATTGGTGTACGTAATTCATGCGATACGTTTGCAATAAAATCTTTACGCATTTTTTCAAGACGGCGTTCTTCCGTCATATCACGAAGTACCGCAACAGCACCGCGAATCTTCGTCTGATTGTACAGCGGTGTCATCAGTACAACATAATTACCTTTTTCTAAATTAACTTCTATAACTTGTTGCTGTTCACTTTCTACAACGAGATGAAACAGTTCAACAAGCTCCGATGGCAAACTCACACTTAACTCTATCTCTTTTTCTTCATACCATACTTGTAAGAAACGTTCTGCTGGCGGATTAATTACAACAACTTCTCCTTCTTGATTTAACGTAATAACACCATCAGCCATACTACTTAAAATACTAGAAAGCTGTTCTTTCTCTTGTTGCAGCGCATTAATATTAAACTTCAATTGTTTTCCCATTTGATTTAAAGCTGTTGCAAGTTCACCAATCTCATCTTGCGAAACCGCTGGTACCTTCGCATCAAATTTCCCGCGTGCTACTTCAAAAGCTACTTCGCGCATTTTACGAAGTGGGGCTGTAATTCGAGTTGATAAGAAAAAGGCAAAGAACGTTGTTAAAATAATCGCAATCCCCGCAGATAAAAAGATAAAATCCGTCGATTTTTCTATTCCTTGTTTTGGTACTTGTAACGATTGATATACAAAGACCGCACCATCTTTTGACGACTTTAACGGAACACCGACAATCATAATATCATTGTCAGGATTTTTCTTATTGTTTTCATCTGGGACGGTCTTAATTTTTTGTACCTTTTTACGTTCTGTAAATACCGCTTGTAACTCTTTGTCATTTTTCAAATCAGTTAGTGTTAGCGTTGCCAATCCTTGTTGTGCCGGAGAAGCAGATATTTCATTATTATCTTTCACAATAATAATACGCGAAAGGGGGTCAGCGAATTTATATGCGATATGTTCTATCGTCTGCTCATCCGTCCCCTCTTCTATTAATTCAGAAACACTCGTTGCAACATTCGTAAGCCTTGTTTCTCCCATTGTTACATAATAATTATCAAAAAACTGCGAAAGTAAAATGGCAACAAAACCAAGCACGAAGGAAACAAGGAGTAGAATCGTCATCCATAATTTCCCTACTACACTTTTCCAAAGCATTAATCGTTCACAACCTCAAACTTGTAACCAACACCCCATACAGTTACAATCATTTTCGCTGCATCTGCTGACTTTTTACTTAACTTCTCACGCAGGCGCTTTACATGTGTATCAACCGTGCGTAAATCACCGAAAAATTCATACTGCCATACTTCTTTTAATAACTGCTCTCGGTCAAATACTTTATCAGGTGCCTTCGCTAAAAATAGTAATAATTCATATTCTTTTGGTGTTAAATTCACTTCTTCTCCATCAGCTGTAACACGATGTGCGTCATTATCAATTGTGAGATGAGGAAATACAATAACATCTTTTGTTGTCGTATCTTGCGTAAAGAATGTCGTTGTTACTGAGCGACGTAAAACAGCTTTTACACGTAGCACAACCTCGCGTGGGCTAAACGGTTTTACAATATAATCATCTGTACCAACTTCAAATCCTTGTACGCGATTCACTTCTTCTCCCTTTGCCGTTAGCATAATAATCGGTGTGGCTTTTTTCTCACGAATATCTTTACACACTTCAATGCCATCTTTTCCAGGCATCATAATATCTAAAAGAATTAGATCATAATCATTTTGCAACGCTTTTTCTAACGCCGTCTCACCGTTGTCAGCCTCATCAATAATGTACTGCTCTCTCTCTAAATACATTTTTAACAAACGACGAATACGATCTTCATCATCTACAATTAAAATCTTTAATTCATTTTCCATCGCAACCCGCTGTACATGTAAATGTCACAACGGTTCACACCTACCTTTCTCCAATAAAGTAAAACTTTCCTCAAATTTGGTTTCCACTGAGGGTTCGTTGAACTACTCAAGTGCATATTAGTAGTTATCTCCCACTTGCCTTCTATTCCTCTGAATCTAGTGAGGGGGATATCCTAATTACTAATTAGAACAGAATAGAGCCCTAAACTTACCCTTATCTCATTTTCATAGACAAAACCTTTCATGATTGAAAGTTCACCTTTGCATTATGTTTCACAAAAACAATAAAATTTGTTCATAGTTTTTCCAAAAATATGTATGTTTCCTGAACAATATAATTTGTCCTCGACATCATTTTACAAAATTCTCTTATACTTTGTCATGTTTTTCTCAAAAAAGAAAAGAAATTGACAAAAATAAAATAGGAAAGTGACGGTTACCTTCCTATTTTATCCCGCATTAATGGGCAGTAAGCCCTCCACCTCAAGATTGTGAAGAATCCGAAGAAGATAGGTGGGGGGTAACTGCCCGTAAAAGCCCGATTGGTGAGAGCTTTCCATCAGTGGGAGATGAAAAAACTCTCCACTGATGGAAGTTTCACTTTATCCTGCAATAATGAATCGTACGACTTGACTCGTTGAACTTCAATTATTGTTATGCATATGAATGCAGGCCTGCAATTACTAAGTTTACCACAACAAAGTTAAACATAATAATTGCAAATCCGATTACTGCAAGCCATGCTGATTTTTCACCGTGCCACCCTTTAGACAAGCGTAAATGTAAAAAGGCTGCATAAAAGAGCCAGGTAATGAGTGCCCAAACCTCTTTTGGATCCCATCCCCAAAAACGTGTCCATGCAATTTGCGCCCAAATCATCGCAAAGATTAATGCACCTAACGTAAAGACTGGGAATCCAATTGCAACAGAGCGATATCCAATTTCATCAAGCAAATCACTATCCACTTTTTGTACTACTGGTTGAATCGCCGCTGCCACTCGTTTACGTAAAATCAATCTTAATAAGATATACAGTCCTGTTCCTATAAATATCGACCAAATCACTGTATTTAATTTTTTCGCATTAATAATAGCAGGTGTTTCTATAACAGGCTCAAGTTTGTCAGTTGTGACTAACTTTCCTTCATGAGGTCCTACTAAAGCAGGTAGATTGTACACCATTTCTGCTTGCCGCTCATTTTTATCAATCCATTGGAATTTCGCTTCATACTTTACACTTGAAAAAGCAGTTGTCGCTGCTATAAATCCAATTACACAAACAAGCGAAAAAATAACTGCTTCCAGCCAAAATGTTTGCTTACTTTTTTTTGACTGATCCACATTTTTCAGTAAATATATAACCCCCGCAATAAAACTAATTGCTAAAATAGCTTGGCCAGCAGCTGCTGTTGTTACATGAATCTGTAGCCAGTAACTTTTTAATGAAGGGATAAGCGGTGTAATTTCCCTCGGAAACATACTTGCATAGGCAATGAGTAAAATAGCAACTGGAAGTGCAAATAAACCAAGGATGCTTGTCTTATATATAAAATACATAATAATAAATGCACCAACCATCATCATGCCGAAAAATGTCCCAAATTCAAAAAAATTACTAACTGGTGCATGTCCTGATGCAATCCATCTCGTAACAAAGTATACCGATTGCGCAGCAAAACCTAGAATAGTAATACTTATCCCAATGTTTGCCCACTTCCGCCCTTTTTCTTTAATCGCACCTCCAAAAAACAACGTTGCAATTAAATACAATACGAAAGCAGCAAATAAGAAATTACTACTTATTTCTACCATACTCTCTCCCCACCTTAACTAATTTTCTTCTCATTGACTTTATCATTTGGCTGTGGAATGCTTGTCCCTTCTAAGACTTTTTCTATCTCTTTTCGCAAACCATACCAATTTTTATTTGTATGCCCAGCAATCCACCATTCATTGTTAACACGTTGTATCCAAATGCGTCGATGATTCCAATACATACCTTGAATAACACCGACCATGAAAATAAAGCCTCCCAGAGCTATAATCCAAAGTGTCAAATCTTTTCGTACAGTAAGCGCTGTAACGTTACGCGTTTCTACACCTGCAAAAGACATTTTGTATAAATTGTTTCCTTCTGGCTCTATATTTTGTCGAATTCCAACAAAGCTCACTTCTCCCTTTGGTGTTTCGGGTGTAAACATTTTAAAAACAAACGCTGGATTATTAGGTAGCTTCGTTTTTGTATTCGGTTTTCCACTTTCATCAAAGTAAAAATCCGGAAAATAACTTAACAACTGCAGAGAGTATCCATTTCCTAAATCGTATGTTTCTTTTGGATTTGCTAGGTCAACTGTAATTGGGCCCCATTTTTGGCCACTTTCTTTCTTTTGTAAAGCAAAAGACATTTTACTAAATTCGCCCTCTTTAAAATCTACTTGATAAAGAGCATAATGATCAAATTTAAGAGGTTCATTCACTCGAATGTTATACTCTTCCACTTTCTCAAGCTTTGGCTTTTGACCAGCAATATTTTTTCCAACCGCTTTATATAATACGGCATTTGTTTGATAGTTTTTCGGAATTACCTTATTCCCAACTCGATCAATCGCATCATCAAAGACTTCATTTTCTTTTCCTTTATCATAGACTTCTTTAATGAATTTTTCATTCTTCAAATAATACTTTCCGTCTGTTCCTGGGATTTCTTTCATTTCACCTTCACGAAGCCAAAGCGATTCATCTACATACATACCAGGGACAAAACGCAGCATCGTTCCAAATAAGAAAATAATAAGACCAATATGATTTACATATGGACCCCAACGAGAAAAACGTCCTTTTTCTGCTAGAATGTTATCATTTTCCACTCGCACATTGTATTTTCTCTTTTTCAAGTTTTCCTTAACACATTCAATTTCTTCTTTTGTTGCTAGTGCTACTCCGTATAATCGCTGCCTCTTTAAAAAACTCGGATGCCTTGTTACTCCTTGTTTTTTCAGCGCTTTATACAAAGGAACAACTCGGTCTAAACTACATATAACGAGAGAAATCCCGATAGATGCAATTAACATCATATACCACCAAGAGCTATATAGATTGTCAAATCCTAATTGGTAATACAATTTTCCAAGAAAACCATACTGCTGTTCATAGTATTCCCCCGGCGTGACATTTGGTGGGAGATACATTTCTTGTGGAAAAATCGTCCCCACTCCAGATGCGATAAGTGTAATAACAATGAGCCATACTCCAACTTTTACGGAAGAGAAAAAACTCCAAATTTTATCCACAACTGTTTTTGTATGTGTAAGAGACCGCCGTGCACTTCCTTCATATCGCATATCTAATAATTTCGTATCTTTCTCATCTTCAAAAGGCTTTCCGCAAGCTTCGCAAAAGATTGTACCAATTGGGTTTACATGACCGCAAACACACTTTATTTGTTCCAAATCCCTCACCGCCGTTTCTTTTCTCTATGTATCTATGTTTCATAACACTTTCACTGAATAATCAGAATTTTATTGTTAGGTACTGAAATTACAAACAGCACCTCAATTGATCAATACTACCTGTACAAATATATTTTCTATACATTTCTCATTTATGGAGTAATTTTCTTTAAATATTCTTCCATTTGTTCTTTAGATTGTGTACCTGTAATTTTTTCGACAATCTTTCCGTCCTTATCAATTAAAAACGTTGTTGGTAACGGTCCTACATCATATGTATTTAAAATTTCTTGTCCTTTATCAATCGCTACTGGAAATTTCAGTCCATATTGATTCACAAAGTTTTTCACAGCAAGTTCTGTTTCATCTGCATCTAATGCCACTATTTCGACACCTTTTTCTTTATATTTCGGATATAATTCATTCATATATGGCATTTCTTTCTCACAAGGTCCACACCATGTTCCCCAGAAATTTAAGAAAACACCTTTTCCTTTTAAATCTTTTAACGTAATTTTGTTACCTTCTAAATCAGTAGCAACAAAGTTTGGCGCTTCCTTTCCAACTTGCGCTTTCTCCTTATCAACAAAAAAGTTTTGATATAACGTAAACCCTACTGCCCCTCCTAATATGAGCAAAATGATTACACGAAATAACAGCCTATTTTTCTTCACGGTGTCTCTCCTCTCTTAACGAAATAAATAAGTTTAGCACATACTAAACTTTTCTATGTATTCACTTCTATCAGTAAAGATTTCTTTACTGATAGAAGCTTTTATTCCTGTTACTAAATACTATCTTGGTTTCGTTGAAGCAAGAGCACGAAGTTGTTTTACTTCATGAGGAGATAATTCTCTTGCATCTCCTGGGCGTAAATTACCTAACTCTAAAAAGGCATAACGCTCACGCTTTAATTTCATCACTTTACATCCAACTGCTTCAAACATTCTACGCACTTGGCGATTTCTTCCTTCATGAATTGTCAATTGTACAATTGCAACCTCTTTACGTTTATCCCAAGAAAGGATTTTCACATGCGCAGGCGCTGTTTTCCCTTCTTCAAGCATAACACCTTTTTCTAACATACGGATTTTTTCACCAGTTAACTGGCCCTTTACCTTTGCCACATATGTTTTTTCAACTTTATATTTTGGATGCATTAAAATGTTCGCAAAGTCTCCGTCATTTGTCATCAATATTAAACCAGATGTATCATAATCTAATCGACCAATTGGAAAAAGGCGCTGTGGAATTTCTGGAAAGAAATCTGTGACCACTTTTCTTCCTTTATCATCTGTTACACTCGAAATAACACCAGTTGGTTTATATAATAAAAAGTAAGCAGGTGTTTCTTTTTCAAGAGGAATGTTGTTTACTTCAACTTTATCTTGCGCACTCACTTTCGTTCCTAGTTCGGTCACGACTTTTCCGTTAACCTTAACTTTCCCTTGTTGAATAAGTTCCTCTGCTTTTCTTCTTGATGCGATACCTGCTTGTGCTATTACCTTTTGTAATCGTTCCATTTCGTTTCTTCACCTCAAATTTATCTTACCTTCATTAGAAGGACTTGGCAACTGTCTAACCTAGTAGACAATGCCCATTACTTACCATAAACAACATTGCCAACTTTGTAAGCTAATAAAGGAGTGCGGTATGATTCTCTTCTTTATTATGGTCCACTTCCTTCCATTTGCTTACGGCAAATGTTCACGTTTTTGTCAAAAACAATCCATAAAAAAGCCACTATTAAGCGCATTCTTAATAGTGGCTGTATTCGTATTATAGTCCAATTTGAATGAAAAATGAATCATTATTACTGAAACATAAGTGAAACAAATACAATTGAACACACGATACCAATTAAATCAGCAAATAAACCAACTTTTAATGCATCACCCATTTTCCGAATCCCAACCGCCCCAAAATAAACTGTTAAAATATAAAAAGTCGTATCTGTACTTCCCTGCATCGTGGAAGCAAGTCTCCCAATAAACGAATCTGGTCCGTATGTGGCAATTAAGTCCGTTGTAATACTTAACCCTGCTGATCCAGAAATAGGACGAATAAGTGCAAGCGGAACAATTTCTGCTGGCACATGAATCATATCTAGCATTGGTTTTATCACATGAATCATTGCATCTAGCGCTCCTGAAGCTCGAAAAATGGCAATAGAAACGAGCATACCAACCATAAATGGTAAAATGGATACAGCAATTTGAATCCCTTCTTTTCCCCCTTCTACAAACGACTCATATGTCGGTACTTTTTTTACCGTCCCATATAATAGAATAAATCCAATCACGCATGGAATCACCCATAGAGAAATCATATTGACGATACTCATTTTTTCTTCCCCTTTCTACTTCTTCTTCGGTAAAAATAACGATCAATCCAAATGGCACCAATCATAGATAGCACTTGAGCGATAAAGGTTGCCCCTACAATTTCAGTAGGGTTTGCAGAATGATATGTCATCCGAATTGAAATAACCGTAGTGGGAATAAGCGTGATAGCCGATGTATTTAAGGCAAGAAATGTTATCATAGAACGACTCGCAAAGTCTTTTCCCCCATTTAACTCTTTTAAATGTTCCATTGCTTTAATCCCAAGTGGTGTAGCTGCATTTCCTAAACCGAAAAAGTTTGCCCACATATTGGATAAAATAAAACCCATCGCTGGATGATCCTTCGGAACTTCTGGAAACAATTTTTTTACAAGAGGCATACACAATGCAACAAGCTTCTTTAATAGTCCCGCTTCTTCTGCAATTTTCATTAAACCAAGCCAAAAAACAAGAACACTAATCAGTCCAATACAAATAGTTACAGCACTTTTTGAACCTTCAAAAACCGCTTTATTCACTTCTTCCATCGTTCCATTAAACATTGCATACACAATACCAATTAACGCCATCGCAGCCCAGACAAGATTAACCATCTGTTTTCACACCTAACATTTGTGAAAATACTTCTTTAAAATCACTCCAAAACAAACCTGTTGTCACAATAAGCTTTCGTTTACTATAAAATAAATTACGCTCCCCAATTTCTTCTCCATTTAGATAAGCAATGGCGCGACCTACTTTCTCTCCATCTGTTACCTTGGCTGTTTTATCAAATTCAATTTGTAATGTGACCTTTTTTAACTCCTCTTTTGTTAGCGGCACTAACAAATCATTTTTCGTATATACATGATTTTTATACTTTTTGTCTTGAATTTCAGAAAGTACTCCCTTTTTTAGTACTGTAGTTGATATATACTGTTTAAAGCCTTCATTAAATAAATACATATGATCGTCCCAATCACTCGAAGCCTGCAATGTTACAACAATCAAATCTAGCCCATCTTTTGATGCAGTTGTTACAAGTGTTCGTCCTGCCTTTTTCGTAAAGCCAGTTTTTCCTCCTGTTGCATACTCGTACATAGATGTAACAAGCTTATGTTTATTTTTCCATGGATAATCCCACGCTTGCGACTGATACGTTTTCGTTCCAAAAATTTTACGAAATGTCTCATTGTTCATGGCGTACCGTGTTAACTGTGCCATATCATATGCTGAAGAATAATGTGTCCCATCCCCATCTAAACCGTGCGGGTTAGAAAAATGTGTATCCTTCATTCCAATTTGTGCGGCCTTTTCATTCATTAAATAGACAAACCCATCCGTACTTCCACCAATATATTCTGCAATTGCCTGAGCTGCATCATTTCCAGAACGTAACATTAAACCGTATACTAAATCCTCTAACGTTACTTTCTGCCCTGGCTTTAAATAAATAGCCGATCCTTCCACACGAACAGCCGTATTGCTAATTGATACCTTTTCTTTCATTTTCCCTGATTCAGCTGCCAAAAGCGCGGTCATAATTTTTGTAATACTTGCAATTTTTTCGGATTCATGCTCTAACTTTCCATATAGTACACGCCCCGAATGCTGCTCCATCAACACGGCATTACGAGCACTAACATTATTCATTTGTGCATATGTATCATTGGGTAACATACTTACACATATCATAATAAGTGCTATCACAATCCATCTTCCTCGCATATATTCACGTCCTTTTCGGCACTTTTTGTACAAGTGTATGCTTGGACCTTTAAAATATGAATGGAAGTTGAGGTAGGGGACTTACTGCCAGCAAATAGCGGGATAAAGTGAAACCTCCATCAGTGGGATTTTTTTATCCCCCACTTATCTTCCTCGCTTCTCTCTAAATCTTGAGGTGGGGGTTTTACTACCCACAAAAAAGACGCATCACGATGCGTCTAATATGATATCCACTGAAGTTCTTTTACACTTTCAAATCTTTTCTCTACATCACCCCAGTTGACAATATTCCACCAATTCTTAATATATTCTTCCTTTCGGTTTTGATATTGTAAATAATATGCATGCTCCCATACATCAAGTACTAATAGAGGGATCGTATCCCATTGCGTAAATAATTGATGAAGTGTACTTTGTAAAATTTCTAATCGCCCGGAACGAGGTGCCCAAACGAGAATCGCCCATCCAGAACCTTCCACCTTTGCTGCTGCTTCTGTAAAATGTTTTTGAAAACGTAAAAAGCTCCCGAAATCTTTTTCAATTTGCCTCGATAAGTCTCCATGTGGGCTACCACCACCATCTTTTTTCATATTGTTCCAAAAAATAGTGTGTAAGTAATGTCCGGAACCATGGAAAGCAGCTTCTCTCTCCCAATGCTTTATTAAATCAAATTGATTTGTTTTTCGTGCTTCTGCCATCATTTTCTCTGCTTTATTCAATCCTTCTACATAACTACGATGATGCTTATCATGATGAAGCATCATAATTTCCCTTGAAATATACGGTTCAAGTGCATTATACGGATATGGAAGTGGCGGAAGAGTATGTCCCCCAATCGGTACAGAAGTTTCTACATAATTTCTTTCGTATAATACATATTGTTCTGAATCAGACATTAACGCCTCTTGTAAGTAGTGTTGAATATGTTCAACATCATCACTAATTTCATAAACAAACTCCGCATCATAATCATATTCATTTTCTTTAATACGATCTAATAACATTTGAATTTTATATGCAAGCATATGGACATCATACACTTCCGTTGCCCGGTTATCTAATACGTGGAGAACACTTTCGCACCAACTTTCAACTTCATGAAAGTAATCGGTAAACACTTCTTGCTGACTCATATGTCACCTCCATCAATGCTATCCTTTTTAAATGTATTCGAAAGTATGAGCGTATATGACGTTTCAAAAAGCAAAAGAAGCTAGGAATCACCTAGCTTCTTTCGGTAGTTAATATTTTTGTATCATTTTCGTTTGATAGTCTGTCTCATAATATTCTAGTTCTTCACGCAACATTTGAAATTTCCCTTCTAACTCTTGCATCATTCGTTCAATAGAAAAAGGAGGTTGTTTTTGAAAGGCAATTGAATTCTTCCCTGTATAAGCTGATCGGCTATTTTCATACCAATAATCATTTTTCGGTGAAAAAAACTCTGCAATCACTTGATGATAGATTTTATATAACGTTCTTTGCGCTGCATTTTTTCGAAACGGCTCATTATTCATTACTACGCAGCAAGCATCTAACCCTTCTTCACAAAATACAAGTAAACGTCGAATTGAAGCTAACAATCCAGCAAAATACTGTTCATCGCCTTCAGGTGTTTCTTCTAATAATAAAGGTAATGTGTGATTATTTACATATTTTGTGATCACTTCAATTACTTCTTCCAAAAAAACAGTTACTTGCCGCGTTTGATTTTCAACCATTAAATTCGACATGCTAGTTTCTCCCCTCACCATTTTAACGGATTTTCGAAAATTGCTTATGCTGCTATTATTGTTTCTTCATCAAAATATACGCGATATTCTTCTATCGTATTAATATGAAAACGCTCTAGCTGTTTCTATTTTTATCACATAAGCTAGCGCAACATATATGTTTTGATTTTCGATTTTAAAAAGCAGATTTCCTTCAAAAGGAGTAAATTCTTGCAAAATTTCTTCAAAATAAAGTGAAACTTCCATCAGTGGGGGTCTTACTGCCCGTTAATGCGGGATAAAACATGAAGCTTCTTTTCTTTTCTGCTCTATCTTATATATTAATTCTTAAATGTAAAAAAATTTTGTAATATGCTAAATTACATTTTTTAGTTTATAGCTTTTGTAACTGAATTTTCCTTTTTATTTTCACTGAAGTTTGTCATAATAAAAATATTGCCTCAGTTTTCTTATATAAGGAGAGTTGTCTTTATGTCGTTTTCATGGAAACGTATGCTACAAATCGGAAAATTTATTTTCCCCTTTGTCATACTAACAATTGTGTTTTTTCAAGCACGAAAAGAACTATCAGGTATCTCATTTCGAGAAGCAGTTGAAACGATTAAAAACATTCCATCTGGTGGTTTTTTCTTAGCCGTTACACTTGGCGCATTGGCTATTGCTACAATGTTCTTTTATGACTTTGTAATGCTGCGGCATTTGCAAGCTGATATACCAGTTAAAAAGATTTTCCGCATTTCTTGGATTGCTAATACATTAAATGGATTTATAGGATTTGGTGGTCTTATGGGGGCAGGTATACGTACAATGTTATATCGTCCTTATGTACAGGAGAACGGTAAACTTCTTAAAAGTATCGCTTGGATGACAACGGCTTTTATTAATGGGTTAGCATTACTATCCTTTCTTGGCCTCATCGGCGTATTAGATACAAGATTTATTTTACAAGAAAAACCTTGGCTATGGCCAGTTCTCATCTTTTTCGCCCTTTTTGTCCCATTATACATAGGTGTTTCAAAAATAAAAAATCGCAAGCGAAAAACAGAAGAAGCAGAACAAGTAGAACAAAATCCAACTGTCCTCTATTCACTTGTTTCATTATTAGAATGGGTATCGGCAAGTATTGTTATGTATGTCATCTTACTTCTATTTGGGATTGAAGTAGATTTCCGTCAATTTCTCGGTGTATATGTCATTGCAGCCCTGGCTGGCGTTGTTAGCCTTGTACCAGGAGGACTTGGCTCCTTTGACCTTGTTTTCTTAACAGGACTAGAACAGTATGGATTTGATACAAGCGTATTGCTTCCTGCTATGTTATTATATCGCTTTGTATATTATATTTTACCATTTGGACTCGGATTGGTTTTTGCAGCGATTGAAATGACAGGAGCTGCTCTAAAGAAATTTGAAGATAAACCATTTATTGCACCTGCCCTCGAAACAACTGGAGTCCTTTGGACGTTACAACGTGATTTTCTAAGAAAGCTCGGTTCTTGGGCATCTGCTGCGTTAACAAGCTTTGCAGGAATCATGGTGATTTTCTCCACTATCTTTCCAACAAGTATTGAACGCGCCCATGTACTTCATATTTTAGTCCCTAAATACCTAGTACAGATTTCTTTTAGTTTATCGCTAACATTTGGTATTTTGCTCGTTATTTTATCAAGCGGCATTTATCATGGAACGAAGCGATCCTACTATATGACGATTGCAACCCTAATCGGAGCCGCGATTTTTAATACATTAAAAGGAATTGATTTAGAAGAAACCTTTATCTTACTCATTGTACTCGCTGTACTATATATGATTCGTAAACGATTTATACGTGAAAAAGTGGAGGTTTTATTCTCAGATGTAGTAAAAGTATTCCTTTTTTTACTTATTACATTGTATCTATACAAAAACTTAGGGGTACTATTTGCGGAAGCAAAGGAAGTGTTTAAACCTGATTTTGTTGTTCGTAATATTAAACAAGTACAACGAAGTGCATTTGCCGCAGCCTTTTTTGTACCAAGCTTTTTACTAATTGGTTCCATTATCGCAAATCGCTATCGAAGTAAATTTCCCGGGCAACCTTTCAATCCGAAACGGCTGCAACATTTTTTAGATGAACATGGTGGGAACGTGTTAAGCCATCTTGGTTTTTTAGGAGATAAGCAGTTCTTTTTCAGTAGCGATGGCAAAGCGATGATTCAGTTTTCTCCTACAGGTAAACGTCTTATTGTACTCGGGGATCCAATCGGACAGCAATCTTCTTTTCGTAAAGTATTAGAAGAATTTCTAACAGAAGCGGATCGTTTCGGATATATTTGCGTATTTTATCAAATTGAAAGTAAATGGATGAGTTTATATCATGATTTCGGTTACAACTTCTTCAAACTGGGTGAAGAAGCGGTTGTCGATTTAAACACTTTTACAATATCCGGAAAAAAAAGAGCTGGATTGCGTGCAACTTTTAATCGTTTCGAACGAGAAGGTTATACCTTTGCGATTCACCAACCTCCATTTGCAGATGAATTGTATGATGAACTCAAAAAAGTATCAGATGCATGGCTTGGTGGAAAAAAGGAAAAAGGCTTCTCTCTTGGCTATTTAGATCGTGATTATGTGAACCGTGCGCCGGTTGCAACACTTTCTGATGCTGATGGTCAAATCATTGCCTTCACAACATTGATGCCTGTATATCAAGATGGTGAGTTATCTGTTGATTTAATGCGTTATTACCCTAATGCACCAGGTGGAATTATGGATGCTATTTTCATTCATTTATTCCAATGGGCAAAAGAAAATGGCTATCACTGCTTTAATATCGGAATGGCTCCCCTTTCTAACGTTGGGTTATCGGCACAATCATTTTGGTCAGAGCGCGTCGCAGCAGCCATTTTCAACAATGTTCGCTATACATATAGCTTTAGCGGCCTGAGACATTTCAAAGAGAAATATAAACCAGCATGGAGCGGGAAGTATTTAGCATTTCGGAAAAATCATTCATTGCCAATTACGATGCTCGCTGTAACAAAATTAATCGGAAAACGAAAAGACAGCTAAACTTCTTAGCTGTCTTTTCGTTTCTGAACTTGTAATACAAACTGCTCCTCATATTTCTCTCCGTTTATATAAAAAGTACCCCATATTTTATAAATCCCTTCACTCGGAAACGTAACGCGAAATTGCAATTGTCCTTCATCATTAACAGGAACAACGTACAAGAAATGTTGTTTTTTTTCATCTACTATGTGCAGTGCAGCACGTTCTCCTGTATTTGAGCGAAATTTTAGTTTTTGCCCTTTTTCTATTTGAAATTGAAACGTTAATGTTTCCTCTTCATTCGGATGTAACGTACGAAATAAAAGCGATGTTTTGTAAGTACCAATATTTTTTGTTAATACACTATCTACAGCAATTGGCTTTTGTTTTTTTTCTTCTTTATTGCCTACTATAATATTTTTTTCAGCAAACTGTTTTGTTGTCTCTCCTATTTCTTCATATAAGAAAATTGTATATTCCCCTGCTTTTTTAAATTGATACGTGGCTTTATATGAACCATTACCAGTAAACGTTGGTCTCACCTGATACGACTGCGCTAACTGCTTGTCCACAATAAATAACCGAATGTGGTCGTTTACACCATGAATCTCATTCCCTTTTTTATCTTGTAATTGAAATGTAATATGTGCATTTTTATTTACATCGATATCATCAAGTTGCCACTTCACTTGTTGTACTTGTCCCGTTGTTTCTTCGCTGCTTTTGTATTTTTTCATATAAAATCCGCCAAGAACAATAAGAAGCAAAGCGATAATTCCTATTATAAGATTTTTCACGAAATCACCTATCTACTTTTTGATAAATTGTAACACAATTCAGACTATTTTATATATAAAAACATCTAATCTATATTCTTTTTTGTGCAATTATTTTATCTTACACTCTCTCCACCTACCTTCCTTGTCTTTTCATAATCTTGAGGTGGGATTTTACCGCCCATAAATAGCAATATAAATAGAAATACACGTTTGAAAACACACTATTGAAAACGCTCTACTTCGTGTATACTACAAAGAGAAAACTGCTTAATCGATATTATAATCACTATATAATATCGATTGCTACATAACGAGGAGGATATATATGAGCGTTCATATCGGAGCCAAAGAAGGCGAAATTGCTGAATCTATTTTATTACCCGGAGACCCTTTACGTGCAAAGTATATTGCAGAAAATTTTTTAGAAGATGTAACATGCTACAACAATGTACGAGGTATGCTAGGATTTACAGGAACATATAAAGGCAAACGTGTCTCTGTTCAAGGAACAGGTATGGGCGTTCCTTCTATTTCTATTTATGTAAACGAATTGATTCAAAGTTATGGTGTAAAAAACTTGATTCGTGTAGGGACATGCGGTGCGATTCAAAAAGACGTAAAAGTACGTGATGTTATTATTGCAATGACTGCTTGTACCGATTCTAACATCAATCGTTTGACATTCCCTGGATTTGATTTTGCGCCGTGTGCAGACTTTGAGTTATTAAAGAAAGCATATGATGCTGGTGTAGAAAAAGGTTTACATATTCGCGTTGGTAACATACTAACAGCTGATGTATTTTACCGTGAAAGTATGGACATGGTGAAAAAACTTGGCGATTACGGTGTTTTAGCTGTTGAAATGGAAACAACTGCACTATATACATTAGCAGCAAAATACGGTGTAAATGCATTATCTGTTTTAACAGTAAGTGACCATATCTTTACCGGTGAAGAAACCACAGCTGAAGAGCGTCAAACGACATTTAATGAGATGATTGAAATTGCATTAGATGCAGCAATTCAATCGTAATTTTCACAAGAACTTGTCATACGTCTGGCGAGTTCTTTTTTATCCCGCATTAACGGGCAGTAAGCCCCCACCTCAAGATTGAGAGAGAAACAAATAAGATAGGTTTGGGATAACTGCTGGCATGCGCCCGATTGATTCAACTAACCATCAGGGGGGATGAAAAAATCCCCCCTGATGGAAGTTTCATTTTATATGACTTTTTGAAAAAAAACTGTCTCAACAAGCGACAGATTTCCTCTCCTACTCTCTTTATTCGTTTGCTATAATAAGAAGACTACTATGGAATTTACAATTTATGAGGTGAAGAAGTGAAAAAAAGAAGCATTGTGTTTAAGCTTTTTCTATTAACATCAGCATTGTTTACTGCTACATTTTTACTCTTTTTCCTTGGACAATCACTGTTTTTAGAAAAATTTTATATAAAGAAAAAAATTCATACGGTCCAAACATCTTTCGAAAAATTTGTAAGTAAATATGAAAAAAGCGATCAGTCAGTTGAAGAACTTTCAAAGTTAAAACAAGAGTTTTATGAAAAAACAAATGCTGAACTCGTCTTACTAGATCGTAATGGCATTATTCAGGATGACAAAAATTATCACATTGAACTTGTTGATAAGTCTAATAAAACATTTTTTATTCCACTCAATAACATTTTCACAAACGATGAATATTCTTCGTTTATAAAATTAGGATTAAACCTTAATGATCCAATCCGTGTACAAGGGATCTTAAAACAAGATATGATTATTCCTATTACAATTACTACTGCCGACAACAGGATATGGCAAAATGATAATATCATTTCAGACTTGAAGCAATTTGGTATACAACTTCAAGACGTGAAAAAAACTTTATATACAAAGGATTTCGGTGTTGGTGTTAGTACATTTGACGGTACTATTTCAAAACTGCACATTCCTTCCTCAAGTGATATTCGTCTTGCAAATAAAGATACATTAATCCAGGGCATTCAGCACTGGGAGCTTTCTGTCGCATTAGGAAAAACAAATACAAATGAAATGACGACGTATACAATGGGCGGGGAAAATGAAGTGAAATATCAGATTTTTGTTAAACCCGTTGTTAAAAATGGTGAAATAAAAGAATTTGCATTTGCAATGACATCACTGCAGCCCGTTGATGAAGCTATGCTTGTTTTGAAAGATTATTATGTTTATGCATTAATTATCGTCTTTATTGTCATTATTTTATTGTCATTCTATTACTCAAAAATTATTGCAAAGCCGCTTATTAAAATGAATCGTGTTACAAAGAAAATGGCGAACTTTGATTTTTCTGAAAAACTTCCAATATCAACAGACGATGAAATTGGAAGCTTATCAGGTAGTATTAACAGCCTTTCTGTAAATTTAAAAGATCGAATTGACAAATTGCATGTAGCAAATACAAAACTACAGCAAGATATTGAAAAAGAGAGACAGCTAGAGAAAACAAGAAAAGAATTTATCTCTGGCGTATCTCATGAATTAAAAACACCGCTAAGTGTAATCCGTAGTTTCGCTGAAGGCATTAAAGATGGTGTAAGTAAAGATACTACGTATTATACCGACGTTATTTTAGAAGAAACTGATAATATGAACCGCCTTATTGTCGAAATGCTAGAACTTGCAAAACTTGAATCTGGCACATATAAATTAGAAATTGAAGCTTTTTCAATTGGAGAATTAATCCAACAAGTTTATACAAAGCTATTATTTAGTATCGAAGAAAAAAATTTACACGTAGAGCTTGCATTAGATCCAACTATTTATGTACAAGCAAATCGCAATCGCATTGAACAAGTTGTCGTCAATCTATTAAGTAATGCAATTCGTTACACACCAAATGGGAAACAAGTAAAGCTATCTGTCATTGAGTATGAAGAAATGGTAAAAGTAGAAATTGAAAATAACGGTACGCCGATTCCTGAAGAAAGTTTAGATAAAATATGGGACCGTTTCTATCGATTAGACGCATCCCGTAGCCGTCATACAGGTGGAACAGGTCTAGGCTTATCCATTGTAAAAAATATTTTAGAACTTCATCATGCCGATTACGGTGTGTATAATAAAGAAAATGGTGTTGCCTTTTATTTCGAATTACAAAAAGCAAAAGAAGTCAAATAATTTGTTCTAATTTCACGAGGAGTTCACATGAAATTCACATACTCCCTTTATAGTAATAACTAGTTAATCCTTTCCTTTACACATATAAAAGAGGAGAGTGCGTGAAATGAAACAAGTAGGACAACCAATTCAAAATGAAAAACAATTAGAAAAAATCAAAGATATACTATTACAATCTTCGAAGCGTGATGCTTTATTATTCGTGTTAGCTGTGAATTCAGGATTAAAAGTAAGCGAGATTTTACAATTAAAAGTTGGCGATGTTATTGATGAAAATGAACATGTTCGTCATTCTATTTTGTTCTATAATGACAAAATGAAAAAACATAAATGGTTCGCTGTAAATGAAGAATTGCAACATACTATCGAACAATACATGAAAGAGCGAAAAGTATGGAAACGAAATGAACCATTATTAAAATCTCAAAAGGGAACAAAGTCTATTACAAGACAACACGCTTGGTACATTTTAAATAAAGCGGCAAAAGAAGTTGGTTTAGAAGGGATTAGCTCACATACACTTCGCAAGACATGGGGATATTGTGCTTACAAATCTGGTGTAGATATTGCATTTTTACAACACTTTTTTGATCATAACACCCCATCCAAAACTTTAAAATACATCGGTATTGCTTAGTCATAATTACTGTAAATAGATTTTAAAAAAGGTAACTATTTTGTCAATAGTTACCTTTTTTAATCCAATAAACTCTATTACTTTCTTCACCATATTAATATATCTTTCTCTTTTCTTGTTTCTCCTATCTTCTAGTGATACTCTAGTAGTAGGGGGGAGAAATATGAACACATTAACAATTGAATTACCTAAAGAAACATTGGAAAAACTGCAATTATTACAACAAGCTCACAAACAGAAAACAGGTGCTGTCGTTACCGAAAGCACACTCATTCAATCTCTTATATCAAGAGAATTCATTCAAGAAATTACACCGTTTGATTTACAGAAATATGTACAACAAAAAGAACAGCGATAAAGTTCAACTTTGATTAGTAAGCGTTTTCACTACTGATTATTAGTTGAATCAAACTTGCCATTATAGGCAGTAAGACTCCCACCTCTTTTCTTGATGGTGGGAGTCTTACTGTTCGCAAATAGCGGGATAAACACCACTATTTTCTATTGAATTGATTTTACATATTCCGCAATTGCATGAACTTCCTGTTTTGACAGTTGTGGCTTTTCTTCATATTGATGCTTCTCTACTGCCTCTTCAACGGTTTTCGCACTACCATCGTGTAAGTACGGGGCTGTTGCCCATACACCGCGAAGTGTCGGAGGATCAAAGTATCCTTTTAGTCTTTTATTTTGGAATCCCCCACGTGCATCACCATCATAATTTGTATCTGTTTCATTAGCAGTCCCAATGTTATAAAGGAAGTTTGTATTGTTCGTCGTTAATTTACCATTTTCATCAACAGCTTTTGTGCTATTTGTGAAATTATCTCCGCCGTGACATGTTAAACAATTTGCCTTGCCTTTAAACAGCTGCTCTCCATCCTTCGCAGTAGGTGTTAATTCTCCATTCCCTTGACGATATGGACTTTTTGGGACAGGAAACGAATTCGGATCGTCCAAAAAGGCTTGCAAAGCATCATACATATGCTGCACATCTTTTGGAAGTTCTTTTCCAGGATCAATTTCCATCATACCGCCCATTTCACCTTGTACGGTATGAATATAATCTGTAAAATCATCACGTGATCCATCCCACATAAATAAACCTGTTTTTGTCGTTAAAACGTTGCTTGGTACATTTCGCTTCCCTTTTGGTGTCATTAATGATAAACCATTAATTTCTCCATCACTATGACATGTTGCACAGCTCATCCAGTTGTTTCCTGTAATCCCTGCTGCATATTTATCGCTATTTGCACTGTAGAATATTTCTTTTCCTTCACGTACAAGTTTCGATAAGGAATCTTTTGCAATTAATTTAACTGTCTTCTTATCAGCTTGCACTTTTGCATATGAATCATTACCACCTGTTTCTAAGAAAGCAAGATCATGACTCATCGCATTATGAACTACTAATGTGTTTTCTTTTGGAAGCAACATAATACCGCGCGGATTACTTCCTGGAATACGCCTTACAATTTGCGTTGCATTCCCTCCACGTGTTAAATCAAATACCATAAGATCTTCACTACCAGACATCACAACAAATGCCTTTGTTCCTTTTTCGTTAAAGGCTACATCGTATGGGTTTGATACAATCATCGTTTCATTTTTTGTATTCTTCACATTCATTGCTTCGAATAATTGTTTACGCTGATCTATAATTTCCTCATCTTTTTCTAAATCAATAATCGACACAGCTGGGAAAACTGTTTCTTCAAACTGAATTGGTGTATCTACATTTGTAAGCATATGTGGAACCCAGGCTGTTTTTCCATCTGGTGCAATAACAAATTGCTCTAATGTGTTTGGAATTCCTTGACTCTTTTTACGGTCTTCTTTATCTGGTGAAGATGCAAGTGTAATCACTTTCTTCACTTTATTACTCCCTGTATCTACAACACTAATTTTCCCCTCTAAATAGTGCGGTACATACAATTTCTTTCCGTCTTTTGTCATTGCAAGCGTACGTGGGCGATCACCAATTTCAATCTTTTGCACTGTTTTCTTCTTTTCAAGATCAATAACTGATACATTACCAGAGCGAAAATTCGATACATATAACTTCGTTCCATTTGGATTTGTAACAACACCAAATGGCTCAATTTCAGTTGGAATTCGATCAATGACTTTCTTCTTATCAAGTGAAACAACATCAACTTTATTATCGTACATACAAGAAACATATAATTTCGTTCCATCCGGACTGATTGTTAATTGTCTCGGTTCTTTACCAACTGCGATCTCTGACACTACTTTTCTACTTTTTGCATCCATAACTGTCACTGTATTAATATCAATATTCGCTGTATAAATCCATTTCCCATCAGCACTCGTTACAATGTTATCACTATGAACAGCGGTGCTGCGCTTCTCTTCTTTTCCTGATGTTTTCATCCCACAACTAGCAAAAATCCCTATACTTAGGAGTAATACAACCGCCATAAACAATCGCTTCATTATCTAACCCTTCTTTCTCACTCTACCGAGCATCCCCTGTTATCTATATCTCCTACTGATGGAAATTTACTTTGTTACACCCTTTTTTCATAAAAACCGAACAAGTTTATCAACTTGTTCGGTTTATTAATATCATAAACTTATTTTTCTTTCTTCACTTCAACATTGACAAGCACTGGAGCAATACCATTCTTACCATGACCTGCTTGAATTTGTGGTACATTATCCTTATCTGCATTTCCAAGCTTCCCTTTTATATAAACATCGCCTGTATCCCAGAACTCACTTGTTTGCATCCCTTCTTTTAATGAAGGCCCATTGATTACTTGATCATAAAAATCAACATAACGAGAAGTAATCGTTTTTTGTTCTAATGAATCATATTTCGTTTTATCTGCATCTGTATTACTTAAATTTTGCAATGCAACACGCAACACTGCTGATACACTTCCAGCTGTATAAGGCGTATATTTCATTTCACCTTTTTTCGTTTCATATGCATGTGCTTCTTTGTTCCACATTTTACGATCTACTAAATCATATAGTTTACGCGCTTCTTCGCGATACGTTTCATCTTTCGTTGCTAAAAAGGCCGCTGTTAATCCTCGGATTGCTCCAAGCTGTGCTTCTAATGTAACAGGTTCAGTATCTTGTCCTTTTCCAATTGTATAACTATTTGCCATAAAACCATCTTTTGTTTTCATATTCTTTAATAAGAAATCTGCTTGCGTCTTAATCATATTTAGGGCACGTTTTCCTTCTTCTGTTTGTAAGCCTTGTGCCTCTGCCCCGCTTGCATATCCAACCGGCATACCATCAATGGCACGCTGGAATATACGAAGTGCCTCTACCATATAACCTGCATCAAACGTATCAATACGTTTGCCTTGTTCTGTTCCGCTATGCTCTGTAACAAATGCACCTGTTTCTTTGTTATAATGCATTGCTTCAATATTTTCAAAGACTTGTAACATGACATCACGATTCAATGAATAAGGGTCATCTGCTTTTACATCGTTAGACGTGTCACCATCTACATTTTCTACTGCTGCTTTAGCAAATGGTGCTCCATCAAATGCTGCTTGGAATGCTGGATTCACATTTTTATTATTAGGACGCTGATCTGCCATTCCAAAAAATTCAGCAGTTGGCCATAACATCATCCATTGATCGCGAAGCACACTGCGTGCATCTTTCACTTCTAATTGACCAGCTTTAGCAATGCCATTCTTTTCATCTTCATTTACTTTAATCTCATGAGGTAAGTAAACAAGGCCGCCCTCAGGGCTATATTTACTTCCTGCTCCGTTCGTTAATTGCTTTGTATTTGCATCATAAAATAGACCATCACGAATATATGAAAGTTTATTCCAAATTTCTTCTGTTAAAATAACACCTTGCATACCATCAGCACTACTTTTTCCAAGGCGAATATTCGGATCTTGATCTTGCGTATTTGATGTAGCTTCTAATTCTTCGTCCTTATCTACTGTATGGAAACCACCTAAAAAATCTCCCGCCCATAATGCTTGTTTTAAAAATGCTGAACCGTATGCGGCTGGTGTTAACGTTTTATTCATTTTCGAACGATCCCAGCGCAATGTTTTAAAATCCATTTGGAAGGCTGGTACATACGTCTTATCATCATTTTCTGCATATATAGACGTATCTACTTTTTGCATATAATGAGGGTCACCGCCAGCATATTCCATAAATGTCGGATACATATTTGCAAAAATTTCTTTACGTGGATATCCTACACTATCTGCTAGTGTATAAAACCGCTCTTCTAGCCAAGATGGAGCTTCTTTATTTGTTTCTTTTGTCATCTTCTGTACAATTGGGGCATGAAGTAAATGGAAACCAAGCCCTGATTTTTCTACTACCTCATACATTCCTTCTTCTGAGTACTCATAAGACTCGATTCCAGCCATATAATCAAATTTCGTTGGTTTATTTTGTTTTTGTGCATCTAAAAGATCTAAATCTAATCCTAAGCTTTCTGCTAACGGTTCCCCAGCTAATTCAAATTCTGCATATGCAAACATGTTTGCAGCTGTATCAAATGTATAGTCCGTTACTGGTACACCATATGTACTTTTTTCTTTTGCCGTCGTCTCTTCCTTTTTACCTGTACACCCTACTGAAAGTAACAGTGAGGAAACAACAGCAACTGTTGTCATCACTTTCCATGGCTTTTTCATCTATTCCCGCCCCTTTTAACGATACTGATAATTATTATCATGTAAACGCTGTTATTATATTATTAAATCAATCTTTTGTAAACTTTAAATTTTTCAAAACAAAAGATACAAAAACTATTGACAATGATAATGATAACCATTATCATTTATTATGAAGCCAACAATTGATGAATCAACCAAACGCTCAGTAACATTGTTACCCCTCTTTTTTCATAAAGAAAAACACTGTACATTCCCCCTGTTTGTACAGTGTTTTTCTTTTTATCCTAATTAGCGCTTTCAATCAATGAAGGTGAAGTCCCTTGATAAAAATACTACTTTATCCTACTACTATTTCACTTCATTCAAATAAATTTAGTTGTTCAGGTCTAGGTTCGCCATACGTAACACCAAGCATATCCATCATTTGTTTTGCATTATCTGCCGCATCTCCGCCAGAGTTATTGTTAAATAAAAGGTAAATTTCCTTTGTTTTTGATTTTAATTCTTGTAACCTCTCTATCCATTCTTCTAATTCCTGTTTGTTATAGCGATATAAACAGCGGACTGCTCTCCAATTCTCTCCCGTATTCAGCCACCCATGTACATTGCGCCCGTGAAATCGAACTAAGGTCATCTGTTCATGCGTTGCTTCTAGTACAATTGGAATAGAACCAATTCCTGCTTGTGGTTCATCACAAATAGTATGAATCCAACCTTCTTGTTTCATAAATTGCAATGTTTGATTACGAAATTGTGGATAAAACCACGTTTGATTACGAAACTCTAATGAACATGGTATATCTCTCATCTTTTCTTTCGTATAGCGTAATAAATCCACATTTTTCTTTTGACAGTCGAACCAAGGTGGATACTGGAATAAAACCATTTTTAACTTATTTGCTTTTTGGAGAGGAACTATCGATTCTTTAAATGCCTGAAACATATCTTCAATATTTGCAAAAGGGGTCTCTCCGCGCATATGCCCTGTCATTCCTTGATAAGCTTTCACAATAAATGAAAAATTTGGTGGTGTTTCTAAAACCCATTTCTCATAATTTCTTGCAGGCTGTATGGCATAAAAAGAACTATCTACTTCTACGATTGGAAAATACTCACTATATGTTTGTAGTTTATGCTTCATTTCATAGGCATCTTTATATAAAGCGTTATGATCTCCCCATCCTGTTAACCCAATAGAAATCATCCGAACACCATCTCCTATCCACCTCTAAATCTCAAAAACATATTATGATATATGGAAAAAATCCAAATTACAGAGTCATTTAATTGTCTCACATTAACGGGAAGTCCCACACACATACTAATGTAAGTTTCACTTTATAAATAATTCATCACAAAATTACAATCTTAACAATTTCTATTCCATTGTTATCCTATGGCTTCTTAATCTACTATAACAAACCGAAAAAAAGTTTTGCTATACAAAAAACTCTCTTTCTTTACTTTTCTTTACCTCAGCTTAACGTTAATTTAACGCTTATTTTGTATAATTCATAGTGAAAGAACTTATACGAAACGAGGGTGAATGCAGATGAAAGTATTATCATCTATCCGCTTTTGGATTATTTTCATGTCATGTATAACGTTATGTTTTGCACTCTTTGTAATTGGAGAATACAATAAACCAAAAGCAGCCTCAAACGAAGGCACCATACCCTATGACGTCCTATATACAAAACAAAATCATATACCCCTGGTGCATGATGCGCAAAAAGAAAAGGTTGTTCTGAAGGGGATGGTGATAACCGACGCCACTTCGTATAAACAATTAGAAATAATTGCCAAACAAATCAAAGAAAAATATGCACATGAAAAACTCGATTCAATTGAACTTACAATCCACAATAAAAATAACAGTCAATATTATGATGATCTTGCTTTTGAGCCAACCGCTAAAGGAAACATTGTCATCTCCTATACACCGGTAACTAAAACCGCGCACAGTATGAATACAAATATAAATATTCAACTCAACAAGCACCCTTAATCTAAAAGGGTGCTTGTTTCTATGTATACGCACATTTTTTATAAATTAGTCAAGTATCCTAGGTCTTGTCCTGCAAAGATGAATATCATATATCGACAAATGATTTAAAGAGAGAGAACTTACATTAAGGAGGAATTATGTATGATGTATCCATACAATCAGTTCAATCAGTCGTATTATTCTAGAAATGCGATGAGAAATTACAAAAATTTAATTGGCACAAACGTTCAGGTTAATTTAGGAGGTCCAGAAAAAGCAGAGGGAACATTATTAAAAGTTCAAAGTGATTTTTGTGTCGTACAAAATGACGATGGTGTTGTTTACTATCCGTTACATCATATTAATGGCTTTGCCGAGCAATATGAAGATGACTCTGAAGAATCAGATGATAATGAACAAAACAACAATCAAAATAACCAATATGAGGCCCCTATCATTGTAAGCGGAAACCGTTTTGGAAGTGTTATTAACCGTCTAAAAGGAGAAACAGTTCAATTTAATCAAGGTCCGAAACAAATAGAAGGAACTGTTGTCGGCCGTACTAGAGATCATATTCTTCTTGAGGTTGATGGTCAGGTTACGTATGTACCAACGTTCCATGTTCAAAGTATGCGTTGGAACTATAATAATGATAATAATGACAACAATAACGATAATAACAATAACGATAACAACAATAATAACAATGATGATAACGAAACACGTAATCAAGATAACAGCGAAAAAAAGAGATGCAAACGATGCAAAAAACGCCGTTAAGACAATAACGGCTCATGTACTAGAAAATAAAAACATAAGTAAATCCCAGATTACTCATTTCATAATCTGGGATTTACTTCTTAAAAGAATGGAATCCATTCTTTTATTTTATTCATCCAATTTTCTTGCTGTTCTTTTCTCTGCTTTTCTTCCTCTTGTCGTTTTTTCTCTTCTTCTTTTCGCTTTTTTTCCTCTTCAATGGTTTGTAAATGTTTTGTATACTCAGCTTCTGGTATAAGCGACAAATCAAAGTTTTTTTGACTTGGCTGCCCAACTGCTTTTTTCATAATATCTTGAAACATCGTTGTCGTTATTTGACTACCACCAGGGACAAAATGTTCACTATCTGTTTTATCGTAGCCAACCCAAATGGATGCAACTAATTCTGGTGTATAGCCAACAAACCATGAATCTTTTGCACCGCTGCTCGGGCCATCTACAAGTTGTGTTGTACCCGTTTTTCCAGCAGTCTCTACAGATTTAAGTTTTGCTTTTTCTCCCGTTCCTTTCTCTACAACCCCTTGTAATAAATACGTCATCTTTTGTGCCGTTTTTTCATCCGTAACACGAGTTTCTTTTTTATACCATTTCCCTACTACATTCCCTTCACTATCTTGCAGTTCCCGAATCGCATGTGCTTCCATTTGTACACCATCATTCGCAAAGGTCGCATACGCTTGTGCCATGACAAGTGGAGACGTTCCTTCACTCATCCCTCCTAGCGCTAACGCATAAGATTGATCATCATCTTGAAGCGGAATACCAAAACGTTCTAAAGACTTCACACCCTTTTCCAGACCAATTTGTTCCAGTAGCCAAACGGCTGATACATTATAGGAATTAGCAAGTGCTTCATACATCGTTACATTACCATGGTATACATTCCCGCTATTTTTCGGTGTATATCCATTAATGTCTAGTGGTTCATCTTTTAATACATCATATACCTCATATCCTTGTTCCAATGCTGGTGTATACACTGCCAATGGTTTTAATGTTGAACCTGGCTGGCGTTTTAATTGCGATGCATGGTTAAACTGTAAAAATTGATACGGCCCTCTTCCTCCTACAAGAGCTGGAACATCACCCGTTTTGGGATTCATGAGTACAACACCTGTTTGCATAATTTGATCAGAAGTAGTCTTTGGAAAATAATGATCATTATTCACAACATCTTCTACCGCTTGTTGCATCTTTGGGTCTAATTCTGTGTAAATTTGATAACCACCTGATAAAATTTCATTTTGTGTCAAGTCGTATTTATTCATTGCCTCACGAACAACATAGTCAACATAGTAAGGATATTTTCCCTCATATTGCTTTTCGACACCACGGTGAAGCGAAAGCCCTTCGTCTTTCGCTATTTGAAATTGTTTGTCTGTAATATAGCCTTGTTCCTTCATTAAAGAAAGAACAACATTTCTTCTTGTAATTGATTTATTAAAGTCTTTAAACGGTGAATACGTAGAAGGCGCTTTAATTAATCCAGCTAAAGTGGCAGCTTCAGGAATCGTTAATTCCTTCACTTCTTTATCAAAATACGTCTTAGCAGCATTTTTAATCCCCCATGCTCCCTCACCAAAATAAATTTGATTCAAATACATTTCTATAATTTCATCTTTTGTATATGTGCGTTCAATTTTCTTTGTAATAAAATACTCTTTGAATTTTCTTGTAAACGTCCGATCTTGTGTTAAAAATACGTTTTTAGCAAGCTGTTGTGTAATTGTACTTCCCCCGGCAACAACTTCTCCTGCTGTTATATTTTTAATGATAGCATTAAAAATTCCGCTATAAGATATACCGCGATGCTCATAAAATTTTTGGTCTTCTACTGCAACAACAGCTTGAATCATAACGTCTGGAATATCTTTACGCTTAATTCCTTCTATTTTCGAAGAAGACAATTTTGCTGCTACCTGCTTATTTGCATCGTAAATCACTGTTGGCTGAGGTACTGCATGTTTTAATGCCGATATATCTTGGATTGTAATCATAATGTTCACAAAGATAAACAAAGATAAGCCAAAACTTCCTAAAATCAACAAAAATATCCGCAATTTTTTTCTTGTTTTGAACCACTCTCTTATCCTTTGTAATTGAGTACTGTTCCACTTCATTCATTCACTTCCTCTACCTTACTTTCAAATGTATATATATGGGTAACATCTTTATCTTTACAAATTTTCTATGATATCGTTATAATTCGTCAAGTCTAAGCTACCTTTTTCATACTTTTTGTATGAAAAGGACATTCTATAAGTACGAGTATTACTAAAAAAGTGTTAACATTACTAATTTTTCAACTTGTCTAATGTTAAGTTTTTGTAAACTTTTCGATAAAATGTTTTAAAAACCGACAACTTTTTGGTAGAATGAACTAGCCAATATGCTTTACATAACTATTTTTTGGTGGGGGTAACAATATGGTTTTCAAATCGAGAAAAGATAAATTTTCAGAAATGCTAACGAATATTTCTGAAAATTTAAAAGAAGGCGCGCAATTTTTTGTGGAGTATAAAATTAAAAACGCAAGTGATTTAAAAGAATTCTCCATGCGCATGAAAGAATATGAGTCAAAGGGTGATTCATTTATTCACGAAATCATTATGGAATTAAACAAAGCATTTATCACTCCAATTGAACGTGAAGACATTTTGCAACTTGCAATGAGTATGGATGATGTATTAGACGGATTAGATCATAGTGCAGGTCTATTTGAAATGTATTCTATTACAGAAGCAGACGAATACATGATTAAATTCGTTGATGCAATTAATCAGTGTGCGATTGAAATTGCGTCGTCTATTGAATTAATGTCCAACAAAAAGCTACTCGATATTCGTACAAATGCAATCAAAATTAAAGACTACGAATCAAAATGTGATGATATTCGTAGACATGCTATTAAGCATCTATTCTCTCGTGAGAAAGATCCTATTAAGATTATTCAATACAAAGAAATTTACGAAGAATTAGAAGAAGTTGCTGACAGCTGTCAAAGCGTAGCAAATGTTTTAGAAACAATTATTATGAAGAACGCATAAGGAGTTTGATCATGGATACACTCTTGATTTTAACCGTTTTAGTTGTCATTTGTGCTTTGGCTTTCGACTTTATTAACGGATTCCATGATACAGCAAATGCTATCGCAACAGCTGTTTCAACAAAGGCTTTAAAGCCAAGACAAGCCATTCTTTTGGCATCTATTATGAACTTTTTAGGTGCAATGACATTTACGGGTGTAGCACAGACTATTACAAAAGATATTGTTGATCCATTTACATTACCAAATGGTAGTGTCGTTATTTTAGCAGCGCTGATTGCTGCTATCGCATGGAACTTAATTACTTGGTACTATGCAATTCCAAGTAGTTCATCTCATGCAATTATCGGTGCTATTGCTGGGGCAGCTATCGCTGCTGCTGGGGTACATTCATTAAATTATAAAGGCTTCATTAAAATTCTTGAAGCTTTAGTTATTTCACCGATTATCGCTTTCGTTATCGGTTACATCGTATATAGTATTTTTAAAATTTTCTTTAAAAATTTTAATCTGACGAAAACAAATAAAAATTTCCGTTTATTCCAAGTGTTCACAGCCGCATTGCAATCTTATACACATGGCACAAACGATGCTCAAAAAGCGATGGGTATTATCACAATGGCCCTTATCGCAAATAATTATCATACTTCAACAGATATCCCTTTTTGGGTACAACTCGCGTGTGCAACCGCGATGGGTCTTGGTACTTCTATTGGTGGATGGAAAATTATCAAAACCGTCGGTGGACAAATTATGAAAATCCGCCCTGTAAATGGCGTAGCTGCTGATTTATCATCATCAATTGTTATTTTCGGTGCAACTTTCATTCATTTACCGGTAAGTACAACACACGTTATTTCATCTTCTATTTTAGGTGTTGGTGCTTCACATCGCGTAAAAGGCGTAAAATGGGGAACAGCAAAACGCATGTTAATTACATGGGTTATCACACTCCCTATTTCAGCTTCATTAGCTGCTTTATGCTATTACGTATTAGATCTTATTCTCTAAAGAAAAGTCGTCTTCTTATGTAGAAGACGACTTTTTTGTGAACACACATCATTCTGATTCAAAACATTGTATAATAAATGATGTATTTGTTACAAAAGAGGAGATGTTACAGTTGGATTATATTATGCTATTACTTGTTGGATTATTAGCAGGTACAATTGGAAGTCTAGTTGGTCTTGGCGGGGGAATCATTATCGTTCCGTTACTGATTAACTTACATAGCCTTTCTCCCCAATTGGCTGTTGGTACTTCAATTGTTACTGTCGTATTTACAGGTTTAGCTTCTACCCTCACATACATGAAGCATAAGCGGATTGATTACAAAAGTGGCCTTATTTTATTTATTGGGAGTGGTCCTGGAGGAATTATCGGATCGTGGGCAAATAAATTTTTAAATCAAGATTCTTTCTCTTTATATTTCGGGGGTTTTCTCATTTTGGTATCCATTTTACTCATGATACGAGATAAAATGAAACCTCTATCGCTTTCGACCGGTTCTATTATTAAACGCTCCTTTACAACTTCTGAAGGAGAAACAATAACTTATCAGTTCTCACCTTTTCTTGCTATCATTATTTCATTTGGTGTAGGTTTTATTTCTGGTTTATTCGGAATTGGCGGGGGTGTCTTATTAGTTCCAGCAATGATGATTCTTTTCGCTTTTCCAGCACAAATCGCTGTCGCTACATCAATGTTTATCGTTTTTTTATCCGCAATTGTAAATTCAGCAACTCATATTTCACTTGGTAATGTAAGCTGGCTCTATGCCCTTGTTTTAATCCCTGGAGCATGGATTGGCGGGAAAATTGGAGCTTATATTAATACAAAACTAAGTGGTAACGCTATTATCAATTTATTACGCATTACCTTAATTATTCTCGGTACACGTATGATTATTAGTTCCATTTTGTAACGCATTCTTTTAGAATGCGTTACTTTTATATACATGTGTAAAGAAACACTCCTAAAATAATACATAATAATGAGCAAACACATAATAAGAGAAAGTTAGAAATATGGAAATTCCTCATGATAATCACTCCTATGTTCATTACATTTTTGGTATTTCATTCCACTCTAACATGTAGTAATGCTTTCCTAAATTCAATAGGTAAACATAAAACTTTCATAAGAGCTTGCTTGGTTCAACTAATCATCTGTAGAGGATGAAGAATTCCCATTGACCATATCATACCGAAAAAAAGCAACATTTACATTTACAATGCCCTAACAATATAGAAGTGAGTGTTACAAATCATATGTAATTATTACATTATATATACAATCTTATTGTTTTCTATTTATAAACAAAAAACAAGCCGAGAAATGCTTCTCTTTACCTATAAGAGAAGCATTTCTCAGCTTGTTAAGCTTTCCTTAGTGTACAAGCGACCATCCCATAAAATCTTCATGGACTTGTCTTGCTCGTCTATCATTTCTATCATATAACTCTGCATAACTATCTGTTTCTTCATCATAAGCCATCGTATAAATGATTTGTCCATCTATTTCGACCGATAGAACAACTCCACCCTTCATTTCTTCCACATGTATCACTGCATCTGTTGAAATCTTCACATCAGTCATTTTTTCATCTAACATGGTATGCCCCCTAAAAAAATATTCCTTTCTAGTACCGTCCTTACACATACACACTAAACAGTATACTACTGTAATATGATATATTTCGTCAATAAATTAAAATTTCCATTAGCAGGAGACTACTAAATTGCAGAATAAAACTATAAGGTTTCTTCTGCAATTCACAAGTATAGTCTTATGCAAACAATTCCTCTATAATAAAATGAATAGCAATATATAAAGAGGTGCTTACATTGATTTTACATAAAGGAGAAATACTATTTCGTCAAGGAGAGGAAGGCCCTCTATATTTTGTAAAAAGCGGTCTATTAAAAGTAGTTCGCCTCCAAGAGGACGGCACGCCTTTTTTATTTAATATTATTGTTCCAGGTGAAACGATTCCTCACCACTCTTTAATCTCTCCAAAAGAATATCACGGCACTGCAATCGCTTTAATTAAGACAGAAGTAGAGCCAATTTTACGCAACGCATGGTATGAACAATTACATGCAAATCCCGAATCTTATGCCGATCTCGCCCTTCAGCTGCAAACAAAATTACGAATGATGCAAGAACGTATCGATCAGCTTACAACCGTTTCTCCAAAAGAGAGGCTACTTCGTTTACAAAAATGGTTTACAACATATTTAGGAGACATTCCGGTCTATGAAATTTTAAACCAAACAGAAATTGGTCAACTCATTGGCATCCGTCGTGAAACAGTAAATCGGCTACTTCGAGAACAAACAAAAAACGAGGTGAATTAACACCTCGTTTTTTTAATTATTGCAAGCTAGCTGCTGGACCAAAGAATTCAAAGTGAATATTCTCTGGTACCACACCCCATTCTGTCAAATCTGCATGAATATGTTTCATAAACGGTACCGGTCCGCAGAAGTAGAAATCTGCTTCATTGGAAGGAATAATAGTTTGTAACCACGCTAAATCTATGAAGCCTTCTTTATCATAATTTTTTACTTTCTTATCTTGCTCAGTTGGATTAGAGTAGCAAGTATATACTTTTACTTGTTCATGCTCTTTTGCTACATTTGTAACATAGTCTTTCATTGCGTGTACATCACTGTTTAACGCGCCGTGAATAAAGTATACATTACGGTTTAGCGATTGCTCAATTAATGTATTTAACATACTCATCATTGGTGTAATTCCTACACCACCACTAATCAATACAACTGGTAACTGTGAATCCATATTCAGTACAAAATCTCCTGCTGGTGCGCTTAACGGTAAAATATCTCCTTCATTTACATGATCATGTAAATAATTCGATACCATTCCATCTAGACCTTCTGCACTTTTCTCACGTTTTACACTAATACGGTAATAATTCTTTCCAGGTGCATCTGATAAACTATACTGACGGTTATGTGTATATGTTTCTCCTTCAATATTTAACTGTGCACTTACATATTGTCCTGGTAAGAATGAAGATAGCGCTCCCCCATCTTCTGGTTTTAAATAAAAGGATGTAATCACATCACTCTCTTTTTCTTTTTTCACAACGATAAAATTACGGAAATCTTTCCAGCCGCCTGCTTTTTCAGCAGCTTCTTCATACATCTCTGCTTCTATACTAATAAATGCGTCAGCGATCACACCATAAGCTTCTCCCCAAGCATCTAATACTTCTTGCGGAGCATCAGCTACTTCTTTAATTGCTTGTAGCAAGCATTTACCAACAATTGGGTAGTGCTCTGCTTTAATACCTAAGCTACGATGTTTGTGTCCAATTTGTTTTACAACTGGAATGATCACCGCTAAGTTATCAATATAATTAGCAGCTGCGTATACTGCATTTGCTAATGCTTGCTGCTGTCTCCCTTGTTTTTGATTTGTATGGTTAAAAATATTTAATAGTTCTGGATGCTCTGAAAACATAATTTGATAAAAACGTGTTGTAATCTCCACACCTTTTTCTTGTAATAACGGTACAGTTGATTTTACAATTTCAATTGTTTTTGGACTTAACATACTATCCACTCCTCTATTCCCTTGTCTATTCCCTTGTCTATTTCCTTGTCTATTTCCTTATCTATTCCCATTGTATACGATATCCAAACTATAAGTTGTGATTTTAATCACTATAAACATGATGGTTTTGTGAAAAACATCATAAAGTGAGACTTTAATCAGTGTCCTCACCCATCTTCTGTGCTTGTCTCTCCATCTTGAGATGGGGTCTTCCCGCCCGTTAATGCGGGATAAAGTGCAACTTTCATCAGCGGAATATAACCGTCTGTTAGAGTGGCATCAATAGTAAAAAGGCATACTTAGTTTATATCTAATACCATGTTTGTCCGCTTTTACGTGTATGATTGCTCGTCTTCTATAAAATGAGCAACATATATGAGGAAACAAGAAAAGGGATAGTTATAGTTCCCTATCCCTTTTTACTGTAATAATGACTCCTTAAGACACTTATTTACCACGACATTTTCATAACTCATTGCCGCCGTTTACCACAACATCTTATATAATAAACTACTCAAATTCCCCTGATGTCCATCTTTGATTTTGCGTCGCGATATATTCTTCCGCTGCCAGTATGCGATCAATCCGTTCTCTTTTTGTAAAGGTATTGTATCTCTTTCTCATTTGAACAACCTATAACGCGATATTCATAAATTGCCATCTCTTTTTATACCGTTTTTTGTTGTTGTAGTTATTTTTCTATGACCGAAAAACACGACGACGGCTAAAATAAGAAAAAGGAAAGGCATCATCGCAACTCCAAAGCCTTGACCAGCCTGTAAGTGCGTGAATACAGCACCAGCCATAACTACCGCTAATAATCCACCAAAAATAGGTACCAAATCTTTCTTCCAGTAACCAATTAGTAATCCAATGGCTGAAATGACCTCGATTGCTCCTACTATATACATGAAACCTGTGCCATACCCATACACATTATTAAATGCCTCTACCTGCATAGGATCTGCACTCAATTTCATAAAACCAGACAAAAGAAATCCAATACCCAATAATCCTTGTATAATACGAACTGTCCATTTCATCGTAACAATTCCTCCTTGTTTCAAATTAACTTCTAAAGAAACAATAATACCCAAGTCTAATTATTGGATGTAGACACTTTAATGTGGCATAGTATACAAAAAGATGCCTTATAGTAAATAAGAAAAATGGTTTACAAACGTAGTGGGTAAATATACAAAAAGAAGGATAAAAGTTATCCCTCTCCCATTTCATGATACATAAAATGAATTATCGCAAAGTTTTTAATGCACCGCTCCAAGCGATAACTTGGTCAAGCATATTATTGACATTATTAAGGTGTAATTCAGCTGGATTAAATGTAGTGAAATTTTCAAAATCTGTAAATAAAGATAGTGTTGGATGTACCCTAACATCCGCTATTTGTAATTCTGCACAGATTCCACGTAAATGTTCAGCTGCACGAGCTCCACCAGTCGACCCATAGCTAATAATACCAGCTGCTTTATTATTCCATTCATCACGAGCAGAATCCAATGCATTTTTTAATGCACCTGTTATGCTGTGATTATACTCTGCAACTATGAACACGAAACCATCTAAGTTATTAAGCTTTTCTGACCAAGCTTTTAACCCTGGCTCGTCACCAGCAGTTGTAAATACAAACGGCAAATTGAAGTCCGCAATATCAACAATTTCATAATCTGCATCTCCACGTTTATCCGCAATACCTTTAATCCATTCTCCAACTTGATGGCTAACTCGTCCTTGGCGTGTACTGCCTAAAATAATTCCTATTTTCAGCTTTTGATTTGTCATCGTTTTTTCCTCCTTGTCTTGTATTAACTTCTACTGTAAGAATAATCCTTGAGAATATTTTTTAGAACTTCTACTGTAAGAGTAATCCCTGAGAATATTTTTTAGAAGTAGACACTTAAATGTGTCATAGTACACAAAAAGATACCTTAAAGGGAGGAAAATAAAGTACCATTCGCTGCAACAATGTGGTCGCGGTAAGTAAAGGGGAATATGTTGTGGTAAAAGAGGTCTTTTAAAGAGGTCTACCCCATAAGAAAAGAGGTATATCATTCTACCTAAAGCAGTAGATGAAATACCTCTAAACAATATAATGTGTAACCTTATTTACTAGATCGCTCTAGCTCGCAATCAGAATACAGCAACTAGGATTTTACCTTACATATGTATGCCTTTTTTACTGTGCTTGTAATGCCTGTTCTATTACTTTTACATCTTTCCCATTTCCAAACTCTGTATACCCCCAAATATTCGTTTCACCTGTATATTTATTTACAAGAATATCAAGATCATGATATACACGATGTGCATAAATAACATATTCAATATTACGAGCTTCTACCCCTTTTTTCAAAATTTCATAACTTCGTTTCACATCTCGTTTTATTTGCTTGTTTTTCACTTTTGTCTCAACATCTTTTAAAGCATGTTCCTGTTCTTGAAACCATTTCATTAAATGGTTCCAGTCTCCATCTGTGTATTTTTCTGCTTTTCCATAATTTAAAAAGCCATTGTAGCTTTCATGTGTCGTGCGGATGAATTGCAGCACTTCTTTTGTCTCATCAACCTCTTCTACTTTCGGCATTGCCGTTACACCAACAGGCTTACTTGCATAGTGTACAAAAACTTTGCTTAAGCCGTAACTAGCGATTCCCATTACTATAAGAATTCCAAGTATACTGCACACCTTTTTCATACACCCGACTCCTTTTCTATACATAAACATTACATTTATTTCTAAAAAACGTAATATTTGTAATGTTCTATAAAAAAGAGAGAATTCCTGTTCAAATCATTCTTTCCATTTCGACAACGTTTTTCTACAAATTATTTGTAGGAAGTTGATTTTGTAAGATTGCATTTCCTTGATATGTAGCATATCCGAGTATTGCGAGTAAGAGTACGTATAAAATGAACATACCCATACGTGTTTTCATATTTGCAGAGTAGTACTTTTCATACTGTTCTTTTTCTTCTTCCCACTTATGTAATTTTCGCTCTGACACTGCTACTGCATCTTGCATCAATAGAAGATGCTGCTCTTTTTCCTCTTCATACGGCACGTAATCAAGTGGTTCAAATTTAGGAAACAAGTACTCTAATGCTATTTTTCTTTGACGCTCTTCTTTTGTTAATGATTTACCTCGCTCTTTCTGGCGAAGCATCGTTACTTCTTGGTGCATCATATAGATGGTACGATGTAGTGCTCCTGTTTCTCGTAATTCTTCTTTCAAACGTATCATATATTCTTTTACAGTATCTATTTTCCAACCAAGCTCTTGAATTGGTTGATTTCGTTTCGATACTCTGCGCCATTCTAAACAGCCTAATAGAAAAATAAACCCAAGAAAAATACTTTTTTGTACAATTGCATAACCAAGCAATATAACAAGGCCTACCGCCCAAATTTTTGTACTTACAACAGAAACAATTCGTCCCCCATCAAGTGGTGATACGGGAATTAAGTTAAAGAAATTAATCATACTACCAAGCATAATAACAAGTGCCCAAAACGGTTCTTTTGTTGTCATATACAGCGGAATTGCTGGTAAAAAAGAGAGTAAACCAAATAGCGGTCCCATATATGCAATGTATGCCTCGTCTTTTGCGTTTTTAGGCAATTCTTTCATTCCTATAACCGCTCCCATAAATGGGATAAAAATAGCAGGTGAGGTTGCAATTCCTTTTCGTCTTGCTGCCCACAAATGACCCATTTCATGAATTAGTAATAAGTATACGAGTGCAACACCAAATTTCCATCCGTATATCGCTGCATAAGCGCCAAGAGATAACAGCATACTAAATATAGTAGAAAACTTTGCTAGTTTGACAATCGCAAATACAAACTTTAATTTAGACAACAGAAAAAGACCAACTGCTACAATAATCCCCCATAATCCTTTTGTATTTTGTTTCATATTCCTCTCCCTACCAATAATCTTTTTCTTCTTATTATGCCATATATTTTAAGTTTATTGGAAATCACTGTTTAATTGATCCATTTTTGGCCAATACTATACATGCAAGGAGGTGAAAACGGTGACATTACAATCTGTTATGATCGGTGCCTTATCTTTTCTAGCTTCTATGCTTATTTTTTATACTGTTGGACACGTATTACTATTAGATTGGCTACCAAACAATATTTTCATTAGCTCCATTATCCTTTCTGCACTTATTATCGCTTATTTTATTACGCGAAAATCTATGAGTGAACCGTCAACAAAAACAAAATAAAAGAGTGATGATATCTATCACTCTTTTTCTCATCTCCTAAAAGAACGCCTCTTTATCTTTCTAACTCCATCTTTTCTCCATATTCTTTCACTATTTGAATAATATTTTGAAACGCACCAATCTCTTCTTTTTTATGATTAAACATTTTTAAATCATATTGATCATAATACGCTTCTAACATTTTTAGTTGAGACGATGATAAATTGTTAGCAGGAACAAAAAAGTTCACTTCATATTGTTTATATCCTTCTTTCACTATTTCACCTTGAATTGAATCACTTTTTTCTTTATTTATTATCTTTTGCACTTTCGGAGGAAAATGTAATTGAAAATAATAATTTTTTTCTTTTTCTAACTTTTTATATAATGCATCTGAAATCGTGTAATACACCGTATAATGAACTGCATTTTCCTTTGTTTTAATGTGAAAACGCGTAATTTGTAAATCCTTTTTCGTAATTTCAGTTATAGTTGATTGTTGTTCATCCTCATTTTGTGTTGAGGGTGCTGTCGGAAACAAAGAAAGCAGCTTTTCTGTATCCACCTTTGATATAAGGTAGAAATTCTTTGTATCGGTTTCTTTTTGTAACCAACCTGTTCTCGCTTCTGTACGAAGCCAAACTTTATACTTTTCTTCTTGTCCGTTTTTCTTAATTTTAATTACATATTCCGGTTCACCTAATTCACCTATTACGTTTTGTTTCTCCGCTTTATTTATAATATTTGCAACAATTTTTGCTTTCTCGTCCTTCAATATTTTTTCCTCTTGTCCTGTTTGGGATACAATTATTTGTATGCTCTCTTCCATAACACTCCCCGCTTCTTTTGCTGATTTCTCACCTTGTTCTATTTTCTTACCCATTTGGTTACATCCGACTAATAAGAAAAGAACAAACATGAATAACCATTTTTTTCGCATAGCTCCCATCCTCATTTCTCAAAATAAGAAAAGCTTATTGTTCTCAAAAGAAAACAAAATCAACCTAACAAACAAAATCGGATATAATATACATGAAAGGGGGCTTACAGCATGCCAATAGATTTTCACAGCCCAAACAATAAATATACGTATACAAATCGTCAAGCAACGGATTCATGGACGTCTATGATTCAAAATATTGTAGACGTCAAAGAAAAGAGAGTGATTGATATTGGATGCGGTGGTGGTATTTATACAAAACAACTCGCTATGATGGGGGCAGCTGAAGCAATTGGTTTTGATTTTTCAAATGAGATGCTCGAAGCTGCCAAGGAAAATTGCGCTCACATACAACACGTTTCATTTGTACAAGGTGACGCTCATAACCTTCCTTTTGCAGATGCAACCTTTGATATCGTTATATCACGAGCTGTTATTCATCATCTAGAGCATATTCCACAATTTTTACAAGAAGCATATCGTATTTTAAAGCGAAACGGTCTACTTATTCTCCAAGATCGAACAATTGAAGACTGCACGATTCCAGGAAGTTCAGAACATATTCGCGGCTATTTCTTTTCTTGCTATCCAAAATTACTCCATACAGAAGCTAAACGAAGACCTAAAACAAATCAAATACTATATTGGTTACACAACAGCGGCTTCCATACAAATCCTATTGAAACTCTTTGGGAAGTTCGTAAAGTCCATCCTTCAATTGAAAATTTACTTCAAGATTTATCACCTCGGACAGGTCGTTCTATTTTACATGAATTATCCGATGATGAACTCTCTCAATTATTAGAGCATATTTACTCTAAACTTCATAACAAATCTCCTATTATAGAACAGGATCGCTGGACTATTTGGACAGCCTTGAAAGAGTAGCAAGCCTCANNTGAGGCTTGCTACTCTTTCATAACCTTGTTCGGCAACACTCTTGATATCCACCGCTTCTTGCCTGTGCTCTTCCACACTTCGAGCATACTAAAAATCTGGATTGATTTCCAAACAAACTACCTTTATCAAAAAGTAACACTCCTGCTTGTTTAAACGAACGAGAATAATATAACCATATAAAACCACAAATTGCAGTAATACATACCAATACACCCATTACAAGCATCTTCGTCACCTCTGCTTTGTCTGTTCTTTCCAGCAAGTGGATGATTACATTATTCTCTACATTGAGCAATAAATCCTTCTTTTTCTCATAAAAACTCCCCGCACTTATCTTCCTCTAATCTTACAGTGGCAGATTTTCTCCTATTTTGATAAAGTGAAACTTCCATCAGTAGGGGGATTACTGCCTGTTCATATGGGATAAAAAACCTTACAATTTTCACAAAAAATTTACGATTTTTTAATAAAGTAAAAAGTTGTCCTTCTATTACAATAAAAACACCAGTATATGTAAGGAGTGACAACATGATTAACTTTCTTTTATGTATCCCTTTTCTCATTTCTATAACTCTTTCTTCATTGTTTCCCACTTCAAAACCTTCCGAAATACATGTGCAAATAATCGGATTAAATGATTTGCACGGACAAATCAATACAACTACAATGCTACACGGACAACCTGCTGGCCGCGCCGATTATATAGCCTCTTATATCAAATCATATAAAGAACAATTCCCTCATACCTTACTTGTTCATGCCGGTGATATGGTTGGTGGAAGTCCTCCCATTTCTGCTCTCTTTCAAGATGAGCCAACAATAGAATTTTTAAATATGCTGAAATTTGATGTCGGAACAGTTGGTAATCATGAATTTGACGAAGGTATAGACGAACTAAAGCGACTTATTGATGGGGGTTTTCATCCAAAAACAGGTATGTTTTCAGGTAGCTCTTTTCCTTACGTTTGTGCAAATGTAGTAGATACTAACACAAATGAACCTCTATTTCCACCATATGCGATTAAGTGGATTAATGGTATTCCCATTGCTTTTATTGGCATCGTTACAAAAGATACACCTTTTCTTACTATGCACAATGATATTTCAGCGGTCACTTTTTTAGATGAAGCTACTGCTGTTCAAAAGTACGTACGAGAATTACAGCAAAAAGACATCCATGCAATTATCGTTCTTGCTCATGTAGCTGGCAAGACAACAGGCGGAATTACCTACGGGCCACTTGCTGATTTAGCAAGCAAAGTTGACGATGATGTAGATGTATTATTTGGTGGACATAATCATTCTTATATGAATGGATATGTTAATGGAAAACTACTCGTTGAAGGGTATTCTTACGGAAGAGCTTTTGCAAATGTGCAGCTCACAATTAATCGCAAAACGAAAGATATTACAAAAAAATCAGCAAAGATTATTCCTACTTATCATAATCAAATACAACCTAATCCAATCATCCAAACATGGCTACAGAGCTATCAAACAAAGATAGCTCCATTAACCGAGCAAATACTTGGAAAAAGCGTACACAAGCTGACACGAGATCAAAATAGAAACGGGGAAACAGACCTTGGTGCTCTTCTTGCTGCATCTCAACGTCAAGCTATGCAGGCTGACATTGCATTCGTCAATCCAGGTAGTATCCGTCATGATTTACCAGCTGGTTCCATTACATGGGAAAATACCTTTCTCATTCAACCTTTTGAAAATAAACTCATTAAAATGGATCTAACGGGTAGAGAAATTCGAAGTGCACTGCATGAACAATGGACTGATGAAATACGTATGTTACAAGTATCTGGAATTCGTTACACATGGAAAGAAAATAAGTTAATATCAATTACACTAGAAAATGGGGAACCACTCGAAGATGATGCAACATACTCTGTCGTAGTAAATTCTTTTCTGGCAAACGGAGGCGATAAATTTACAATTTTCCAAAAGGGACGAAATCGCGTTGAAGGCCCGACAGATCAAGAAGCATTCGCAAATTACATTCGTTCTACTCCATCTTTAGAAAGCATTCAAGCCAATCATATTCAAAAATTGGATTAACATCATGAAAAATATGTTAAAAATATCTACCTTTATATACAGAAAGAATTGAATAATCCTTACTATATATTGGATATTTTTTCACGGAATCTTCCAAACAAGTAAACATAACACTAAACAATGCAAAATAAAAAGGCGTTTCTACGGCCTTTTTTATTTTGTAAGCTGGTGGCGAAACGCATAAATAACCGCTTGCGTACGATCACTTACATGTAATTTATTTAAAATATTACTTACATGCGTCTTTACTGTTTTTAAAGCAATGAATAGCTCATCTGCAATTTCTTGATTACTCTTTCCTTGTGCAATTAATAATAAGATTTCAAACTCTCGCTCTGTTAATTCTTCGTGTAGCGGCTGTTCTTTCTTTTGACGCATACGTGACATCATTTTCCCGGTAACTTTCGGTTCAAGCACTGTTTCTCCATCGTACGTTGCCCGCACTGCATCTGCTATATCACTTGCTCTTGATGTTTTTAATAAATAACTAGTTGCACCGGCTTCAATGACTGGATACAGTTTTTCATCGTCTAAGAAACTTGTTACAACAACAATTTTCGCTTCCGGCCATTCTTGAATAATCGCACGCGTTGCCTCGACACCATCCATTTCATCCATAACAAGATCCATTAAAATAATATCTGGTTTTAATGACAATGCTAATTCTGAACCTTTTCTTCCGTTTTCTGCTTCTCCTACAACTTCAATATCCGGCTGAGTTGATAAATAAGCAGATACACCCATCCGAACCATTTCATGATCATCAACGAGCAATACTTTAATCATGCTGTTCCTCCTCTCTATCTATAAGAATCGGCACTTTTACCTCAATTTGCGTTCCTTTATTCGGGAAGCTTAATACCTTTAAAGTTCCGCCAATTTCATGGACACGTTCTTGCATGGAACGAAGACCGTATGATCCAGCTTTATTGACGCCTACTTCAAAACCTACGCCGTCATCAATAATTTTTAAAATTGCATATTCATCAATTTGACGCAGCCTTACTTCTGTTTTCTTTGCTTGTGCATGTCGCAGTGTATTTGACAACGCTTCCTGTACAATACGGAATAAGTGATCTTCTACACCTTTTTTCAATTGAATTGGCTCAATCAACCATTCAATCTTCATATGTTGTTTTCTTGAAAGCTCCGTTAATAATTCTTCAATACCTTCTGTTAATTTTTTACCTTCTAATTGAACAGGACGTAAATGAAGGAGCAATGCTCTCATTTCTGATTGTGCATTTACAACCATATTTTCAACAAGTTGTAATTGTTTTTGAGTAGTTTCTGATATATTAGCAGTTTGCTCATTAATTGCTGCCATCATCATTGACATAGCGAAGAGTTGTTGACTTACAGAATCATGAAGCTCCCTAGCTAAACGATGCCTCTCTTCTGAAATAACCTTTTGTCTCATTTCTTCATTCCAATGCGCTCGTTCATTCGTTACTTTTTGAAATAATCCTGCTTGCTCCTCTAATCTCCTAGCAAGTACAATTACCTTTCGCTCCACTTCATGAAATTCATCTTCTGCAGTAAACGAAGCATCTTTCGGGAAATTCCCTCGTTCTACTTCAAATAAAAAAGTCGTTAAACCTTGAATACGCTGCTGCATATAATAACCAATCGCATACCCAACAACTCCACCAATGAGAAGACTCATGCAGATAAGAAACAATCCAACTGGAACAGAAGCAATCGATTCTTTCCATAATAAATCATATACAGATTGCCCACTTTTCCATACATATACGATGGTACAAATGAATGCAATACTACTAGCAGATAACATAGAGTAGCGAATATACATCCATGAAATATTCTTTTGCCTTTTCATTATACTTTCCTCACTTCCGTATCGCCTACGATAAGCGAAGAAATAATTTTAATACGCCTAGGAGCCTCATTATAGTGTTCTGTTTTGAATGTTACATTGCGATTAAAACCTGTTTCTTCATGATTAGGAAGCAAAACTTTTCCAATAATAACAGAATGATTTAAAGATAGTTCAATATCGTATGGAACATACAAACGAATATTACCAATAACACCACGAATAACAATGACGGTTTCTCCTTCTGGAATCATAGCTGTTGTTAAATCAATTTCAACATCACCGATTCCATACTGGACATTAATATCTTCTAACTCATAAATATGATCCATTATTCGTACGTTACCAACCATTATATTCTTAAGATACGGTTCTGTTCGATAGATTTGTTTTTCTTCATTTATATATCCTTTTTCCTTAATTTCGACCTGTACCATTTTTGACTTCTGCTGACCTTGCACAAGCTGATAACCAACGAAAGCTAAACAAGCAAATAGAACAAGCACGAAGGCTGCTGATGAAAACAGGAAAAATACGAAAATGAGTCCTCCGACAAATAAAAGCACATTTCCTCTCACATATCGGTTCTTTTTTCGATAATTCCTTCCAAACATAATCATAATAAAAGCAAAAATAAGGGCACCCGGCTCAAAATGTCCGAGAATCATATCAAGAACAAGACCAAATCCAAATATAATGAGGAGCATTCCTACAAATTGTGTTTTCGAAAATTGTTTCTTCATCTCAGCTCCCCTTTCTTTGTCATATGTAAAGTGAAACTTCCATCAGTGGAGGTTTTTTCATCCCCCACTGATAGTTAGTTGAACCAATCGGGTTTTTACGGGCAGTTATCCCCACCTATCTTCCTCGTCTCTCCTTGAATCTTGAGGTAGGGGTTTTACTGCCCGTTAATGCGGGATAAACAGAAGAAAAAGGTATTGCATTCCAACACCTTTTCTTCTATCACTATATCATAAGCTTGTTTTATAATGTACTACAATTATTTTACTGATTCTTTTGTTATAGATACTTCTTTTTTCTCCTTCATTTCGCGCTCAAGCTTTGCAATCTTCATATCAAATGTGTCACGTTCATGATCTTCATTGATGCGAAGCTCTAAATCAAGAATGTGATTTTCAATTTCTTCAAAGCGTAAAAATGGGTTATTTTCATCCATTTTATGCAGAGCCGTATTCATGCGACGGTTCGCATGTGCCATATTTTCACGTGCCATTAATTCCATACGTTTTGCATTCATTTCTTTTAATTTATTTTTCATTTCAGAAAGGCGACGCTCTAATTCATCAATTTGTTCCATAACACCTGCATACATTTCTTCTAAGCGAGCTACTCGCCCTTCGTAATATGCGACTTCTTCTAATGCACGTTCTTGCAGTTGCATTTCTCCTGCTTCTTGCGCAATTACAGCTTGCTTGGATCTCTTATTTACGAAATAACGCGCCTGCTCGAGCTCACGAGCAAAATTAGATTTTAATGTTTTATGACGCTCAATTAACTTTTCAATTTTTGTTACCTCACGTTCGCTATCACGTAAATATTGATTTAACATCGCAATTGGGTTCTTTCTTTCTTTCTCGTCTAACACATTATGAAGATCTGCAAGTATTGCCTCGCGTACACGTCCGAATAATGATTGTTTCATTTTAAATCTTCCTCTCTTCTACTTTATTATTTTAGTTGTTTAATATTAGTTATTTTTCATTAATTTGTTCCATTCATCTTCAAAATTGCTATATGGTTTAGAACCTTCTGAAGCAGACTCTACTACAACTTTTTCTTTTTTCCATTCGCGGTATCCATAATATAGAACGACTAATGCTACGATACCGATTAATGCTGGTGAATTAGAAAGGCCGATTGACAAGCCAACTAAACCGACAATACCCCAAGCTAACTTTCCAAAAAATGATCGTGCTCGCACAAATGACTTGTAGCTCCAATACACAATCCCTGCTCCAATTGCAAATCCTATAATACCAGCAAGACTTCCAAGAGCAATTAAAGCTAAAATACCGGCTGCGATAAACGCTAGAAACTGTTTCATCTTGTGCTTGCCTCCCTTCGATTTGATACTCTTATCTTAACTATTTTTTCATTTTTCTATAACGAGCTTAAGAACCGTTTTCTTCTCAGACTTAAGTCCTATTCATCATCAGACCTATATTTAAAGTAATCTAAAGTTAGTCTTTATATTCAAAACAAAAGAGGATGCCTTATACAAGACATCCTCTTTTTCATTATGCTGTTTTTTCATATTCCTTTTTCTTAGCTATAGGTGAAAGACGCGGAAAATTAATTACAATTGAAATAATACCGCAAACCGCAACTAACATTGGATAAAATGAATACGGTAATAACTCAACTGGTGAAAGCGAAGCAAATCCTGCCGCTGTTAACATTTGTGCACCGTACGGGATTAACCCTTGCACGCTACAAGAAAATAAATCTAACAGGCTCGCAGATTTTTTCGGATCAATATTGTATTGATCTGCAACATTCTTTGCCAGTGGACCCGTGAAAATAATAGAAATCGTATTGTTTGCTGTGCACATATTTGTCATACTTACAAGACCAGCAATTCCAAATTCCGCACCTTTTTTTGAGCGAATATTACGCGTTAATATATTCATTAAATACTGAATACCGCCGTTATATTGGATAATTTCAACCATTCCACCGATTAAAATCGCTAATAATACCATCTCCATCATACCATTAATTCCTACTGTAATACTTTTAAAGAAACTTGCTAATGTGTAGCTTCCATCTAACATGCCAATGATACCAGCTAACACTGTTCCTCCAGTTAATACAACTAGTACGTTACATCCGAGCAGCGCTGTAATTAACACCCCTGCATACGGTAAAATTTTCACCCAGTTAAACGCATGTGCTGTCATATTTGTATGAGTTCCTAACGTAAGAACGATTAAAAGTATACTCGTAATAATGGCAGCTGGTAATACAATCAAGAAGTTTGTTTTAAATTTATCTTTCATTTCCGTTCCTTGTGTACGCACCGCAGCAATTGTCGTATCTGAAATAAAGGATAAATTGTCACCAAACATCGCTCCGCCAACAACTGTCGCCATAGCTAGTGCCATAGAAATATCCGTGTGCCCACTAATTCCTACTGCAATTGGCCCCAATGCTGCAATTGTCCCCATTGACGTTCCCATCGCTAATGAAATAAACGCACCAATAATAAACAGTCCAGCAACTAACAAGCTTTGTGGAAAAATAGTAAGAGCTAAGTTTACTGTTGCTTCAACAGCGCCCATACCTTTTGCCGTTTCAGAAAATGCACCTGCTAATACAAAGATTAATACCATAATCATGATATCTGGATTGCCAGCCCCTTTAGCAAAACGTTCAACCTTTGTCGTAAAGTTTTCTTTTCTGTTCATTACTAACGCGATAGCAACTGCAATTAAAATAGCAACTACGATTGGTAACTTATAAAAATCTCCTGTAATCACACCAGAACCAATAAATAGCGCTAAAAATATACCAAGCGGCAATAATGCCCATCCATTTCCTTTTGTTTGTTCCAAAGTAATATCCTCTCCTATTTCTAAACCTTTCCTTCACAAGAGCGAAAAAGACCTCTTCTGAAGAGAAGAGGTCTTATATATCATATAAGAAACACTCTTCTCATCTATCAAGCATATCGCTTGCTGGATTTGGCACAGCACTCTACATGAGTCCGCTGCCGAGGCATCGTAGGGCCAGTCCCTCCGCCTCTCTTGATAAGAAGGTTTCATATTATATTTTGTGTAAATCAATCCTTTATTACTTTACTCGCTGCAAAAGAAAATGTCAAATATTATTTCTATCAAAATAGTTGGTATTTTTTTGATATTTATACGAAGTTATATTAAATACGCTTTATCAATTAACCGTTTCCACGATGATCCATCTCCATATTTCCGTTTCATTTACAGTCACTCCTTTCATATAGAAAAACCCTCACGTATAACGTGAGGGTTTTGTTGTAATTTAAGCTGCTTGCTTCTCTGAAATCTCCTTCAAATAAGCTTGTCCTTTTTCTTCGTCGTATTGACCTTCCCATTTAGACATAACAACTGCAGCTAATGAGTTACCTACTACGTTTACTGCTGTACGTGCCATATCTAAAATACGGTCAATACCAGCGATAAACGCTAAACCTTCAGCCGGAATACCTACTGTATGAAGCGTTGCTAATAATACAACGAATGATACGCCTGGTACACCTGCAATACCTTTTGAAGTAACCATTAATACAAGAAGCAATGTAATTTGCTCTGAAATTGATAAGTGAATACCATACATTTGCGCTAAGAAAAGAGCGGCAATTGCTTGGTATAATGTTGAACCATCTAAGTTAAATGAATAACCTGTCGGAATAACGAAAGATGTAATGGCTTTCGGACAACCGAAACGCTCCATCTTTTCCATAATCTTTGGTAGAACCGTCTCTGAGCTTGCTGTAGAATACGCTAAAATAAGCTCGTCTTTTAAAATCTTAAAGAATTGAAAAATATTAATTCCAAATATTTTTGCTGTAATACCTAATACAACAACAACGAAGAAAATCATTGCGCCATAAACAACAATAACTAACTTACCTAATGGGATTAATGACGCTACACCAAACTTAGAAACCGTTACGCCAATTAACGCAAATACACCAAACGGCGCAAATTTCATTACTTGATTTGTCACCCAAAACATTGAATCTGCTACACCCTGGAAGAAATTCAGAACTGGCTTTCCTCTTTCTCCAATGGCAGCTACTCCTAAACCAAATAATACAGAGAAGAAAATAATTGGAAGCATATCACCTTTTGCCAATGACTCCATAATATTCGTTGGAACAATATTTACAAACGTATCAGCAAATGAATGGTGCTGTACTTGTTCTGTTGTCGCTGTATACTTAGAAATATCTGTTTTTTGTAACTGTGACATATCCACGCCTTTTCCTGGTTGGAAAATGTTCGCTACTAATAAACCAACAATAATCGCAATTGTTGTAATGATTTCAAAATAAAGGATTGTTTTTCCGCCCAAACGTCCAAGCTTTTTGACATCACCAACGCCTGCCACCCCAACAATAAGACTGGCAACAACGATCGGTACGACGATCATTTTAATTAAGCGGATAAAAATATCACCAATCGGTTGTAAAATTTTAGCAACCATCGGATCACCATAAAAAATTGCTCCTACGGCAATACCGAGAGCAAGACCTATTAAAATTTGCCATGCAAGTCCAATTCTTTTCATACTTGCTGCGACCCCCTTCTTAGATGTTCTAAATTTCCATATTCTATTTTTCTATAAAATACAAAAATCACAGTATTAAATATTATAAGACTATTCAATACTTTCGCCCCTATTAAAATGATAAGACAAAAATAGAAATCTGACAACTAAAAAAACTTTCCTCTATGCAAATTTTTTTCTTGACAAAAATAAATCCAATGTCAGAAAACCTCACATGAGAACGATTCCTCTCTTCCTTATTTCTCGATATATGTTAGTTCGTAACATCAATAAACTTCTATAGTAGAGACGAACCATTTTTATGTGATTTCTTTGTAATTTTCGACATTTAATAACAATTACTTAAATTTTTTTTACATTATCATTACAACAATAGACATTTTTCTCCTTCCTGTGATTATATAGAATAGGGAAAGGGGATAGACAGATGAACAAAAAAATAACAGCGTTTAGTTTACTGACAGCCGGCTCTATTTTCGTTTCTCCATTGCTTTCACCAGTATATGCGGAGACGAGTCAAGATAAATTATCTAATATCCAATCACAATTAGAAGGTAAACAACAAGAAATACATACGAAATCAGCTGAAAAAGAACAAATCGAAAAAGAAATACAAGATTTACAGAAAAAAATCGATGAATTAACTGCTTCTATTAATAAAAATGAAGCAGATTTAAACGCAACAAAAGCTGAAATCGAAAAAACACAAAACAGTATTGATGAGAAAAAGAAACATATTGAAGAACTACAGAAAAAAATCGATACACGTCAAGAAGTAATTAAGCAGAGATTACAGTCCATGCAAGAGCAACCACGTACAAATTTAATTACAGAAGTATTAATTAACACGAACAATATCGCTGAACTAATAGAAAATATGTATTCTGTAAGTGTAATTTTAAATAATGATACAGATATCGTAAAACAGCAAACTCAAGATCAAGAAACTGTTAAAAAAGAAAAAGAAGCGATTGAGAAAAAAGAAACACAACTTAAGGAATCTGAACAAACATTACAGAAACAACAGCAAGAACTACAAGCAAATCAGCAACAACAGCAAGCATTAATTACCGATTTACACGAAAAAGCTTCAAAGATAGATTCTGAGATGGAAAGTTTAGAAGAATCAAAGACTATTTTAGAAAACCAACGTCAAGCTGTTCAAAATGCAGTTGAAGAGGAAAAACGTGCAGAAGAAGCGAAAAAGGCTGAAGAAGCAAAAAAAGCTGAAGAACAAAAACGATCTCAGCAAGCCGCTCCTTCAGTGCAAGCCGCTCCTTCAGTGCAAGCCGCTCCTTCAGCGCAAAGCCAACCTGCACCTCAAGCGAAAAATACTGGCGGTTTTATTAAACCAGCAGCTGGTAGATTTTCTTCTGGATTTAATGATCCATCACGTGATCGTCATAAAGGACTTGATATTGCAGCTCCTGGAACCGTACCAATTGTCGCTGCAGCCGATGGAGTTGTTATTCGCTCCGATTTCTCTAGTAGCTACGGAAATGTTGTATACTTATCGCACCGTATGAACGGTCAAACATATACAACTGTTTATGCTCATATGAGTAGCCGCTCTGTTTCAGTTGGACAAAAAGTAACACAAGGCCAGCAACTCGGTTTTATGGGAAATACAGGTGATTCACAAGGACAACACTTGCACTTCGAACTACACATCGGTGAGTGGAATCAAGCAAAATCAAATGCTGTAGATCCAGCTCCTTATATTAAATAAAAAACTCGGCAATTGCCGAGTTTTTTATTTATGGAAAACAAGTGAATCTCATCTTTCACATGCACTTCTTATATATATTTTATGATTTTTAACACCTTCTAGGCATTACACATACAATAACATAAAAGCCTTTTTGAGGAGGTCTACACATGAATCAAGAATCACAAGCAGTTGCAGTATTACAAGAAGCCAAAGAGACATTTATAGGCCGAATATTTTCAGTAGTTGGATCCGGTATCTTTTTTATTGGTTCCTTCATCGCAGCCGTTGTAGCTTTTAAAACATATACTCGTCTATTACAAACTTCTACATCATAATAAAGTGAAACTTCCATCAGTGACGCTTTTCTCACTGATAGAAAGCTCTCACCAATCGGGCGCATGCCAGCAGTTATCCCCCACCTCTCTTCTTTGTTTTTTCTGAATCTTGAGGTGGGGTCTTACTGCCCACGAATAGCGGGATAAAAAACGGAGAATATTCTCCGTTTTTTATTAACTAAAGTACACCAATAACGTTTAAAAAGACAAGAATAACCGTAATCGGAATCACGTAACGAAGCAAGAAAAACCATACATGAAATAATAGTTTCCCTCTTGTTTCTTTGACTTCTAATTCTTGCATTATCAACTCTTTCTTCATTTTATTTGGTACAAAGAGCGAAATTGCTAGCACACCAAGTGGAAGTAATACGTTACTCACCGAAAAATCTAATAGATCAAAAACTGTCTTTCCAAATAGCTTTACATCGCTCATAATCCCAAAAGATAATGCCGCTGGAATTCCAACTACAAAAATAAGTAATCCAATTAAGAGCGATGCTGATGGACGCTTCTTTTCATCCTCTTTGGCCACGGAAGCAACAACAATTTCGAGCATAGAAATTGCTGATGTAAGCGTTGCAAAGAAAAACAAAATTAAGAATAAAACAAAGAAAAAATGCCCGAAAGGAATTTTTCCAAACACAGCTGGAAGAACGATAAATAGTAATCCCGGTCCTTCTGTTGGACTGACACCTAACGCAAAAATCGCTGGAAAAATTGCTAACCCTGCAAGTACAGTAATAAAAACTGTTAAGCTTGTAATCGATATTGCTGATTTTGCTAAATGTTCTTCTTTTTTCAAATAGGAGCTGTATGTAACCATAACAGAAGCTCCAACTGTTAATGAAAAGAATGATTGCCCCATCGCATATAAAATTGTTTTTGCTGTTAATTTCGAGAAATCTGGTTTTAAGAAAAATTTAACCCCTTCCCATGCTCCGTCCAGTGTAAGAGAACGAACAATAATTGCAAGAAACAGAACAAATAATAGCGGCATCATATACTTACTTGCTTTTTCAATTCCTTTTTCTACACCTTTACTTACAATAAAAATTGTACAAAGCATGAAAACAAATTGTGCTCCAATTGCACTTACTGGATTTGAGATTGTTTCTCCAAACAACTTTGCGTAATCAACGGCATTCCCCCATAATCCACCTGTTACACTATAAAATAAATAAAGTAAAATCCAGCCTCCAACAACACTATAAAATGCTAAAACACAAAAACACGTTACAACTCCCATGCGGCCAATCCATGGATATAATTTATTATTTGGTACTAATACTTTATACGCTGTCACCGCTTCTTTTTGCGTACTGCGACCGATAACAAATTCCGCCACTAAAAGCGGCAGACCGATAAATACTGTCATTAATAAAAAGACAAGGAAAAAGGCTCCTCCTCCACTATTTCCGGCAACATACGGAAATTTCCAAATCGCTCCAAGCCCAACTGCTGCCCCGGCTGCTGCGAGTACAAACCCAATTTTCGACGTCCATTGCTGTGTTTCTTTCATTTTCACTTCTCCTGATCTGAATATTTCTGTTTTTTTCATTCATATGCTTTCAGTTCATACTCGCCCACCTCCTTTAGAAAATAAAAAAGTCCCCTACACGCTATGATGCATGTAGAGGACGATATATGTAATATAATACCGTGGTACCACCTCAATTGGATAAATTATCCCACTTTTCAGGTACAGGAATGCTTCCGATACCTTATCCTTGTAACGGCGGAACCCGGGTTGCCTACTATCAATTCAACATACCTCTCGCAAGCCCATTCTGTATATTTTATCGTACCGGGCTCACACCTTTCCCCAGCTCTCTGAACGCTTCAAATATACGTACTCTTCTTGCTCATTGATTTCATGTATTGAAGTCAACTGTGATTATAGAGGAGATTTCTGTATTTGTAAAGGACAAATTAATTTACATCTCCTAAATATACTTCCGTCTTTTCACGATGAATAAAATGTTGTTGCAATCGCACACGTAGTATTTGCGGATAGAGGCGATACTGTGTAATGTTACGTAGCGGCAACCACTCTATTCCAATTTGATTCGTATCTAACTCTGTTGCTCGTTCTACATTCGGTTCACTAAGAAGTGTACATGAGAACATATATTCAATTTGATGAATATCAAAATCAAACACGGCATATTCATGATTTTTACCTATATATTCTCTAATAAACAATAACTCATTTGGTTTAACTTCCGCACCGATCTCCTCTATACACTCTCGTTTTACCGTTTCCGTAAATGTTTCACCCGGTTCTTGACCACCGCCAGCCAGTGTATAATATTCCCCATATTGGTCACGCTTTTTAATTGCCAAAAAATGATCATCCCGTACAATTAATGCTTTTACTGAATTTCTGATTTTCATATCTCTTCTCCCCCTTTTCAGTAATGCATTCTTTATTTTATTCAAAAGAGGGAAATGTTACAAACTATCAAAATACTAGCTTTTCATCTAACGAATAGAAAAATTTTTCTCGTTGCTGTGCATTTTGTACATAAACAGACTTAAGTACTTCCTGTAACACAGCATTCTGCGTCTTCTTATCTACTTGTAACTGCTTCACTTTCATACGTACTTCATATAAGAAATTCACATATTCCTCATAACTATCATCATATTTCCCTGCAATTTCATCACGAATTTTTTTTGCAAGCTTTGGGCTTGCCCCCCCAGTAGATACAGCAATATTTAATTTCCCACGATGAATAGCTGCCGGAAAATGAACATTACCGCTCTCAGGATTTGTAATTACATTTACAAGTTGATTCGGCGCTGCGTCATTTGCAATTCTCTCATTTAACAGTGAATCACTTGTTGCAGCAACGACTAAAAATGCATCTGCAAGATCACTTGCTTCATATTCTTTTTGAAACCAGCGAATTTTTTCTTCTTCTACAAGTTGAATTAAACTTTTATCAAGTTTTCTACTAATCACAATAATATTGGCTTCTTCTTGCAATAAAGGTACAATCTTAAATGCTGCGACTCGTCCACCGCCAATGAAAACAACACGTTTATTCTTTATTCGCACTGTTAATGGGTACATATACACTCCCCCTTATCATTTCTTCTGTACATTTTATTAGCATGTCTTGAAAAGCCTGGTTTTTGCTTAAATACGGACATAATACAATGTGAGAATGGTTGTTTTTCCGAACCGCTTTTTCAATTCTCTTCATTAACAATCCTGTGAACAAAAGATACGGAAGGATAACAATAGGGGCGTTCGTTGTTTGGACAAGTTCATGTAACTTCTCTTCAAATTGTGGCTTGGCCGCTGCTAAATAACATACTTCGACCTTTGCTACTTCATCTGCCGTTTCAAATAATGACGCAATGTCCCTTACATCTCTTAACGTTTCTTCATCACTACTCCCTCTTGCTACAAGTAAAAGGGTAACTCGTTTTTCAATCGCTTTAATTCCGCTGCCATCTAGAACTGCAGTAACAAGTTCACGAGAAACGCCAAATGGATTTCCATATGAAAATGACACATGAGGATACTGATTTTGTAACCATTCTAACTCCTCAGGAATATCCTTTTTCACATGAACTGCCGCTAATAAAAAGACAGGGACAATCACAATTTCAGTTGCCCCTTTTTGCACACAACTTGTAATCCCCTCAGCGATAGAAGGTGGTGCTAATTCTAAAAAACATATTTGTTGAATAGGAGCCGATACACGTTCCATACACGATGTAACAAAAGCAACCGCTTCTTCACGTGCTTCCTGTAAACGACTGCCATGACAAATATATAATACTGCTTTCATATTAAAGTACTCCGCTGAGTGGATACGAATGTTCAAGCGTTTGTTCAAACCAATGAATTTTCTCACGGAATCGGACAACTTCACCAATTACAATCATACTTGGATTTTGAATTTGCTCATTCTCTGCCACAGATACAATACTTCCTAATGTTCCTGTAATTGTACGCTGAGATACTGTTGTCCCCCACTCGATCATCGCCACTGGTGTATGTTCACTTTTTCCATATTTTAAAAGCTGTTCACATATATAAGAAAGGTTGCTTACACCCATATAAACAGCAAGCGTATCCACACCTTTCGCTAAGTTTTCCCACTTCACTTCTTCCTCTGCACCTTCTTTCCGGTGCCCTGTTACAACCGCAAAACTTGTACTAGCGTCTCGGTGTGTAACAGGGATTCCTGCATACGCAGAAGCTGCAATACCAGCTGTAATGCCTGGAACAACTTCAAATGGAATACCATGTTTCACCAATGCTTCCGCTTCTTCTCCACCTCTTCCAAACACAAAAGGATCTCCGCCTTTTAGACGCGTCACAATCTTGCCTTTCTTTGCATATTTCACTAGAAAAGCATGAATCGTTTCTTGCTTCATTGTGTGGTAGTTCGGAAGTTTCCCGCAGTAAATTAAATCCGCTTCTGGCTTTGCATAAGAAAGTAACTCTTTATTCACAAGACGATCATATAAAATGACATCTGCTCGTTGAATACATTTTACTCCTTTAACAGAAATTAAATCTGGGTCGCCAGGTCCTGCACCAACAATGTACACCTTTCCCATACTTTCTCCCCATTTCTTTTATAATGTGAACCTTCTATAAATGGATTTTCCTCCCATATTACATTAACCGGACCGATCAGGATTTTGTGAGCATTTTTCCTTTATGACATGCTTAACATCAACCAAATAATAAAGTGAAACTTCCATCAGTGAGGGGGCTTCATCCCCATCTAATGGAAGTCTACAAATCTTCATCTTACTGCCTGTTAGCATCGTATTAAGTCGTTTCTTGTTCATGCAAAACAAAAGCTGCACCCTTTCGAATTTTCTTCTTCTCATATAAAGAAATCTCTTTCACTTCCGGTAAAGGCAGAAAATATTTTTCAAGTTCTATTTCAACGAGACGAAATGCCTGCTCTTCACTTTGCGCAACAACGACTACAGGAACAACACCATTTGCTAAAACTGCTTCAAAACGATATAAGTCCATATTGTTCCCCTCCTAAGATGCAATCACTTCTTCTAAAATCGTATTTAATGCTGCTTGTAAATCCGTTATTCCAATACGACCAACAAACTCATAAAATGTTTCACTAGGAAGTTTATTTTCTTTAAAATATGTTAAAAACGCAACGAGAACATGCGGCAAATCTTCACCATCTATTTTCCCTTTTAGCTTTTCATTATAAGTACCGCCGTCTAGTAACGTTCCACCTACATAAATTTCAAAAGCTTCAACAATCCCTTTTTCTTTCGTTTTCATTTTGACACCTTGCAAACCGATATCCGCAATTTGTCTTTGTCCGCAAGAGTTTGGACAACCGATCATATGAATACGAACTGGCACATCTAATACAAGCTGTGTATCTAAATAATCCGCAATATTGCGTAATCTTTCTTTCGTCTCCACTAATGCCAAGTTACAATATTCAATACCTGTGCAAGAAACTGCATAACCGATAAATGACTTTGGTTTTGCAGAGATTGCTTCCAATAGTGGTTCTTGCAATAGGACATCAATATTTTCTTTCGGTACATTCGGAATAATAAAGTTTTGCGAATTACATGTACGAATTTCACCGTTTCCATACTGTTTTGCAATTCTAGCAATCTCATACATTTCTTCTGCATGCAGGCGACCAACTGGTACATTAAAACCAACATAGTATAAATCATCTTGCTTTTGCTTATGAACACCGTAAAAATAACCAGCATTCCAACCCTTTAGGGCACTTTCTCCTCTATCATGTAAAGTTCCTGTGTATTGTAATAACTGTTCTCTAAATTTTTCTGGTCCCCAATCTGCAACAAGAAATTTTAGACGAGCAAGATGACGCTTTTCACGATATCCAAAATCACGGAAAATGGTTGCGACGGCAATTGCTACATCTTTCACTTGCTCCGGTAAAATAAATACATCTAGTTCTTCTGCTAAATATGGACGCGCTGATAAACCGCCGCCTACTTTTAGATGAAAACCAATGACTGTTTCTCCGTTAATTTCTTTCGTTGCAGGTGTAAATGCTACGCAGTTAATCTCAGCATTTGCTGAATTGTACACATTCGAACTAATCGACATTTTAAATTTGCGAGGTAAATTTGAAAACTCTTCATTATGCTGAAAATATTCATATACTTCCTGTACAATTACTTGTGTATCAAACAATTCATTTTCATCAATTCCAGCAAGTGGATTCCCTGTAATATTACGTGTAATATCACCGCATGCACCGGCTGTGGATAACCCTACTTTCTCTAGCCGCTGCAGAATATCTGGAATTTGCTCAATTTGCAGCCAATGAAACTGAATAGCTTGACGCGTTGTAATATCAAGCACATCACGGCCGTAATCTTCAGCGATAGAAGCAAGAGTTTCCACCTGTTCGTTTGTTATAATTCCAGATGGTATATTTACACGCATCATGAAATATCCCGCCTCTTTTGGGCGCTGCAAATATAAACCTGCCCACTTAAAAGAATCCCATTCTTCTTTCGGAATAGACGAAAATCCATGCTCAGCATAATACGGAATATCTTTAAAAACTTCTAAACCGTCTTTTTCTAATTTCTTTTTTTCAGTTGCATTTAGCTTTTCATTGTTTGCCCATGCTTTTTCATAACTCATCATGTATCTCCTCCTAGATAAAGCTTCGTTCTTGCAAATAAGCAATAATTTGATCTGCACATTGTTCAATAGAATAGCGATGCGTTTCCACAATAACTTCAGCTTGAATGGGCTCTTCATAAGGAGAATCAATTCCCGTAAACTGCTTAATCTCCCCGCTTCTTGCTTTTTTATAAAGTCCTTTCGGATCACGCTTTTCACACTCTTCAATCGGACACTTTACGAACACTTCAACAAACTCACCTTGTTCTAATATGTCACGCACTTGCTGACGATCTTCACGAAACGGTGAAATAAACGCTGTTAATACAATTGTTCCATTATCAACAAATAATTTCGCTACTTCACCGATGCGGCGAATATTTTCTGTGCGATCACCTTCCGAAAATCCTAAATCTTTATTTAAACCGTGACGGATATTATCTCCGTCTAACACATAATTACTAATTTTCTTATCAAATAACTTGCGAGTTACTGCATTTGCCACCGTTGATTTACCAGAAGCCGACAATCCTGTAAACCAAAGAACAAAGCTATGATTTTTGTTTTGCTTTCGGCGTTCTTCCTTTGAAACAGATGCTGTATGCCAAGTAATATTTGTTCCCATCTTTTTCTCCCCTTACTTTGTCACAACTTCTTTTTGCAAACCACGAATTAAGACTTCTACGACTTCTTTACGGCTAAATGTACTTGGTGGCAGTTCTCCATTTCGCAAGAGCTCTCTTACCTTTGTACCTGATAAAATGACATGATCTTCCTTTTCGTGCGGACATGTTTTCGTTGATGCCATTCCCTCACATTTCGCGCAATAAAAACTATGTTCAAAAAAGAGGGGTGTAATTCCTAATTCTTCTATTGTAAAGTTCGTAAAAATTTCCTGTGCTTCATACGTGCCATAATAATTTCCAACACCAGCGTGATCACGGCCAACAATAAAATGCGTACACCCAAAGTTTCTTCTTACAAGTGCATGGAAAATCGCTTCACGCGGCCCAGCATATCGCATCGCTGCTGGAAATACTGCTAAAAAGACACGATCTTTTGGATAGTAGTTTTCTAGAAGTACTTCGTAACTTTCCATTCGAACATCAGCTGGAATATCATCTGACTTCGTTTCTCCAACAAGCGGGTTTAAAAACAGGCCGTCAACAATTTCAAGCGCCGCTTTTTGAATATATTCATGTGCGCGATGAACTGGATTTCTTGTTTGAAAACCAACGATTGTTTTCCAATCACGCCGTGCAAACTCTGCTCGCGTTTCATTTGGATCTAAATGATAAGCGGCAAATTTTTCTTTTCCAATCCGTTTCACAAGCGTAATTGGTCCTCCCACGTATATATCCGGACGATCGTATAATTTTTTAACACCCGGATGTGCTTCTTCTACCGTTTTATAGACAAGCAACGCCTCCTTTTCTTTATCAGGCGCATAAATCTCTTGAACTTGAATCACGCCGTAAGTTACACCTTCTTTTACAAGTCGAACTTCTTCCCCCACTTTTAATTCCTTCGCTTTTTCTTCTGTTATAGGTAATGTAATTGGAATGCTCCATACATCTCCATCTGCTAATCGCATTGTTTCTACTACTGATACATAATCATTCTTTCCTAAAAAGCCAGTAAGTGGACTATATCCACCGATCGCAATGAGTTCTAAATCACTTAATGCAATTCCATCTAACTCAATTTCTTTTACAATATGTGCTGTTTCATATGTTTCATCAATTCGATTGACTAATATTTTTGTATCACTCATTTTCTTTTTCTCCTTCTTTATCAAGTATTAACGAATAGTAGTCTTCATTGATAATGAAGACCACATTCTGTTTTCAACTTCCCGGCCCAGCGCCCATCTCGCGAATCTCCACCCTCTTGCACCTGCACGGTACATGTTTCACATCCGATGCTCGGATACCCAATATCATGGAGTGGGTTGTACGGCAAATTATGCTTGTATACATAGCGCCATACTTCTTTCCAAGTCCAATGAATAAGCGGACAAATTTTAACAGATTGAAAGCGATGATCTCGATTGACAAACTGCGTATGTTTTCGTGTTTCAGACTGTTCTCTTCTTAAACCTGATATCCATGCTTTCCTATCTGTTAGCGCTTCTTCTAACGGCTTAATTTTCCTTAATTGACAACAAAGATTTGGATTATGTTTCCATAATTGATCACCATGCTCTTTTGCTTGTTCCTCAAGTGTAAGTGCCGGCTGCTTTTCAATAATATTCAACTTAGGAAATCGTTCTCGAACTTTTTTGATCAAATCATATGTTTCTTGAAAATGAACATTTGTATCTAAAAATACAACCTTTGCAGATGGATTTACTTGGTTAATTACGTGCAATAAAACCATTCCTTCTATCCCAAAGCTGCATGCATAAACAATATCGTCCTCATAATGTTCATACGCCCAGCGTACTGCTGCCAAAGCGCCTTTCGTTTCGTCGTCTTCCTGAAATGAAACAAAATTATCTTGCCAAGTTTCATACGTTAACATCGTTTTCTCCCTTCACGACGCCCATACAAAAAGGCGACCTTAACCTATAGAAATAGATTAAGACCGCCTCTAGTTTTTCTAGTCAGCGTGCTTATTTTAAGCGTACTTTTTCACTTTTTTCAAGCTGAATCACTTTACCATCTTGCACAACAATTGTAATAGAACCATATTTCATATCAGCAAGCATAGATTGAATCTTACTTGCTACTTCTTCAAATTGTCCGCGTACTCCCACGAACAGCCCCCCTTTTTCATAAAAAAAATCTTTCCCATTTCGAAAAGACTGTTCCGGTAACGTATCTACCTTATCTTCCAAAATGGATGCCATTTTGCTGGAAGTAGCACCTTACTCCTTTAAAGTAGGTTGCCGGGCTTCTTCGGGCCAGTTCCCTCCGCCACTCTTGATAAGAATTATATTTGTATTTTATCACAATTCTGATTTTTTTCAATCCTAGTTTTCCGATAAATTTTATTTATTATAAAAAAAGGAGTTGTTCACCTAAACAACTCCCACTTCAGCTAAGTAAGGACGCAGTCATACAAGTTCCTTTACACGTATGCGATCGTTCTCAATAATATTTTCATACGATTCTCTCTCTACAACAACTTGTGATTTTCCGTTTTTTGCAAACACAACTGCTGGACGACGAATACGGTTATAATTATTTGCCATCGAATAACCATATGCCCCTGTACAAGAAATAGCTAAGAGATCACAAGAAACAACTTTTGGAAGCTCTACATCCCAAATGAGCATATCCCCACTTTCACAACATTTGCCTGCAATTGAAACAACCTCTTCAGCAGATTCATTTGCTCGATTTGCTAGCAATGCTTCATAACGGGCTCCATAAAGTGCTGGGCGAAGATTATCTGTCATACCTCCATCAACCGATACATATTTACGGATACCTGGAATATCTTTAATCGCTCCAACTGTATACAGCGTTGTTCCTGCATCCCCAACAATGCTACGGCCTGGTTCCACCCAAATTTCTGGAAGGGGGTATTCGCATACTGTAAACTGCTCACGTACCGCATCCGTCACAGCTTTCACATATTCACCAAGAGCAAGAGGTGTGTCCCCTTCCGTATAGCGAATTCCAAAACCGCCTCCTACGTTTAATACTGGGGCTACATAGTTCATTTCTTTTCTCACTGTTTCCAAGAAGTTGCGAAGCACTTCAATTGCACGAATAAATCCTGCCGTCTCAAAAATTTGCGATCCGATATGAGAATGAATTCCTAATACACGATAGTTTGATTTTTCTAATGCACTTTTTACCGCTTGTGATGCATGCCCTGTTGAAATACCGAAACCAAACTTAGAATCATCTTGACCTGTTGTAATATATTCATGTGTATGCGCTTCTACTCCCGGCGTCACACGCAGCAAGATATTCACAACTTGCCCGTATTCTTTCGCTAAATCATGCAATACCTCTAGTTCAAAAAAATTATCTACAACAAAGCAGCCAATATTAGCTTCTAATGCCATTCTTATTTCTTCTTCTGTTTTATTATTACCATGAAAATGGATGCGCTCTGCTGGAAATCCCGCTTGCAACGCTGTATATAGTTCTCCGCTAGACACAACATCTAGCGACATATTTTCTTCGGCAGCTAACCTGCACATTTCCATGCACAAGAACGCTTTGCTTGCATATGCTACTTGATAAGAGAACCCACTTTCTCTAAAAGCACGATGAAATGCACGACATTTCTCACGAATTGCTGCTTCATCGTAAACATAAAGTGGTGTCCCATATGCTCTTGTAAGTTCAGTAGCATCGCATCCTCCAATTTCTAAGTGTCCTTGCTCATTAATGCGGCTTGTGCCGTGTAAATACATGTGAATTCCTCCCTTGTTTTCGCAAAACCCTCTATTACATTTCTTATTTATTACTATTATTCCTAATTTAGATAAACAAAAAACGCGCGGAACAATGTTCACACGCGTTTCTTATTAGAAGAATTTATGCCGAAAAAATAAACGTATTGTTATTTTCTCAAATAAGAAACCGCATCAAACATCTCCTAATAGCTCTCCATAAGCAAAATACTTATGACAGTACTACATTTATTCAATGCAGTCCCAATATATGAATGAAGTGGTCATTCATATATTTCGGCGATAACCCCTTTCAACCTATGATCATGAATACCACTTTATTTCCCATAGTTTACTTTTGATTACCGCGGCCTCTACCTTCGAGTGTAGATGAGGTAAGTCTATTTAATTTTCAAGCATCTTTTTGTTGCTATTAACAATATCAAATGACTAATTTATTTGTCAACCACTTTTTTCAAATCGGTTTACGGCAATTAATTTTCGTATCATCTGGTAAGCGCTTTACATCTATATTTTTCACAGTCCATTCACCACTATCATTTTCAAATGTAATCGTTACTTTTTCAAATGGCGGAAGCTTTCTCCCACCTGTTCCTGGCTCATATTTAATCATTTCGATAGATGTCCGAAACAAATATGTACCGCTGTACATTTTTTTCATACTAACAATTTTAGGGCACTCATACGGCTTTTGTTTTCCATAATGTTTTTGAATCGCTTCATTTATTCTCGGAAACAGCACGGAATAAAGTGCATCTTCTAGTAATAATGGCTCATGCTCAGCAGAGAAAGAAGCTGGATTTCCAAGTAAAATGAAACAACTTAATATAAAACAACATATTTTCTTCATAGTACTCCTCCATCTATCAATCAATGCCTTTATTTTATCCTTCTCTTCTTTTTCTATCCAATTGTTAGAAAATCATCCACAATTTCGCTATGTTTTTATATAATAGTACACATAGTAAAAAACATATAAATATGTAGCCTGTCATATACATAAAAGAGGCGGTTACTTGTAGGTAGTAGGAGGAGCCCGTTATGATACAACGTTTGTTTCCAAAAGTACGATTTGCTCTCGTGGCTGTCGTCTTATTGTGGATTAAAACATATATTGTATACAAATTAGCTTTTGATATGAAAATTGATAACGCTTTCGAACAAATTATGTTGTTCTTTAATCCATTAGCTTCATTATTATTATTTTTCGGTTTCGCTTTATTAGCAACAAAACATCGAAACCGAATCATTATCAGTATTAGTATCGTGCTATCCTTTATTTTATTTGGCAATGCTATGTTTTACGGATTTTACGATGATTTTGTAACATTCCCTGTATTATTTCAAACAAATAATATGGCTGATTTAGGGACAAGTATTAAAGAACTATTTACATATAAAACACTTCTTTTATTTGCTGATGTAATTATTTTAGCCATTTTATCTCGTAAATTCCCTAATTTTTGTGATACTACTCCTCTATCTCGGCAAGAGAAACGAACGTTTTTTAGTGGTGTAACAGCAGCATTAGCTTTGCAAATGGTTGTTTCAGTTATTTATAAACCACAACTTTTTTCACATTCATTTGATCGCCAAACGGTTGTGAAAAATCTTGGTTTGTATACTTATCATGTTTATGATATTGCACTGCAATCGAAATCTTCTGCTCAGCGTGTTTTTGCAAGCGGAGATAGCTTTTCTGAAATTGATAACTACGTAAAAACAAAGGATAGACAAGAAAACAAAGAGTTGTTCGGCGTGGCAAAAGGTAAAAATGTTATTTTAATTTCAATGGAGTCCACACAAAGTTTTGTCATCAATCAAAAAATAAATGGAAAAGAAATTACACCATTTTTAAATGACTTCATTAAAGACAGCTATTATTTCGATAACTTTTATCATCAAACTGGACAAGGGAAAACATCGGATGCCGAGTTTATTATTGAAAACTCCTTATACCCGCTTGATCGTGGCTCTGTTTTCTTTACACATGCTAATAATGAATATACAGCCACACCAGAGCAACTCAAAAAATATGGATATTACTCTGCTGTATTTCATTCAAATGATAAAACATTTTGGAATCGTGATTTGATGTATCCTGCACTCGGATATGATCGTTATTTTAATTTACAAGACTATACAGGTACAGAACAAATGTCTGTTGGTTGGGGATTAAAAGATAAAGAATTCTTTGAACAATCTATTTCAAAATTAAAATCTTTACCACAGCCGTTCTATACGAAATTCATTACATTAACAAATCATTTTCCTTTTTTGCTACAACCGGAGGATCAATCCATTGATGAATACAATTCAGAAAGCGACGTTGTAAATCGTTATTTTCCAACTGTACGTTATACAGATGAAGCACTGAAACATTTTATTGAACAATTAAAAAAAGAAGGCTTATACGACAATTCTATTATCATGATCTACGGAGATCATTATGGTATTTCTGAAAATCATAATGCTGCTATGGCACAATTTGTTGGAAAAGAAACACTTACTCCTTTTGATATGATGCAGTTGCAAAGGGTACCGCTCATCATACATATTCCTGGTCAGAAAGGAAAAATCATTTCAAAAGTTTCTGGACAAATTGATGTAAAACCGACGCTTCTTCATTTACTCGGTGTGAAAACAAACAACTCTATTGAATTTGGCACAGATTTATTTGAAACAAACGATGAACCACTTGTGGTTATGCGTGACGGTAGTTTCGTAACAAATGATTATATGTATACAAAAAATGTATGCTATAACAAAAAAACTGGTGAGCCAACTGATATTAACATTTGTCAACCATATATCGAAAAGGCAAAAACAGAATTGAATTACTCTGATAAACTCATTTACGGTGATTTGTTACGATTTGACCCGCATAATAAATATAAGACTGGTACGATGATAACGAAATTTGAATAAGGTGAAATTTTAATCAGATAGGGGTTTTCCATCCTCCACCTAGCTTCTTTGTTTTCTCTAAATATTGATGTGGTTGTAGGTTTTACTTCCTATTGATACAGAATAACGAACTAACCTCGAATTATGACAATTCGAGGTTTATTTTTAACGTAATATGTCCTTTATTTCTCCAAAAAGCAGGTTGTATTATATACTTTATTCATTCCAACAACATAATGGATTTCCTTGATTAATACTTCCGGTTTTACAACAAATGAAAATCCAATGAAATCTTTCTCAAAACGAAGAATTTTTTCATACTAGCACAGGAAATTTATGTTATGATAAAAAGGATAAACTTCCATAAACTAATCAAGAATCTATAAAAGAAAGCAAGGGATCAGATTTTGTACAGAGCAGCCATTCCAAACTTATTTACGCTCGGAAATTTATATAGTGGATTTCTATCCATCGGCTACGCTTCATTAGGATACTACAAATCAGCGGCAATTTTAGTTTTAATCGGAATGATGCTAGATAGCCTTGATGGAAGAATCGCGCGCTTACTTCGTGTCGATTCACAACTCGGAAAAGAACTTGATTCATTAGCAGACGTAGTTACATTTGGTGCTGCACCCGCTGTATTGATGTATTACACATCCTTCTCTAATTACGGTATTATCGGATTATACATAGCAGGACTTTTCCCTCTATTTGGAGCATACAGATTAGCTCGCTTCAATGTCACACCATCATCAACATCAATGAAATACTTTACTGGTGTACCAATTACAGCTGCAGGCGGTATCGTTGCTTTCTTAACGTTATTTTCACATGTGATTCCAAAAATAGTACTTATTACAGTATTCGTGGCATTTGCATTTCTTATGGTTAGTCGTATTCGTATTCCAAGCATGAAAGATGTACCCATTCCAAAATATAGTATTATCGTAACACTCTTTTTAATTGGGATTATTTATACGATGTATAAAACGAGCTTTGGTAATATTTCAGTTTTTCTATTCATTGCTATTCCGCTCTATATTTTGTTTATGCTGTCACAATTTCTTAGACAACGACCGGCACAAAAGAAGCGAGCAAACAAATAGTAAAAAAGAATCCTTCCTATCATAAGGAAGGATTCTTTTTTATCCCGCATTAACAGCTGTAAGAGCTCGATTCGATTGGGCGGGCTGTACACAAATAATAAAGTTGTTATAAAAATTATCAAGACCTTTATGGCGGTTCATGTTTTTCTCAAAACGGACTTTCAATACTCTGAGTAATTCTTCACTTTGTTCTTGTGACAACTCCTTTTTATCACTGATTTTATTTCTCTTTGTCATGTTAGTTCCCCCCTTATTGTTTTTACTCATAATGGTTTAAGTATAACTATCTATTTGTTTTATATTGAACTACCCCCACCTACCGCTTCGCGCTTGAGGTGGGGGTCTTCTCGCCAGATATGATAAATTATATGATTAAATAAATCCAACCCTCCACAATATGGCCCTTTAGTTCAATAAGAATTTGTATTGATACTCCTGCCTTTCATCTTGATCACAAACAAATTGAATTTGCCAATGCCAGTAAATCTGAAATTGATATTGGTTTGTATGCTACCCCATATGAACTCCTCTACTCTCCAATTAATTTTAGGAGTGTGTGCTGCAGGATTTCGATCTAAATGAAATATAGCTTGCCATGATTTGCATGTGCCGATTAGTTTCCACCATACGTTCGGTGCAAATGGGAATGATCGACAGCAGCTGGATAAATATCTAGCGCTTAGGAAATTCCATTGAGGTATTAATTACTTTGGGAGTTCTCTTCTTCATAATGAATCGTCTGTCTATATAGAAGGCTACCAAAAGAGCCAGTAAACCGGTTAAAATCATATCGCTGTATGTTCCAAGTGGAAGGGGTTTGCCTTCAAGATGGATACCATTTGCACGATATTCAAATCGTTTTACAGCATGCTTGGCAGTTAAAAGGTCTTCTTGTTTAGCTAAGTCTTCCAATGGCGCTTCGAATACATATCTGTTTGGGGAATCACTATGAATAAAGAGGGTCTCTTTAGCATTACCCTTTTCACCCCAAAGTCTTACATCTACTGCCGCTAGTGATTTTGCGTCGCCACCTGGTATGATCATTTTGTCTAATTTTGGAGCATTAGATATTTGATGCCTAGCCAGTATATTAAGATGATGTTTCGTAGTAATTGGTGCATCCGAACTAGAAACGGTCAAGACTTGTGTCGTTCCTGTGTCTCCATAAGAATCAAATATAGAAGATAAAGCTATTTCATCCATATCTTTATACAGAAGTACCCCCATTTGTTTCTTATTCCAATGGAATCCAAGATTTAGCCAATATGTTAAAATTTTTATATCCCAGTGAAAAGGATGGTCCACTTTTGGATTTTGAACGAATTGGTAAGAAGGGTAACTAATTTCCTTAGATATTTTTGCAGCCACGGGTTCTCCTAGTTTCTGAGAGATTAGGTGAAGTACTGCATCGATACCTGCGCTTTGACCGGCTGAAGTTAAGGTATTTCCTTCGTGAACATACCTCACATCCTCTTTCCACTGTGTATCAGGATATTGCTTCATTAATATGGGTAGGAATTGCCAGTGTGAGGTGGCTGATTTCCCTTTTAATAAACCTGCATCGGCAAGATTCCGTGACCCACCACAAATGCTGAAAAAAGTGGTGGTTTTACTGCTGGAATGTTGTTGAATCCATTCGCGAGTTGGTTGATATTTCTGTTCATTTACTCCGGGCATATAAGGGACCACAATAATATCTGGACTTTTATTTAATAGGTTATCCAGTTCTTTATAAGAGTAATGTGGTATTACATCCAGTCCGCCTGATAAGGATTTCACGCTTTTGTCCGGTGCAACGGCGTATACATTGTAGGCATCCGTCATAGAAAACAGTGTGTATGGAATGAGAAAATCGAAATCTTCAGTTGGTATTGATGAATCGGCCATCACAACTGCCACAGTAGGTTTATGGGGGTCATACTGAGGGACTTTCACTCCTTGTAGCGAAGGAACTGGCTCATGGCGAACGTTATAGTAAAAATCTTTTTGATGACGATCAAAGCCATAGAACCAAATCCCCCCCACAAACATAATAAAAATTAATACATAAACAGCTAAACGTAAGAATAACTTCTTCATTTTTTTCCTCCCCGTAATTTTATACACACTACCATCCGCCATCAATCAAAATCTTGCCAGACTTCGGCAAATCAAGCCCTCCTAGTAGTTGCAGCAAGGTGCTCTATCCCGCCCCCGCTCGGACCCATGATCACAACGAATTCGCCTTTCCAGATGTGAATGTTGTTATTCTTTAACGCAACTTAATCTCCCGATTCCAATGAATAGACTTTTGATACATTCTGAACAAAAATCATTTATTCTACCTCTAAAATGTGCTACTTGTTATCTACCCTCACATTGTACTGAATTTGAATTGGTAAAAACCGCACACTTTGCGGAGTATCACGCAAAATTTCATGATACCCCTGTAAGGTATATGTTCCATCTTGGTTTCATATTACTTTTTTCCCAAGGATTTCATAATTGTGCTAGAGCTTGATTTTTATATCAGACTTCAGACTTAACTAGTTTCAGGCCACAAAAAATGACAGAGACTGAAATAGTCTCTGCCAAATATATTTCTTTAAAAACCGATATCAAGTTAAAAGAGATAGACCGTAACTTGAACAATAAATAATTACTTCGCTTTTCGTGTCAAATATCACTTAAAGGGAGAGAATTTTCTCCTCTCTCCTCAACTAAACTGCCCGTTAGTTTGAGTGAAACCTTCACAATCTCTACTCTATATTTCAACATAAGTATCCAATTTTATTCTCTCTACACACGAGCTCTCCATCAGTGGGGATGAAGAAAATCCCCACCTTTATTTCATTATAAGTTCTTTTTTATACACTGGAGTTAATGGCTCATTTCCTTCTAGTACTGCTAAAATATTACGCACTACCATTTCTGCCATTGCATCACGTGTCTCAATCGTTGCATTTCCAATATGAGGTGTTAACACAACGTTTGTTAATCCTTTTAATTTTTCTGTAATTTTCGGTTCAAACTCGAACACATCAAGTGCTGCTCCTTCAATTTCCTTTGTTTCTAAAGCATGAGCAAGCGCGGATTCATTCATAATGGGACCACGTGCCGCATTAATAATATAAGCAGTTTGTTTCATCATTCTAAACTGTTCTTCATCAATCATATGATGCAACTTTGGATTATACGCACAGTTGATCGTAATAAAATCTGCTGTTTGTAATAGTTCCTCTAGCGTTACATATGTTGCCTCTAATTCTTGCTCTGCCTCATACTTACGACTTGGCCCTGTATACACGATATTCATACCAAATGCTTTTGCTCGTTTTGCTACTGCTTTTCCAATTTCTCCAAGACCAATAATACCAATTGTTTTACCGTATACTTCACGCCCTAAGAAAAAGAGCGGTGCCCAGCCATTAAAACCAACTGTACGACATAGCGTATCGCCTTCTGGAATACGGCGCGCTGCCGCTAATAAGATAGCAAACGTTAGCTCTGCTGTTACCTCTGTTGAAACTTTTGGCGTGTTTGTTACCGCTATGTCTTTTTCCACTGCATATTTATAATCAATATTGTCATATCCAGCACCGTAGTTTGCAATAATTTTCAAATGTGGTGCAGCATTGATAACTTCTTCCGTAACTTTTGTTGAAAGTAAGCTTAATAATGCATCCTTATCTTGTACACGTTTCACTAGTTCTTCTGTGCTAATTAACCCTTCCTTATCATACATTTCTACTTCATGACCTCGTAACAACCGTAGTCCGATTTCTGGAATTTGTCCTGCTACTAAAATTTTTGCCATAATTAAGCATCCTTTCCTTTTAACATAGAATGAACTCCTATTAGTGAAAGCTTTTATCATCTTCGGCTTCTCTGAATCTTGAAGTAAGAGGTCTTGCTGCCCACTAATAGTAAGATAAACACTTTCAATATTATTGTAAGAAATTCTATCGAAAAAAGACAAGGAATTTAATTGTTCTTGTAATCTTTCTTTACAAAATCATGAGAAAGAGGCTGAACACATTCAGCCTCTTTTTCACTATAGTTTAATTCCGCACTAATAGGCAGTAAAAGCTCGATTGGTGTGACTAACTATAAACGAGCCTTTATCCTCCACTTATGAAAGTTTCACTTTATCCCGCATTAACGGGCAGTAAAAGCTCGATTGATGAGAGCTTTCCATCAGTGGGGGGCTTCATCCCCCCACTGATGGAAGTTTCACTTTATTTCTCTCTTCCTTGCTCTAGCTTTACATCAATCGTTCCTTCAGCTAATGTATCACTAACTTGTTCGTGTGTAATTGATTGCTCTGATTGGTCTTTTTTTGCAACATTGCTCTGATTCGTTAACTTCCCAGTATCTTCATATTGTTGTTTCGCCATAAAAAAAGCCTCCTTTTTTGTTCAACGTTAGTGTAAACAAAAAAGGAAGTTTTCATCCCCCATTAACTGGAAGTAAGCCCGATTGGTGAGAGCTTTCCATTGGTAGGGAATAAAGCCTCCCCTACTAATGGAAGTTTCACTTTATCTCAAAACATTTTCTTCTACATATTCGATCGGTTTCATGTTCCGGATTCGTTTTTCAAATGTTGCAATGTGCGTCACACCATGATTACGAAGTGTCTCTATATTTTCTTTTACGTAGCTACCTAAATCATTCGGGAAATGCGCATCTGAAGAAATTGTAATTGGAACACCATAATGCACTAAGCGTTGTAAAAACAAAGGGCTCGGACACATTTCTCTTACAGGATATCGATAATACAAGCCAGCATTCACTTCCGTAGCCGTATTTGTTTCAATTAAAGCCTTAGCAATTTTCTCATAATACGGTAATTGCAGATTTTCATCTATGCGATAGTTAAACACTTTAATATTATCTAAATGTGCAACAATATCAAATAAACCAGAACGTATCGCTTTTTCTAAAGTACGGAAAAATTCAGGATATAATACATGTAAATCATGCTGTCTAAAATAAGCGTCCGTGTCTGGATTATCAAATCCCCATCCATTAATAAAATGTACAGAACCAATGACATAATCCCAATTTCCTAACGTTAATAACTTCGCTAGTTCCTCTTCCCCGCCAATAAAATAATCTGCTTCTATTCCAAGCCGTAATATCACGCCTCGTTTGCTCCATCTTTCTTTCGCATCTTCAATTGCTTTAGTAAAATTTACAATTGACTCTACTCTCACCTGATCCAGCCATTCTTTTTGCAGATGTCCAAGTTCTGTATCACTAATATCGACATAGCGCTCATAGTATTCCTTTGCTTCGTAAAAACGATATAAGTGGTCAACTATTCCAACTTCCCGTATTCCTTTACGCACTGCTTCCTCTAAATATAAATCAATCCAATCCGATGAAAACGCGCCTTCCTTTACACGCTTTTGCAAACGTTCCCCAGCTTTTAAGATCCATTCCATTGAATGTTTCTCTTCCTCAATCGGTGCAAAATACTCAAGCGCTTCATTTGTGCGAGATAACCACCGCATTGAATACGGACCTTCTTCTAAATGAAGGTGATAATCTACTCTCATCTTTCTCCCCTCCTATAATGTATCAATTTCTTTTCGTTCGCCCACTCTCGATAATTGTCCTTGACGTTTATTTAATTCTTCTACTATCTCTTGTAATGATATATTTTTTTCTACTAGTAACACTAAGCAATGATACGTAAAATCAACAACTTCTTTTATAAGCTCGTCTTTCTCATTATTTTTCGCTGCAATTACAACTTCAGTACATTCTTCTCCTAATTTCTTTAATATTTTGTCTTCTCCTTTTGTAAATAAGTAATTCGTATACGACTCAGAGATAGGATTCTCTTTTCGCTGTTGAATTGTTTCATATAACTGTCGCAACACATCGCTCATTTCCTTATCCCCCTATAACACCTTATTATGAAAACATGACTTTTCTCCTGTATGGCAAGCTACACCTACTTGCTGGACAACTACCATAATAGAGTCTTGATCGCAATCTAAATATAGTGACTTCACGTGTTGAACATGTCCTGATGTTTCTCCCTTATTCCACAAACCTCTTCGTGAACGAGAATAAAACCAGGTCGTTTTTGTGTCTAATGTTTTTTCATACGCTTCTTCATTCATATAAGCTAGCATTAAAACATCTTTTGTACCCTCTTCTATCACAACAGCTGGCAATAGCCCTTTTGAAAAATCCGGCTTCACAATCTCACCTCAATTTGCGCTTCTTGTAACTTTTGTTTCGTTTCTTGAATGGTTGCGGTGCCGTAATGAAAAATAGAAGCCGCTAACGCCGCATTTGCTGATGTTCGCTGAAAAACTTCTGCAATATGTTCAATTGACCCACATCCACCCGAAGCAATTACTGGGATACCAACTGCTTTTGAAACTGTTTCTGTTAAAAGTAAATCATAGCCATCTTTTGTCCCATCTGCATCCATGCTCGTTAAAAGTAATTCCCCAGCACCTAAACTTTCCACGCGTTTTGCCCATTCGATTACATCTATTCCTGTATCAATGCGGCCTCCATTTACATATACATTCCACTTATTTTCTCCGACCTTTCTTGCATCGATTGCAACGACTATACATTGAGAACCGAATTGCTCCGCTCCTTCTTGTATTAACTCTGGTCTTTGCACTGCCGCTGAATTTAATGAAACTTTATCTGCACCAGCTCGAAGTAATGCATACATATCTTGGACAGACGAGATTCCACCTCCAACTGTTAGGGGAATAAATACTTGAGATGCTGTACGTTCTACGACATCAATCATTGTTTTTCGTTCTTCGTACGTTGCCGTAATATCTAAAAACACAAGTTCATCGGCACCTGCCTCATTGTATGCAGCGGCAATTGCAACAGGATCGCCAACATCTTGTAACCCGACAAAATTTACGCCTTTTACAACACGACCATTTTTCACATCTAAACACGGAATAATTCGTTTTGTTAACATATGCCTGTCACCTGCAATGCTTCTTCTAAAATAACTTTTTTATCATATAATGCTTTCCCAATAATAACGCCGTATAAGTTCATATCTTGTAATTTCTCAACATCAGCAAGCGAGCTCACACCGCCGGAAGCAACAATTTGAAGCGAAACCTCATCTTGTAATTTTTGTAATTGTTCAAAATTTGGACCTGTAAGCGTTCCATCTCTAGAAATGTCAGTAAAAATAAGCGTCTGCACACCCACTTTCTCCATTTCCTTTGCCAGTTGTACATAAGACGTTTCAGACACATCTAGCCATCCTCTCGTTGCTACATAACCATTTTTAGCATCAATTCCAACAATAATTTTATCTCCATATAAACGAACTGCCTCTTCAACAAATGAACGATCATATAATGCTGCTGTCCCAAGAATTACTTTCATTACTCCAGCTGCTAAAAGTGTTTCAATTGCAGCAATTGAACGAATCCCGCCTCCCACTTGCACTGGAATTCGCACTGCCTTACAAATGTCTTCAATGACAGAAAGGTTTTCTGAACGTCCTGCAACAGCTCCATCTAAATCGACAATGTGCAGTACACGTGCACCAAGTTGTTCGAATAACAATGCCTGTGCAACTGGGTTTTCATTCATTACTGTTTCTTGTTGAAATTGCCCTTGATACAAACGAACGCAACGACCATTTTTTAAATCGATAGCTGGGAAGATTTCCATGTTTCTATAACCTCCTTAAAATTTCGTAATATTTGAATTCCTATTTCACCACTTTTTTCAGGATGGAACTGAGCCCCAAATACATTTCCTCTTGAAACAATTCCTGGTACGAAAACACCATACTCACTAGCGCCTACTACAACATCATTTGGACATTGCGCATAATAAGAATGAACATAATAGACGAAAGCACCATCCTCTATTTCATTCCATAAAGGATGCTCCTTTTTCTTTTGTAACTTATTCCATCCCATATGAGGAATTTTATATGGTACGTCTAATTTTCTTACCGTTCCTGGAAGCAATCCTAACCCTTTCGTTCTTTCAATCTCTTCACCTTCTTCAAATAAAAGCTGCATCCCCAAACAAATTCCAAACAGTGGTTTTCCTGCAATAGCAACTTGCTTCAAAACAGAAATTAGCCCTTTCTCTTCTAAACAACGCATCGCGCTTGGAAACGCACCAACTCCCGGCAAAATAACGCCGTCGCTATTCAGAAATACTTCTGCTTCATCCGTTACAATATACTCTGCTCCAATATGTCTTAACGCTTGCTCTACACTTCGAATGTTGCCCATTCCATAATCTACAATCGCAATCATATTACAACATTCCTTTCGTGGAATTTACTCCTATAATTTTTTCATTTGTCTCGACGGCATCACGCAGTGCACGTCCAAATGCTTTAAAAAGCGCTTCAATTTTGTGATGCGTGTTACTTCCATATAAAACTCGTGCATGTAAAGTTATATTTGCTGCATGAGCCACCGCACGAAAAAATTCTTCAGCTAGTTCCGTGTCAAAATCACCAAGTTTTGGATTTGTAAATTCACCATCAAACACGAGATAGGACCTTCCACTTATATCAACTGTAACAAATCCTAACGCTTCATCCATCGGTACATAAGCTGTGCCGTAACGATTAATTCCTGCTTTATCACCAAGTGCTTCTTTTAAACAGTTCCCAAGAACAATTCCAACATCTTCTACCGTATGATGAGCATCAATATGCACATCGCCATCAGCTTCAATTTGCAACCCGAAGCGGCCGTGCTTTGCAAATAATGTCAACATATGATCAAAAAAACCAACCCCCGTTTGAATTGAAACTTCTTGATTACCATCTAGTTGCAGTGCTACAGAAATCTTTGTTTCGGTTGTAATTCTCGTTTGTTTTGCAGCGCGCATTACTTTTCCCCTCCTTTAAAACGAATCTCAATTGCTCTTGCATGAGCTTGTAATCCTTCTTTTTCTGCTAGATTGACAATATGCTGTTGCACTTGTCCTAAAGCTTCTTTTGTATAAAATAAAAAGCTCGATTTTTTCATAAAATCATCAACAGACAATGGAGAAAAAAACCTTGCTGTTCCACTCGTTGGTAACACGTGATTCGGACCCGCCATATAATCACCCAGTGGTTCCGGCGCATACGGACCTAAAAAGATAGAACCTGCATGTTGAATATTCGAAAGAGCTGTCATCGGTTCTTTTATGTGCAATTCTAAATGCTCCGGCGCAATTTCATTTGAGAGCTGAAACGCTTGTTCTAATGAATCTACAACAAGAATCGCTCCGTTTCTGTTAATGGATTCACGAGCTATTTCACTTCTCGGAAGGCTCATCAATTGTTTTTCTATTTCTCTATTCACTTCCTGCGCTAATTCTAAACAAGTTGTGATACAAATAGCTGTTGCACGTATATCGTGCTCTGCTTGTGATAATAAATCGGCAGCAATATACGCTGCATTCCCCGTTTCATCAGAAATAACAACAATCTCAGACGGGCCAGCAATCATATCGATATGAACTGAACCAAATACTTCTCGCTTCGCTAATGCAACATATATATTTCCTGGTCCTACAATCTTATCAACACGCGGAATCGATTCTGTTCCATATGCTAGCGCAGCAATTGCTTGTGCTCCCCCTACTGTATATACCTCATCAACTCCAGCAACTTTTGCTGCTGCTAAAATATGTGGATCTACTCCTTCACAATTCGGCGGTGTTACCATGACAATCTTGTTGACGCCCGCAATTTTTGCTGGTAAGACATTCATGAGAACTGATGATGGATATGCTGCCGTTCCTCCTGGTACATATACACCAACAGTTTGCAATGGACGAACTAGCTGTCCGCGAATAATCCCCTCTTTCTCTGTATCAATAAAACCTTGTCTCTTTTGCTTTTCGTGATAGGAAATGATATTATCCTTTGCTTTTTCCAATGCTGCTAAAAATGCCGGTTCAACACTTTTATATGCTAATTCCAGTTCTTCTTCCGAAACTTGAAATTGATTCAACTCTACTTTGTCAAAAGCCTTCGTATACGAAAATAGCGCTTCATCTTTCTGTTCTTTTACACTTTCAACAATTTTCCTCACATCTTGTTGAATCGTTTCTTCTATTGTGTTTGCCTGTTCTCTTAGCTGTTTTACCTTCCATAAAATATTAGAATAATCCTCATATACAATTTCCATATTTACCCTCCTTCATTCCTTTTCTATTAAGACAGTTTCCACTTTATTTATAATATTGAATATTTCGTCTTTTTTCATTTTTAAAGATGCTTTGTTTACAATTAAACGTGCTGAAATGTCGCAAATTTCTTCAAATACTACTAATCCGTTTTCTTTTAATGTTTGTCCCGTTTCTACAATATCAACGATTGCATCTGTTAACCCTAACAAAGGAGCAATCTCAACAGAACCTTCTATTTTAATAATTTCTACATCTTCTCCCTTCTTGCGAAAATATGCAGAAGTAATATTCGGATACTTTGTTGCAATCCTCTTTTTGTTATAACCGTTTGGACTATACGACGAAACGGAAGCAACGCAAAATTTACAACGTCCTACCCCTAAATCAATCATTTCATATACATCGTTTTCATATTCAAGCAAAATATCTTTGCCGACAACACCAATATCAGCTATACCATGTTCTACATACGTTACAACATCAACTGCTTTTACAAGAATGAATGAAATTTGAGAATTATTACTTTGGAATACAAGCTTCCTTCCTTTATCTTTTAGTTCTGAACAATCAATACCGATTCGTTCAAATAACGGAATTACATGTCGTTCCAATCTCCCTTTCGTTAACGCAATTTGAATGTTACGCATGAGGATTCTCCTTTTTTCTGCATGATCCATTTCCCTTTCCAAACATATTCGACTAAAGCATCTCCCGATACATCAATCACAGTTTTCACATCGCGTGCTCTTGCAAATTGAAATGTATCTTGTAAATTTCCCAACATTGACAGTTCTATCTTTATACCATCTTTGCCAAGTAAAATACGTAATTTTTCTGCTTCGGAAATCATATCTAACGAATAATATATGAGAGCATCTATTTGTTTTGGGTATGAATTTTCGTTCCGTTCTTGTAAAGTACGTACAATTTGATTTACTTGTATTGCTAATCCTACTGCAGGGAAAGATTCACCAAAATTTCCAATCAATTCATCATATCTTCCACCGCTAACAATCTCTTCTCCAACATCGGATATATATCCGCGAAAGATTACACCAGTATAATAATTAAGATGTTGGATCATCCCCAAATCAATAGATATATATTGACCATAACCAAGGCGATTGATGTTTTCATATATGTTTTTTATCCTCGCAATTGCTCTTTTCATTTCCTTACTCACAGCAAGTTTTTCAGCTTCTTCAACTACTTCTAATCCACCAAATAAACGAGGTAATTTTTGTAATAATCGTACTGTTTCATCTTGCATATCTAACTGCTTTTCTTGTAAAAAACGGGACAAAGCGGCAAAATTTTTACTCTCAATATATTCTCGCAATGCGTATTCATCTTCTTCTCGCAAAGACAATTTCTTCACAATGGATTTATAGAGTTCCACTTGGCCAATTTCAATTTTAAATGATTGAATGCCAGCTGATTGCAAAGCTGCAATCGCGCTTACAATACACTCAATTTCAGCGCGTATATTATCAATACCAATAATTTCGATTCCAGTTTGTGTAATTTCATTATATTTCCCTGTTAAAGATTCATTTGCTCTGAAAACATTTCCACTATATGTTAATTTCAAAGGAGTTTTCATCTTTTTTGTTCCAATTACACGTGCTAGCGGAATTGTCATATCCGGTCTAAGAACAAGGATGCGTCCCTCAGAATCAAAAAACTTATACATTTTCTCCTCGTCAATAGGACGGTTTTGAAATGCAAACACATCATAAAATTCAATCATAGGTGTCCGTATTTCTTCGTATCCTCTCTCGATAAATGTACGTCTTAATCTTTGTTCAATCTCTTCCATTAATGTACATTCTTGAAACAAAAAATCCTTTGTTCCATTTGGATTGGCTCTTTTCCATTTTTTCATCGTTACACCTCTACTTTCTTGGCACATGTCTACAAAAAATCTACAAAGATAACATATTTAATATGCGTCTCTTATTTGTCCATTATGAATTTCTTGAACTACTCCTACTCACCACTCAGCTATCCCTTGTAACACACTAGAAGTGGGAATTTTCTGACGGAATTTTGATACATTATTTGTTACGAGTTTATCTTCGAAAATACTCATACATTCATAACATAGCGCTAAGAAAACGAAAAAAGAGCTATGTAGATAAAAATACCTACATAGCTCTTTAGAGAATGTAGGTACAATGGAAATAACCCTTGTACCTACACGTTTTTTCACGCTAGGTTCAAGGGTTTATGTATGATGATGTCGTGTAAATGAAATGACTGATTGTAAAGTGAACATTGTCATTACTCCCTTTCTCCTCTTTGTTTGAAGTCAGTATACTACCAATTAAATCAAAAGTAAATAATTTTCTTTCATTTTTTTGAAATAATATACGATTCACTCTCATATAAATACAAGTTTAAAAATTGAAATAATATCTTTCTTTTTAGATAGAAGAGAGCATCTAGCCATGCACAGAAGCGATCAGACCCTCTCCCTCTCCATAAAATGCTATAACAAAGAGAAAAAACAAGTGTAGGCCACTTTTTCTTCTGCATAGCAGCGACTTATATGTTAAAAAAACAAAATGAATATATATACATTAACGACCTATTTTCATCTCGTATTCTGTAATCACACCTTCATATTGAAGCGTAACTCCAATATCATCTAAACCACTGAGCAACTTTTCTTTCCACATCGGTTCAATGGAGAAAGAAAAGCTTTCCTCAGGAGTTATTACTACTTCATTCTCTAAATCTATTTCTATCATCGCCTGGGGCGCTATAGATGCAAGCTGCTTACGAATTTCCTTTCCCATCACAATCGGAAGAATCCCATTTTTTGTACAATTCATATAAAAAATATCGGCAAAACTTCCTGCGATAATAGCGCGAAACCCATAATCAGCAAGAGCCCACGGTGCATGTTCTCTAGAAGAACCGCAACCGAAGTTTTCTCCTGTAATTAGAATCGTAGCACCTTTTCGCTCGGGAGCGTTCAATGGAAACGCAGGATCTTCTTGACGATTATCTAAATAGCGCCATTCATCAAATAAAAACTCTCCAAATCCTGTTCTTTCAATCCGCTTTAAATACTGCTTCGGAATAATTTGATCCGTATCAATATTATCACGCATCAATACTGCAGTCGTACCTTTATGAATATGAAATGGCTCCATCGTAGTTCTCCTTTCTCACATCAACAAAATGACCGTAAATTGCAGCTGCAGCAGCCATAGCTGGACTAACGAGATGCGTTCTTGCTCCTTTTCCTTGTCTTCCTTCAAAATTACGATTTGAAGTAGAAGCACAATGTTCACTTTCTGGCACTTGATCTGGATTCATCCCAAGACACATCGAACACCCTGGTTCCCTCCACTCAAATCCCGCCTCTTCAAATATAAGATGTAATCCTTTTTTCATCGCTGCATCTCTCACTTGCTTTGACCCAGGGACAACAAGAGCCCTTAATCCTTCTTTTACCTTCTTTCCTTTCACAACCGCAGCGGCAATTTCTAAATCAGATAAGCGGGAATTTGTGCAAGAACCGATAAACACGTGGTGAATTGGAATATCCGCTGTACTTTGTCCTGGTTGAAGTCCCATATAAGCATACGCTCTTTCATCATTGATATCATTTGCCTGCGGAAGAACTTCATCAACGCGCAGCCCCATCCCTGGATTTGTTCCCCACGTAATATACGGTGCTAAACTTGCAACATCAACCGTAATAACCATGTCATACACCGCATCTGTATCCGTGTATAATTCACTCCACTTTGTAACTGCCTGTCCAAACTCTTTTGGTGCGTATTGTCGCCCTTTTACATAATCAAACGTCACTTCATCCGGTGCAATAATCCCAGCCTTTGCACCGCCCTCAATCGCCATATTACAAAGCGTCATCCGCTCTTCCATCGTCATTTCTTTTACGGTTTCACCATAAAACTCTATGACATGCCCCGTACCAACGGCTACTCCATATGTAGCAAGTACATGTAAAATAATGTCCTTTGCATATACTCCTTTTGGCAATAATCCTTTCAGTTCAATTCCCATCGCTTTTGGTTTGCGTTGCCATAATGTTTGCGTTGCTAAAACGTGTTCTACTTCACTTGTGCCAATTCCAAATGCTAATGCACCAAATGCTCCATGTGTTGATGTATGACTATCACCACATACAATTGTTTTTCCTGGCTGTGTAAGTCCAAGTTCTGGACCAATAACATGTACAATCCCTTGTTCCTCATCACCCATATCAGCTAACAGTACTCCAAATTCCTGACAATTTTTGCGAAGTGTATCCATTTGCTGTTTCGCAATTTTATCTGTAATATTCCAAACATCTTTTGTTGGAACATTATGGTCCATCGTCGCAAATGTTAAATCAGGCCGTCTAACTGTTCGATTCGCAAGCCGCAAGCCTTCAAACGCTTGCGGCGATGTCACCTCATGAACAAGATGCAGATCAATATATAGTAAATCCAGGCCGTTTTCATTCGTTGCTACAACATGTCGCTCCCAGAGTTTATCTAATAATGTTTTCCCCATTATCTCCCTCTCCCTACCAGTGCCTGTTCTTCCATCGTTTGTAATACATACTTTGTAAACGAAGTTGTCGTTTCATTCCCGCCTAAATCTGCTGTACATTTTCCAGAACGAAGGACTGTAGAAATTGCTTCTTCAATTGCTTCTCCTTCTTTTCTTAATCCAAATGATTGCCCAAGCATCATTGCAACGGAGCGAAGCATTGCGATTGGATTCACTTTGTTTTTCCCAGCAATATCCGGCGCTGATCCATGAATTGGTTCATAAAGAGATGGACCATTCTCCGCATGACTTGCAGACGGTAACATACCTAATGACCCCGCTAATACAGATGCTTCATCACTTAAAATATCGCCAAATAAATTTTCTGTAACGATAACATCAAATCGTCTTGGATTACGAATGAGTTCCATTGCTGCAACATCTACTAATAAATGCTCTAACTCTACTTCTGGATAGCGAATTGCTACTTCTTCTGTTACTTGTCGCCATAGTTTACTAGATTCTAAAACATTTGCTTTGTCGATAGACGTTACTTTTTTACGACGTTTTTTTGCTAATTGAAATGCATATGAAACAATTCGTTCTACCTCACGGCGATGATAAGTAAGTGTATCTGTTGCCACTTCTTCTGTCCGCTCTTTCGGAAATGAGAAATAGATACCGCCTGTTAACTCACGAACAACGACAAAATCAACTTGCTCTGCCGCCTTTAGTGGTGATAAATGCGCTGTTGCCTCTTCAACGGAAACCGGTCGAACATTTGCAAATACCCCTAAGCCTTTTCGAAGTGTAAGAAGTCCTTGTTCAGGACGCTCTTTTGCATGATCCCAATATGGTCCTCCAACCGCACCAAGCAATACTGCATCACTCGCTAAACAAGCTGTTAATGTGCGAGGTGGAAGGGGCTGACCGAATCCATCAATTGCTGCTCCCCCAAACAATTCATCCTGCAAATAAAAATGGTGACCGTATAACCTTTCTACCATCTCTAACACTTGTTTTGCGCTAGCCATAATTTCTGGCCCAACTCCATCACCAGCTAAACAAACGATTCGTTTTTCCATCTTCAAGCACTCCTTTACGATTTTGTAAGTGATCGTAATGTTTTTAATTTCCCTGCTGCATATACGTAAGCACGAGCTGAAGCTTCCAGTACATCTTGCGCTACACCAAAACCTGAAACTTGGTGTCCGTCTTCTTTCAACTCAACATGAACATGAGCTAACGCATCTTGTCCTTGTGTAATCGATTGAATACGATAGTCAGCAAGCTCACATTTTAAATGAAGAATTCTTTGAATCGCATTATAAATTGCTTCAATGCTACCGGCCCCAGTCGCGGCATCCTCCAGCACATTTCCATCAGTATCTTCTAAACAGACGGTTGCACTTTGAATGCTGCTTGATACAAAATGAACTTGCAATTGTTTAATATCGTACTGCTGTTTAGCAAATGCAGTTTCTCCCAATACAAGCGCCTGTAAATCTTCTTCTGTAATTTCTTTCTTTCGATCAGCTAACCGTTTAAAAGCATGGAACGCTAAGTCCCGCTCTTCTTCTGTAAATTCATAGCCTAACTCTTTCATTTTTTCTGTAAAGGCATGGCGGCCAGAATGTTTTCCAAGTACAAATTTATTTTGTTCTTCCCCTACAAGAGAAGGTGAAATAATTTCATAAGTAGATGCTTCTTTTAAAACCCCATCTTGATGAATACCAGATTCATGGGCAAACGCATTTGCACCAACGATTGCTTTATTTTTCGGAACAACCATGCCTGTTAAACGGCTTACAAGTGTACTTGTTGCTTTAATTTCTTTTAATTGCATGGAAGATGACGCCCCGTAATAATCGTTTCGAATATGGAGAGCAACTGCAACTTCTTCGAGAGCAGCATTACCAGCACGTTCTCCAATTCCATTAATCGTTCCTTCTACTTGAAGTGCACCGCCTTCAATCGCTGCTAATGAGTTGGCTACTGCCATGCCAAGATCATCGTGACAATGGCAGGAGAAAATAGCTTTCTCAAAAGATGAAACATGCTCTTTTAAATATCGGAAAAGAGAAAAATATTCCTCTGGATTGGTATATCCTACTGTATCGGGAATGTTAATTACATCCGCTCCAGCGCGAATTGCAACCTCTGCAGCTTCTGCTAAAAAAGAAGGCGTTGTTCGCGTTGCATCTTCTGCAGAAAACTGTACCGTTGAAAATAATGATTTTCCAAGCTTTACAGAACGATGAATTGTATCTAATACTTCATCCTTCGACATACGGAGCTTATATTTCATATGAATATCGCTCGTTGCCAGAAATACATGTAATCGAGGAGATACGCCTCCTTTTAACGCTTCATATGCAGTACGAATATCACTTTCCTTCGCACGGGCCAGACTCATAACAGAAGCATTTTGAATTGTTTCAGCTATACGTTTCACTGACCGAAAATCACCTTCAGAAGCGGACGCAAAGCCCGCCTCCATTACATTAATTCCAAGCCTCTCTAACTGCCGTGCAATTTGTAATTTTTCTTGTTCATTTAAATTTACTCCAGGCGATTGCTCCCCATCGCGAAGCGTCGTATCCATGAACAAAATTTGCTTCATATTACTTAACCTCCATTTTCACTCTCGGCTTTACAAATGGCATCATCTCACGTAATTTACGACCTACCACTTCAATTTGATGCGCATTCTCCTCTGCATTAATTGCATGGAATTTTTGTCTTCCTGCTTTATGTTCAGCAATCCATCCTCTAGCAAACGTTCCATCTTGAATATCTTTTAATACTTCTTGCATCGCTTGTTTCGTATGCTCTGTTACAACGCGCGGCCCTGATACGAAATCCCCCCACTGTGCTGTGTCCGAAACTGAGTAGCGCATATTTTCTAATCCACCTTCATACATAAGATCGACAATAAGCTTTAGTTCATGTAAACATTCAAAATATGCAAGTTCCGGTTGATAGCCAGCTTCTACTAATGTTTCAAAACCCGCTTTCACAAGAGCAGTTGCTCCTCCGCAAAGTACTGCTTGCTCTCCAAATAAATCTGTTTCTGTTTCTTCTTTAAATGTCGTTTGGAGTACACCGGCGCGAGTTGCTCCGATTCCATCTGCATACGATAGTGCCTTTTCATAAGCTGTTCCTGTTGCATCTTGATAAACCGCAAATAATGCTGGTACCGCTGCGCCTTCTACAAATGTTCGGCGTACAAGATGCCCCGGTCCTTTTGGCGCTACAAGAAATACATCCACATCTTCCGGCGGTGTAATTTGATCAAAATGAACGTTAAACCCATGAGCAAACACGAGTGCATTTCCTTCTTGTAAATTCGGTGCAATTTCTGTTTCATAAACTTCCGGCTGTTGTTCATCTGGAAGCAATACCATTACAACATCTGCTAGTTTTGTAGCTTCAGCAACCTTATATACAGAAAATCCATCTTCTTTTGCCTTTTCCCAAGACTTCCCTTGACGAAGACCTACAACAACGTCAAAACCGTTATCACGTAAATTTTGCGCATGAGCATGACCTTGAGACCCATATCCAACAATCGCTACTTTCTTTCCTTTTAATACATTTACTGTTACATCCTTTTCATAATAAACTTTTGCCATTTTCTTTCTCCTCCTATATTTTAAAAATTAATTAATTAACATTACTTGTTGTTTGTCTTGCTTTTTCATACTTCTTGTAAAGGCTGTTACTCCTGTTCTTGCAATTTCTTTTAAACCATATGGACGCAATAATTCAATAAGCGCTTCTACTTTTTCTTGTGCCCCTGTTACTTGAACGACGATGGAATCCTTTCCAACATCTATAACAGCTGCGCGAAACGGTTCAATTAAACTATATAATTCAGATCTAGAAGCAATTGTCGTAGACACTTTAATAAGTGCAAGTTCTCTTGCAATCATTGCTTCTTCTGTAATATCAGATACTTTTAATACATCAATTTGTTTATGAAGTTGCTTAATAAGCTGCTCCACTTGCTGGACATCTTCAACGTGAACAACAAATGTCATTCTTGAAATATGTGATGATTCTGTATGCCCCACTGAAATACTTTCAATATTAAAATGCCTCCTCGTCATCACACCTGTAATACGGTTTAAAACTCCACTTTGATTTCGAACCGTTGCTGTAACAATCCGTTTCACTCTTCCACCCCCTCCATTTGGTGAACACCTTTTCCAGGAGCAACCATAGGCATAACTTTTTCAGATTGTAAAACACGGCAATCAATAAGAACAGGTTCTTGTAAATTCATCGCTTCTCGCAATTGCTCTTTTGCCGTTAGCGGATTTTCAATACGGATCCCTTTAATTCCATAAGCGTGGGCTAACATAGCAAAGTCTGGTTGACAAGAAAGCACAGAATGAGAATAACGCTGATTATAAAACTCATCTTGCCATTGTCTTACCATGCCGAGTGCTTCATTATTTAAAATCAGCACTTTAACGGGAAGGTGATGTTCCTTTAAAACACTTAATTCTTGCAATGTCATTTGAAAACCGGCATCACCTACGATTGCTACAACGAGTTCATTAGGCTCGGCAATTTGTGCTCCAATCGCAGCTGGCAGACCAAACCCCATCGTTCCTAGTCCTCCTGATGTAACCCATTTATCAGGCTGTTTCAATGCATAGTATTGTGCTGTCCACATTTGATGCTGTCCAACATCTGTCGTTATAATTGCATTTCCATTTGTAACTTCATAAAGCATTTGAATTACAGCCTGCGGTTTTAACATTTGTGAATCGTCTTTATAGCAAAATGGGTAACGATTCTTTCTTCTTCGTAAAAGCTGTAGCCATTCTTTATGATTTTGTTTCTCTCCTTTACACTCTAATAACGCTTCTAGAGCATGTTTAGCACTGGCTACAATTGGAATTTCCGTCACAACGTTTTTTCCAATTTCTGCAGGATCAATATCAATATGCGCTACCGTTGCTCCCTTTGCAAAGTAAGCTAAATTTCCAGTCAGACGATCATCAAAACGTGCCCCTATATTTATTAACAAGTCACATTCATACAAAGCCATATTTGCTGCGTAAGAACCATGCATACCACCCATTCCTAAAAACAATGTATCATCGGATGGAAACCCTCCAAGACCAAGTAATGTATGAACGACCGGAAGATGATACATGCGAGCAAATGCGGTTAATTCATTTGCTGCTTTTGCATGCAATACGCCAGCACCCGCTAAAATAAGCGGTTTCTTTGCTACTTCAATTGCTTGTAGCAGTTTGTTAATTTGTAGTTGATTCGGATGATAATTCGGCTGGTACCCAGGTAAATCCATCTCTACATTGCTACATCGCTCTCCCATTTCTACAACCATATTTTTCGGAAGATCAATGACGACTGGACCTGGTCTACCTGTTGCTGCAATATGGAATGCTTCTTTTATAATCCTTGGTAAATCCGAAACATTTCGTACTTGATAGTTGTGCTTTGTGACAGGCATTGTAAGTCCGATGATATCCGCTTCTTGAAAGGCATCACTTCCTATAAGCGTTGTTGAAACTTGCCCAGTAAATACGACAAGCGGTAAGGAATCCATCATCGCATCCGCTAAACCAGTAATCACATTTGTCGCCCCTGGCCCACTTGTAGCAATAACAACACCTGGCTTTCCAGTAATTCTTGCATATCCTTCTGCTGCATGAATTGCTCCTTGTTCATGCCTTGTTAAGATATGAGGAATTTCACAATCGTAAAGCGCATCATATAGCGGCAAAACAGCTCCTCCTGGATAGCCAAAAATGACTTCTACCTTTTCCTTTCTAAGCGCATTTAACAATAACTGTGCACCGGTTGCCATTTTCTCTTCCGTTTTTGAAGACATCGTTTCTACAAACCTCCTTTATGAAATACGCGTATAAATAAAAAAGTCTTTCGCCCACACTCCAGCTATGTGCTGAAGGGACGAAAGACTTCGTGGTACCACCCTTCTTTGCAAGAAAAATTCTTGCCTCAGTGACTCTAATAGAGTCAAGCTAATAACGGAGCTACCGTCCAAACCTAAGCAAGTGCTTCAGCTTGACACTCAAGGGCGATGTTCGTCAACGTGAACCATCGGTTTCCACCAACCACCGACTCTCTGTGAGGCTTCACAATCAACTACTCCTCCCTATCAACGCTTTATCCCTCCGCGAACGGAAGTTTTACTTTATACTTTCATAATTCCTCCTGTATTTGCCGAAGTAACAAGCTTTGCATATCGTGCTAAATATCCAGTTTTTACTTTCGGCTCTGGAGAAATAAATTGTTTTTTCCGTTGTTCTAATGCTTCTTTAGAAATTTCCCAATGAATAATACCATCTTTTAAATTAATAATGATTGGATCACCGTCTGCCACATATGCAATTGGTCCTCCTTCAGCCGCTTCTGGTGATACATGACCAATCGCAATCCCCCTTGTTGCTCCGGAGAAGCGTCCATCGGTAATCAATGCAACCTTTGTTCCCAGTCCTCTTCCAACAATCGCTGATGTTGGAGCTAACATTTCCGGCATACCAGGTCCTCCTTTTGGACCTTCATATCGGATGACAACAACATGCCCTTCTTTCACAACACCACTATCAATCGCAGCAACCGCTTCATCATGAGAATCAAAACAAATCGCTTCACCAACAAATGATGTAACAGATTCATCGATAGCTCCAATTTTTAGGACAGAACCATCTGGTGCTAAATTTCCAAAGAGAATGGAAAGACCACCTGTTTTACGATATGGTCGTTCTTTCGGACGAATTACTTTTTCATCTAAGATTTTTCCTTCTTCTACTGTTTCATAAATGCTTTTCCCTGAAATTGTAATGCGCTCTGGATGAATTGCCCCTGGAATTTGTGAAAGCTCTTTAATAATAGCTGCTACTCCACCTGCTTCATGCACATCATGCATGGAATAATGAGAAGCTGGGCTAATTTTCGCTAAGTATGGAACACGCTTTGCAATATCATTAATACGCTGCAAGTCATATTCAATACCTGCTTCATTCGCGATGGCTAACATATGTAAAACTGTATTTGTCGATCCCCCCATCGCCATATCTAATGCAAAAGCATCATCAATTGCTTCTTTTGTAATAATGTCTCGCGGCTTTATATCACGCTCAATTAAATCCATTAAATGAAAAGCAGCCTGACGAATTAAGTTATGTCGTTCTTCACTTGTTGCAACAACCGTTCCATTTCCAGGAAGCGCAACACCAAGCATTTCCATGATGGTATTCATAGAATTTGCTGTAAACATCCCTGAGCAGGAACCGCACGTTGGGCATGCTGATTTTTCCATATCAATCAGCTGCTCTAAAGTTAATTTCCCCGACTTATGAGCGCCAACTCCTTCAAATACAGATGCTAATGAAAGCGGAGTGCCATCTTTTGATTTCCCTGCTTCCATTGGTCCTCCAGATACAAAAACAGAAGGAACATTCGTCCGAACAGATGCCATCAGCATTCCCGGTGTAATTTTGTCACAATTTGGCATAAACATAACTCCGTCAAACCAATGAGCTTGAATTACTGTTTCTGCTGCATCTGCAATGATTTCTCGACTTGGGAGTGAATATCGCATTCCGATATGTCCCATTGCAATTCCATCATCAACACCAATCGTATTAAATTCAAAAGGAACACCTCCTGCTTCACGAATGGCAGCTTTCGCTACATCAGCAAGATCTCTTAAATGAATATGCCCTGGAACAATATCGATATATGAATTACAAATTGCAATAAATGGTTTATGAAAATCTTCTTCTTTAACGCCTGCTGCATGAAGCAAACTTCGATGCGGCGCTCGGTCAATACCTTGTTTAATCATATTGCTTCGCATCGGTTACTCTCCTATCAACTTACTTTATTTTCTTCATAAATTTTTTCGCCATCTTCTACAACAAGCTTACGAAATTCTTCTAACAAACGATTTGTATGCGCTCCTGGTTTCCCAGCTCCAATTTCTCTGCCATCAACCATTGTTACCGCAATAACTTCAGCTGCTGTACCTGTTAAAAATACCTCATCTGCTACATATACATCATGACGTGTAAATAATTCTTCCCTTACGTCATAGCCAAGCTTCTCACCAATTTCCATAATCGCATTTCGCGTAATTCCTTCTAGTGCTCCAGCAGAACTTGGCGGTGTAATTAACTTATTACCTTTTACAATAAATACGTTATCACCAGAACCTTCTGCAACATACCCTTGTTCATTTAACATTAACGCTTCCTGCACACCGGCAAGTTTCGCTTCAATTCTCACTAAAATATTATTTAAGTAATTTAGTGATTTCACTTGTGGCGTTAATACATCTGGACGATTCCGTCTTGTTGCAACTGTTACAACCGGAATTCCTTTCTCGTAATATTCTGCCGGGAATAACGCTAATTGTTCAGCGATTACAACAACATTTGGCTTTAAACACGAATCAGGATCTAAGCCAAGATTTCCAACTCCGCGTGATACAACTAAACGAATATATCCATTAGATAATTGATTACGTCGAATTGTTTCAACAACAATATTGGTCACTTCTTCCAACGTATATGGAATTTCTAATAAAATGGATTTTGCAGATTCGTACAGACGAATGAGATGCTCTTTTAAGCGGAAAACATTTCCACTATAGACACGAATGCCTTCGAATACCCCATCACCATATAAATATCCATGATCATAGACAGAAACCTTTGCTTCATTTTTTGGAACAAATTCTCCATTTAAGAAAATCCATTGCTCGTTCACTTGAAAGCGCCCCCTATATCCTTGATTTTTTTTATTGGTTCCTAGTTTACGCCCCCTTTTCAAATAAATCAAAGAAATTTTTTGAAAATTTTAAATTTTAAAATTTATGAACAACCCTCTTTATATTGATATATCAACATTGTTAACGTTTACAAAATGTCAAAAAATTTTTTTCGACATTTTTCTTACAAAAAAATATTTGTTTAGGAGAAGGAATTTTGTCAAAAGATGCGAATCTATTGTATTCAATAAACGGACGTTCTATCACATATTTTTAGAAAAAGACTAGTAATAAAGCGAGGTGAAAAAATAAAAAATAAAATTTGAGGATAACACTCATATTTTTTTCTTATTACTCATAATCCTATTTTCAAAAATCATTTTGACAAATTTAAGGGGGCTAATAATATGGCATGTTTACAAATTAAAGGAACAAGACAAGAAGTAATGGAAATGCTTCAGTTATTTGATTTAATGAATACAAAAGGACTGTGTAAATTAGAAGATTATGTAGAATTACTTCCATATGCAGAGCAAAATAGAACAACGCAAAATCCTATGTACATTGCCTCAGTTGATGTACTATCAAATGATTATACGATGCACGATGTACAAAACGATCGTTTTGTAAGCGACATGTTGACTGGGGTTTATAACGACTAACTCTTTCCTACTCCTGCCAAACGTGTGAAACCTCTTTGTTAATTAGTGAATATTCTTCCGAAAAAGGAACATATTACTAGATGGCAGGAGGTGAATGACATGGCGAAAATTGGAGTAGAAGACTCTTTAACGAACGTAAAACAAGCATTAGAACAAAAAGGGCATGAAGTAGTCTCATTGCAATCTGAAAGTGACGTTCAAGGATGTAACTGCTGCGTTGTAACCGGGCTGGATTCTAACGTAGCGGGGATTAGCAACGCTGCGATAAAGGGATCTGTTATCGATGCAAGCGGGTTAACAGCTGAAGAAGTTTGTCAACAAGTTGAAAGTAGAATTCAATAAAGTGAAATTTTAATCAGCGGGGGTCTTCCTCATCCCTGCTGATTAAAAGCCCCACTAATCGGGCTCTTACGGGCTGTTTCATATTACAAGACTTCCTTAACATGTCCGTTTCGTTTAAGATAAAGTGAAACTTCCATCAGTGTTTTTTCATCCCCCACTGATGGTTAGTTGAACCAATCGGGCACATGCCAGCAGTTATCCCCTACCTTTCTTTCTGATTTCTCTCTGCATCTTGAGGTGGGGGTCTTACTGCCCGCAAATAGCGGATAAAATAAAAAGAAGGCTACCTTTTACAAAAAGGCGCCTTCTTTTTTATATTTAATTAACGGGAAAGTAACATATACTGGATGAAAGCCCTGCCTCTCTTTCATCATTGCGGTTCCAACGACCGCTCCTTATACACTAGTACGTGTACAGCTTACAAATACAATTCATCATATACACGATCACTAAAGTTGTTGGCATCATTGCCCGATCTTTAGCAAACTAGAGACTTGTATAAGTAAGGAATAACCAATATATACTAGCTGTAACCGAGACACGAATATAAATTTTACTTCTTTTCGATAAAAATGTCAATACTTTTGTCAAAATAAAAACAGACCACTTAGTAAGCCTGTTTGTTAAAATTGTGCTTTTTCCTTTAATACATATATAACAAATCCGCTCACTAACATACATAAACCGACAACAAAATTCTTGATGTTAATCATTTATACCTCTCCCTTGTTCTTCTTAAATCCTAATTCTTTATATAGTCATTTACTTTATATTCGTATAATTTTTAAACACACTTCATCCACTATATCATAATTTCCTTAAAATGCAAGCGTTCCGCTATCTCTTATTTACTAACCGCTGCACTGCATTAGGTACTGCTTCCAATGCTTTTTCTACAAGATGTGTACCGCTATGTAAGTGCATAACCTGAATTCCTTTTGCCCCAACTACTAAAAACGCAACAGGGTTAATCGAAACCCCTGCACCACTTCCACCACCAAATGGATGTAAGTTCTGCCCCTCTTGTGGTTGCCCACTTCCTTTAAAATCACTTCCACCTGCACCAAAACCAAAAGCAACTTTTGAAACGGTTAAAATAACATTCCCATCAGCTGTTGATACTGGCTTTCCAACAATCGTATTTACATCCACCATTTCTTTTAAGTTTGTCATTGCTGTTTTCATTAAGTTTTCAATTGGATGTTGTGTCATACAAAACCACCTCTTTTTCCTATCAATTCCTTTTTATCGTTTCCAAAAACGCGGAAGACATACCAACTTTTGTAATTTAACTATCTCATGAAATGAAACTTTCATCAGGGGGAGTTTTCTTCATCCCCCACTGCTGGAAAGCTCTTACCAATCGCACTCTTACGACAGTTATCTTCCATGTTTCTTCTTTATTTTCTCAAAATCTTGACGTGAGGATTTTATTGCCCGCGAAATGGAGGATAAAAAAATAAAAGCAGTTCATACTAAACATGAAGCTCTTTATGAAAGGAGATATTATAATGACTGATAAACATGAAGAACGTTATAGAGAAAACGAAGACCATTTTGAAGAAGAATACGCAGCTGAAATTGCACCTAATGGTGTGCCTTACGATGGAAGAGAAGAAGGAACAACAAAAACAGGGGGAGCAACAGCAGGATTTATCGCTCTTGCCCTTGCAGTCTTAGCTTTATTCGTTTTCCCAGTACTCTTTGGACTTCTTGCTGTCCTAATTGGCATATATGCCTATAACCGTGGTGCCACTGTTACAGGTGGAATTGCAGCAGTAATGGGCGGCATAACTGCGATTGTTGCACTAATATTTCGAGCAGCTATTATCAGCTTGCTGTACTCTCTTTTTACGTAATAAAGTGAAACTTCCATCAGTAGAGGAAGGTTTATCTCCTACTGATGGTTAGTTGAACCAATCGAGCTTTTATGGGCAGTTGTTCCCATCTCTCTGCTTTTTTTGAATATTGAGGTGGGATCTTACTGCCCGTTAGTGCGGTATAAAGTGAAACTTCCATCAATTAGGATCTTCCAGACAATTTTTCATCACGGAACATAATAAAAGGTATCTCGCTTTTCGCGAGATACCTTATCCTGTAAACACATCCTCAGATGGATAACGAATTTTTTGTTTTGCTGGCCGTGCAAGTGAAAACACAAGTGTTAATGGTCCAATTAACCCACAAAACATAACAAACATAATCACACATTTCCCAAAAGCTGATAAATCAGCTGTAATTCCCATTGATAATCCAACTGTTCCAAAGGCTGAAACCGTTTCAAACAACAATTCAATAAAGCTAAAGTTTTCAGTAAGCATAAGTACAAATACTGCTACAAAAATTAAAAATTGACTTGCAATTACAATCGACAAAGCTCTCATCACTGTTGACATTTTAATTGTACGACGAAATAAAATAACATCTTCTTTTTTCTTAAAAAATGAAATAACAGATGTAATTAAAATAACAAAAGTCGTAAGCTTAATACCGCCTCCAGTTGAAACACTTCCGGCTCCAATAAACATAAGTACCATCGTAAAAAACAACGTTGATTCATTCATACTTCCATAATCAATTGTATTAAACCCAGCTGTACGAGGGGTAATCCCTTGGAAGAATGATGCCCACAATTTTTCATTTAACGATAAAGAACCTAATGTTTTAACATTACTATACTCTAATATAAAGATGACAGTCATTGAAAAAATAATCAACGCAATTGTACCAACAATCATGATTTTCGAATGCAGTGTTAATTTTCGAAAACTTCGACTGTACCATATATCAATTAGTACTGTAAAACCTAAACCACCTATTACAATTAAAGAACAAATACCAATATTAATGATAGGATCTCCAACATATCTCGTTAAATTATCTGGCCATAAAGCAAATCCTGCATTATTATAAGCAGCTACGACGTGAAACAAGCTGTAATATAGCCCTTTTCCCAATCCGAATTCAGGAACAAAACGAATGGATAAAAATAATACTCCAACGAATTCAATACAAAGCGAGAAGAAAAACACTCGTTTTACTAATTTTACAAGTCCGCCAATATTCGTTTGATTTAATGCTTCTCCAATAAGAAGTCGATGACGTAATCCTATTTTCTTTCCGAGCACCCAAACTATTAAAATAGCAATTGTCATTAACCCTAAACCGCCTGTTTGTATAAGAAGCATGATGACAACTTGTCCAAATATGGTAAATGTACTATTTACATCTACTACACCTAAGCCCGTTACAGTCGCAGCTGATGTTGCTGTGAAAAAAGCATCAACCCAACTAATAGACGTTTTCGTCGCAATCGGTAATTTCAATAATATGCCGCCAACAATAATTAAAGCAAAAAATCCAATCGCTAAAATTTGTGGTGGACTTAATCGTATAAAACGATCATTCAAGTCACGTTTTTCTATCATTTCCATAATACTAACTCCCTTAATCCGTCCTCCATACTCCATACATAGTTGAGCATAATCTTTTTTCTTTTGAATTTCAACTTTTATTTTCGTATAAAAAATAGAAAATTCCTTATTCTTTCACGCCAAATTCACATTGAATTCACATCAATCTTTTATAGTATAACTATCGAAGCTGTTCCTCCCTAATAATGAGACATCCCCTAATGTCTCGAACAGCTTTCTATCCCTAGCTTAAATTGACAGAAATTGTCCCCCCTTCCTAAGCCATCTTGCAATGACAAGATGGCTTTTTTTTATCCCTCTACATGTGGAGCATTAAAATTACGTAGCAAAATCCTAAAAAAAGCAGTTAAGCGAGGAATATTTGCTAGCATACACCCGTTTAGTGAAAACTTTCACTTTATTTAATAATAAAGAAGAAGTGAATATGCTTCACTCCTTCCTTGATTTGCTCCCTTTTTTCGAGCGATATTCTTTCCCTTTATTATCATCACCAGTAACAAACTCTGTGCCGAACTCCTGTTGATATTGCCCTACTTTGGGTGCTCCTTGATTCCCGCTTCCTTTACTACCATTACGACTTGACATACTTCTTTCTTCCCTTCTGTATAATGATATTGTTAGTATGCTCCATTCCATTCTAAATACACATGAAAAGCCTTCGCATTGATTGCGAAGGCTTTTGCATAGTAAGACCGCTCCTTAGTATGGAATTTATCCCGCTATTCGCGGGTAGTAAGACCCCCATCTCAAGATGCAGAGAAAAGCGAAAAAGCTAGATGGGGGATGAAGACCCCCCCACTGATGGAAGTCTCATTTCACTATCTTCAACGCATCATATGATTCCCTAACTTTTCCACCATTTATTTAACAATATGAAATATGAATGCTATTTCTTACTAAATTAGCTTTTGTAAAATAGAAATCATGACTTGCATTTCATCTTCAGACAAAGTAGAAAATCGCTCTTTAAAATATTCCTTCTTTCGCATTTCCATCTCAGCCACTAATTCTTTCCCTTTATCAAGAATCTCCAAATACACAACACGACGGTCTGATGTACAGCGCGAACGCGTTACAAGTTCTTTTTTAATTAATTTTTCTGCAACAGCCGTAATGTGGCTATTCGATACGTTCAGCTCATTCGCAACATGGGAAACCATTTCTTTTTGGACCCGATTTAAAATACGCAACACGATAAATTCATTCCATGGAATATAATCACCGAAAATTTTGCCCATATCATTACGTAATGTACGAAACATAGCAAAAAAATTCGTAGACAGATCTTCCATTAGCAACTCGCGATTATTAGACATTTTGTACAGCACCTCTATTTATTTAATATGATTAAATAAAAACATTATGAACTATATTAACGTACTTTTTGGAATTTGTCATCCATTTTATTGGGAAAATCATGTATCTTTTTTTAGTTACTTGGTAATAGATGATAAAGGTTGCTTTCATAAAATGCTGTAAATTTTATCAGCAAGAAAACAGGGTGCACAGAAGCACCCTGTTTTCATTTTATCCCGCATTAACGGGCAGTAACCCCCCACCTCAAGATGCAGAGAGAAACGAGGAAGATAGGTGGGAGATAACTGCCCGTAAAAGCCCGATTGGTGAGAGCTTTCCATCAGTAGGGAGGATGAAGAAAATCTCCACTGATGGAAGTTTCACTTTATTGTTCTAGCTTTTTACACTCGACAAAATATGGATTACCAATAAAAGTAACTTTACCAGCTTTCCCGTAAAATATTTGGTACAATATGAACAAATAGAGAAAGAGGTGTAGTACATGACATTACTTCAATGGTTTAAAAAAGGCATGTCCTTTGAGGCATATGTAAATGATATGACGGTGAATCAACACGAATTACTACATATTTATAATAATTTCTTAATTCCGAATGAACTTCTTCCTGTTTTAGAGCAACATCAAAACGATCGTTTAAACGTTATCGTTTTAACAGCAGATTGGTGTGGTGATGCCCTTCTTTGCGTACCAATTATGAAACGCATTTGCGAAGTTGCCAATATCGAGATGAGCCTACTCATTCGTGATGATAACTTAGAATTGATGGATCAATATTTAACAAATGGTACCGCACGCGCGATTCCAATTTTCATTTTTATGGACGCAGCAGGAAATGAAAAATATATTTGGGGGCCACGCGCTCCAAAAGTTCAAGAGTTCGTTACTTCTATGCGCGCTACATTACCAGAAAAAGATGATCCACAGTTTGAAGAAAAGCAAAAAGAAATGTATGCTGCATTTCGTAAAACATTAACTTCTGATACTTCCATTTGGGAGCACGTAATGGAAAATATGATTGAAAAAATAGCAAAATAAAAAACTGCCAAATGGCAGTTTTTTTATTATAAAACAAAGAAATAAAACACCGCGGCAATAATAAAACGATAATATGCAAATGGTGTTAATTTCACACGAGATAATAATTTTAAGAATGAAACAATTGCTAACATAGCAACCACAAATGCAGTAATAAATCCAGTTGCAAATAATGGGATATCTGCTGCGCTTAATTCATTCCAACTCTTAATTAAATCAAGACCTGTTGCAGCTACCATCATTGGTACCGCAAGAATAAATGTATATTCAGCAGCTGCTGTATGAGATACACGCGCTAACAAACCGCCACTAATTGTAGACCCTGAACGAGAAAAACCAGGCCATAATGCTAAACATTGAAACATCCCAATCGTAAACGCTTGTTTATACGTAATGTCATCAAGTGTTTTCGCTGTGCTTGGCTTTGAGAATTTCTCAGCAATAATCATTAAGATACCACCAGCAATTAAACTAATAACAACTGGACCTGGTCCAAATAAAACCTCTTTAATTTTGTCATGTAATAAAACACCAAGTAATCCAGCTGGAATCATACCGATAATAATATGTAATAAGTTTAACGATGGCCCTTGCTTTACTCGTCCAATTCCAACTAACGACCATAATCGTTTCCAAAATACAACAACAACCGCTAAAATAGATCCTAATTGAACAACAATTTCAAACGTTTTTGCTTTATCGCCTTCAAATCCAATTAAATGCCCTGTTAAAATCATATGCCCTGTTGATGATACAGGTAAAAACTCCGTTAACCCTTCAACAGCACCCATGATTAATCCAATTAACCAATCAGCCACAACCGTGCCTCCTTAATACCTTATAATACTTTTTTCATACTTTATCATAATACCTCATCTTCACTAAACACGCATCGTTTTTTTCATATTCGTTCAAAATGCACCAATGTTGTTATAGATACATATTACTTTTCTAAATTCCTATTCAATAGTATGATTGAAACGGCCTATTCGTATTTTAGAAAGGAGTATATATGAAAGAAACTACATCGATTTCACAAAAAATTAAGCAATTTATCTTATTATTTTTCCCCATATTTGTTACACAAATGTCATTATTTTCAATGAGTTTTTTCGATACGACGATGTCAGGACATGCAAGTGCCACTGATTTAGCTGGAGTTGCAATTGGAACAAGTATATGGCTTCCAATTAGTACAGGATTAACAGGTATTTTAATGGCAACAACTCCTATTGTTGCTCACCTTATCGGCTCCAAACAAAAAGAAAATGTAGCTTACGTTGTGACACAAGCCGTATACTTAGCAATCTTGGTCAGTGTTATTGTTATAATCATTGGATTTTTTGTGGTTTCACCAATTTTACATGCCATGCATTTAGAGAAACAAGTAGCCCAAATTGCTGCTCAATTTTTAAGCATTATCACATTTGGTATCATTCCGCTATTTGTATATACAGTACTCCGCTGTTTTATTGATGCCTTAGGAAAAACCCGCACAACAATGATTATCACTTTACTATCTTTACCGATTAATATCATTTTGAACTATATATTCATTTTTGGTCATTTCGGTTTCCCAAAACTCGGTGGAGTTGGAGCTGCCATTGCTTCAACATCGACATATTGGTGTATTTTACTTATCACTATTGTCATTATCCGTACGAAAGAGCCTTTCTCTTCTTATGGTGTCTTTCAACGTTTGTATCGCCTCTCTATATCAAGCTGGAAAGAATTATTAAAACTTGGTGTACCAATTGGATTTGCAATCTTTTTTGAAACAAGTATTTTTGCTGCTGTTACATTATTTATGAGTAATTTTGACACAACAACCATTGCTGCTCACCAAGCTGCGATGAACTTCGCATCTCTTTTATATATGACACCACTCAGTTTATCCATGGCAATGACAATTTCTGTCGGGTTTGAAGTCGGTGCTTCCCGATATAAAGATGCCAAGCATTATAGCTTTATTGGTATAGGATTAGCACTAGCTTTCGCACTGTTATATTCTATCTTACTGTTTTTATTTGATGACAATATTGCCTCTATTTATACAAATGATTCTGCAGTACACGACTTAGCGAAACAATTTCTCGTGTTTGCAATTTTATTCCAATTTTCTGATGCCATTGCAACACCAGTACAAGGTGCACTTCGCGGTTATAAAGATGTGAATGTAGCACTTGTTATGACACTAGTTGCATATTGGATAATAGGTCTCCCGCTCGGTTATACACTTGCAACATATACAACTTTGGCTGCAAAAGGTTATTGGATTGGTCTCATTTTAGGACTAGCTTTTGGTGCAATCTTTTTACTCGCTCGTCTATTTCAAGTACAGCAAAAATATATTACATTAAAAAGCCGCTAAATAGCGGTTTTTTATATATCCTTAATATTTTGTATATAAATAAAAAAGTAATAGGATTCTTTATAAAAGAAAGCTATAATAAATTTTGATATTTACATAAAGGAGACTAATTTAATATGAGGAAGATTGCGATTGCACTATTATTATTCTTTTCTTCTATGCTTCCTGTTAAGGCAGCTGATGCAGAGACATATCAGCAAGAACATTTGTTAATTGTCAATGTAGCGACAAATAAGATGGCATATTATGAAAAAGGTAAATTTGTAAAAGAGTTTACAGTTGCTACTGGAAAAAGCAGCACACCAACACCCCTAGGAAAATATAATATTGTCAACAAAATTAAGAATCGTCCCTACTATGCCAAAAATATTCCTGGCGGTGATTCACGCAACCCATTAGGGGATCGATGGCTCGGTCTGAATCTCAAAGGAACAAAAGGAACAACATATGCCATTCACGGAACTAATAATGCAAGCGCCATTGGAAAATGGACAACACTCGGTTGCATTCGCATGTATAATAGTGACGTACATTGGTTATTTGATCGGGTTCCTGTCGAAACAACTGTAATCATCACAAATAAAAAAACAACATATAAAGCAATTGCTGCTACATATGGATTCAAACTCACATAATGTTTTTCGGGAGAAAAGGTTCTTTAAGTAAGAACACCTTTTTTCCTACAAATCATATATATAAATTATAATAATAGTATACAAACATATATAAACAACTATTTTTATAATATCTCCCAAAAATAATTTCCCCACTATTTTTATAGAAGCATTTTTTTCATTTCATGTATAATACGAGGTAAATATTGGATTTTTAACAAAAGAAAGGAGAAAAATGTGAATTTATTCCTAAATTTTTTTATATATGCTGGAACAGGGCTTGCTTTACTATGTATCGGTTTTCTTCTATTTGATTGGACGACAAAAGTAAAGGAATTTCAATTAATTGCAAAAGGAAATGTATCTGCAGCTATGTCAATTGGCGGAAAATTACTTGGCCTTACGTTTATAGTGGGGGCAACCATCGCTCAGTCTGTTTCACTCATCGATATGATCATTTGGAGTGCTATCGGTATCGTAACGCAAATTATTGCTTTTTACATTGCAGAACTTGTTACAATGAGCTTCAGTATTAAGCAAGCAATTGAAGAAGATAATCGTGCTGTCGGACTTATGATTCTCCTATTATCCATATCTATCGGCTGGGTTCTCGCTCAGTGCTTAACATACTAAGAGTATATTTCTTCCTTATAACGTGCAACATATCAATAAAGTGAAACTTCCATCAGTGGAGGTTTAGTTGAACCAATCGGGCACATGCCAGCAGTTATCCCTCATCTATCTTCCTCGCTTCCCTCTGAATCTTGAGGTGGCCGTTAATGCGGGATAAAAAACATAAAGGAGTTGCAACAGTGGACGAAAAGGAAGAACAACAGTCTTATCAAGAAGAGTTTGCACCGGAAATTTCACCCGGTTATCGTCAAGATGTACATAAATCACCTCGTTATTCTAACATGACGTTTTTAGTCGGCATTGTCATTTTTGGAGCTGTACTGCTATTACTTATTACTTTCGTATATTTTAAGTAAAAGAAAGGACGAATTCATATGAATAATAACTCAGCAAGTTCAAGTAAAAGGGTTATAAAAACACAAAAAGGATACGCTGGAGATTCTTTAGACAAACATAGAGCTATCGAAAATACAAATCTTGATTTGAGTAAAAAGGAGATACAGCAGCAAAACGAGAATTTATAAAGTTCAACTTCCATCAGTGCGGGTTCTTCATCCTCCACTGATAGTTATTTGAACCAATCTTTACGTAAAATTGTCTCACCTCTCAATCAACCCTACATCTTGAGGTGAGATTATCCGTTAAATACGGGATAAGAAAAGAAATCCCTAGCTAGGGATTTCTTTTCTATTTATAACTAAACGAAAGAGGCGAAAAAATGACAGACTTAGACTATATACAATATATTCAAAAAACACTCCCGAACTTGCCTATCCATTCCTTTCATCAAGATGAAAGCGGTTGGGATAATGTTGCTATTCTCATAAATGATGAATGGTTATTTCGATTCCCTAGAAAAGTTGAATACGCGAAAAAAATTCCTCGTGAAAAACAATTATATGAAGTACTGTCTCCTATGCTGCAAACACAACAAATAGAAGTACCGAACTATCATATTCTATATGAAAATAAAGCAGATACAATTCCTGTTTGCAGTTACTATAAAATAATTCATGGTAAACCATTTAAACCATCTTACTTACATAACCTCTCAATTAATGAAAAAACGAAAATTGTTACACAACTTGCATCATTTCTTGCTGCTTTTCATACAGTTCCTATTACACTTGCAAAAGAGTGGGGATTTCAGGTTGAGCAAACAACTGAATATTGGAAGAAGCTATATATGAAACTAAAACATTACCTGTTTACTACATTTACAATAGAAGAAACTAAACGATTGAATACACTATTTCAAACATTTTTTGAGCAATTATATACAAGCTCCTCTCCACAAACAGTTATTCATGCTGACTTAACACATAATCATATTTTATTTCATCCTCTCCTGAGGCACATTGCTGGTATCATTGATATAGGAGATGCACAAATTGGTGATCCCGCATTTGATTTTGCTGGATTATACGCTGATTACGGCCATGCCTTTACACTAGAAGTATACGAGGAATATACTGCTTTAACGAATAGAACGGATACAACATTTTTTGAACGGATTATCTCTTTTTATCAATATAGTCCTATACTGCACGACCTTGTATATGGTTTTGAAACAAATGATTCAAAAATGATTGAAAACAATACAAAACGACTGCTACATGTTTTAAGGGGAATACGCTAAACGTCTTCCCTTAATTTCTTTTCTTCAAACGCCATTAAGAAAGGTGGTTTGTATATTCTGTACCAAAACGAAGGCACGCTTCAACATCTTCGTCTTCTGGTGTTAATTCTACTTTTAATCCTTCAAGTACAACGTTAGCTCCGCGCTCCTGTAACTTTTCTATTAAAATATCAACAGCTGCCCCGTATTTCGGATATGCAGAATCACAAGAACCAAACACCGCTGCTTTTTTCCCCGTTAAATCCAACTTATCCATTTCATCATAAAAATCTAAGAAATCATCTGGTAAATCACCATCTCCCCATGTGTATGCACCTAATACAATCCCCTCATAATCTTCTAAAACAGACGCCTCTGGTGATGTCATAATATCGATTACTTCAATCTCTTTTCCAGCCTTGCGAATTGCCCCGGCAATATGATCTGCCATCTCTTCTGTATTTCCACTCATACTTGCAAAAATCATTACTAACTTACTCATTTTACTCTCTCCCCTTATTATGTATCTCATTCTCTTATTTTTTATATTTCCTTTAGTACGGAATGAACGAAAATGATAATTATTATCAATAAAAAAGATAACATTAGATTAATTGATAATAATTATCAAAGTCAATAAATTTTTTTTTTAAAATTAATGAAAAGATACAAGCTTGTCCGTAAGACATACATATATTATAAATGAGCATAGTTCTTTCTTAACCCTCTCTAACGGAAAGAAATAGAAGCAACTGCGATATTTGCAGTTGCCTTTTTTTATCTCGTAATATAATTTCAACTATCCACTGTTTGTTAATTTACTTTATCCTTTTAATAGCTTCATTGCCGCTTGCAAAAATAATTGTGCACCACGAATTAATGCCGTTTCATCCACATCAAATTTCGGATGATGATGTGGATAACAAGTATCTTTATTTACATTTCCCGTCCCTAACTTTACAAAACAACCTGGAGCCTTTTGTAAGTATGCAGAAAAGTCCTCGCCTCCCATAGAAGGGGAAAGTGAGATAATACTTTCTTTTCCAAACAGTTCAATGGCACTATCTTCTACTACCTTTGTTACATAGGAATCATTTATTACCGGATTGTATCCGTAACGATACGTATATGAGTACGTTGCATCATGCGCTGCTGTAATCCCCTTCACAATTTGTTCAATAATTTCTTTAGATTCTTGTCGTAATGTGTTCTCAAAGCAACGCACCGTTCCTACAATCATTGCTGTCTCAGGAATGATATTATCAGCTGTTCCTGCATGAAATTGCGTGACCGATACCACTCGTTGTTCAAACGCATCCGTCCGTCTTGACACAAGATGTTGCAAATTCGTAATAATTTGTGCCCCTATTGCAATCGGATCCACTGTTTGTTTCGGATGAGCAGCATGTCCTCCTCTTCCTTTAACTTCAATTGTAAATACATCCGGTGCTGCCATCATTGGTCCGTAGGAAATTCCTATTTGTCCACTTCCTAGCCCTGACATTACATGAAGACCGATGACATAATCTACTCCATCCATAACTCCCGCTTCCACCATCTCTTGTCCTCCACCAGGGTATTGTTCTTCAGCATGTTGAAACAAAAGACGAATTTCTCCACCCCACTCTTCATCATATTTCACTAAGGCCTCGGCTACACCTAACAAAATTGCCGTATGTGCATCATGACCGCAAGCATGCATAACTCCTGGTACACTAGATGCATACGGCTTCATCGTTTGTTCCTGAATCGGAAGTGCATCTATATCTGCTCGAATCGCAATAATATTGCCTGAACCTTTTCCTTTTCGTCTTGCCATTACACTACATGCTGTTGGTCTTGTTAAGTTAAAATAAGAAAATGAGTGTAATGTATCATATATAAACTGTGCTGTATGCTTCTCCTGAAATGACAATTCAGGGTGCTGATGTAAATAACGTCGCCACATTCGAATATTTTCTTCAGAAAGATATAATAACCAATCTACTTGAGATGATTTCATTCGTTTCAACCCCTTATTCTATTTTTAACAATCTTATTCCATCATAATGACCGTATCCCTTTGTATAACAAGAGTTTATGTGCGATTTTAGTTAAAGGGAATATAACCTTACCTCTTTCAATTGTAATGGAATTACAATTCTATCTAGAATGTAATATAATTGTTAAGTTAGGGATTTTCTTTTTTAACATTTAGTGCTACTATCAGAAAAGAGCCTTTTTGCCTTACACTTCCCTAAAGTGTGGGATTTCTGTGTTTTTCAAAGTGATGTAGGATATGATACTTACATACGGATACTATTTTATAGAGGGGGAAAGACATGAAAATATTAAAAGAAATATGGTCTCAACCACTCACGCAATGGGTTGCAAAAACTTGTTACTACCTTGCGATTTTACTTGCTTTACTATGGTTGTATGGGTTCCAAGATACAAACACAAGTACATTTATTTACAATGAATTTTAGGGTGGGAGCGTTATGAAGTTATTAGAACAAATCGAAAAGTGGGCGGTTGAAACGCCTGACCAAACCGCTTTCGTTTGGCGAGATGCGAAAATTACATACAGACAATTAAAAGAAGATTCTGATGCATTAGCATATTGGATTTCTTCCCAATATGGAGATGATCGTTCACCAATTATGGTATACGGGCATATGCAGCCAGAAATGATAGTCTGTTTCTTAGGATGTGTCAAAGCTGGACATGCGTATATTCCAGTAGACGTGTCAATTCCAACTGATCGTGTGCTGCGCATTGCAGAAAGTTCTGGTGCAAAGCTACTTTTATCTCCAACAGATGTTACAGTGGCTGATTTACCAGTTCAGATTGTTGATGGAAAGAAATTAGAAGATATTCTTCTTACTCATAAAGGAAACATTGCAAATCCTGAATATGCAGTACAGGGTGAAGACAACTTCTACATCATTTACACATCAGGGAGTACAGGAAACCCAAAAGGTGTACAAATTACGTATAATTGTCTTGTAAGTTTCACAAAATGGACAGTTGAAGATTTCAACTTACAAACTGGACAAGTCTTTTTAAACCAAGCGCCATTCTCATTTGACTTATCTGTTATGGACATTTATCCGTCATTAGTAACAGGTGGTACACTATGGGCAATTGATAAAGATATGATTGCACGTCCAAAAGATTTATTTGCTTCTTTAGAACAATCAGATGTACAAGTTTGGACGTCTACACCATCCTTTGCAGAAATGTGTTTAATGGAGCCATCTTTCTCAGAAGGTATGCTTCCAAACATGAAAACATTCTTATTCTGTGGTGAAGTACTGTCTAATGATGTTGCAAGAAAACTGTTAGAGCGCTTCCCAAAAGCTACTATTATGAATACGTATGGACCAACAGAAGCGACTGTTGCTGTAACTGGTATTCATGTAACAAATGAAGTAGTAGACAAATATCAATCTCTTCCAGTCGGTTACTGTAAATCAGATTGCCGTATCATCATTATGAAAGAAGATGGTACTGTTGCAGCTGATGGTGAGAAGGGTGAAATCGTAATCGTTGGTCCGAGTGTAAGTATTGGATACTTAGGAAGCCCTGAATTAACAGAAAAAGCATTCACAGTTATTGACGGCGAACGTGCTTATAAAACTGGTGACGCTGGTTATTTAGAAAATGGACTTCTTTTCTATAATGGTCGTCTTGATTTCCAAATTAAGCTACACGGTTATCGTATGGAATTAGAAGAAATTGAACATCACCTTCGTTCATGTTCGTATGTGGAAGCTGCTGTGGTACTTCCAATTAAAAAAGGTGAAAAATACGACTACTTATTAGCGGTTGTTGTTCCAGGTGAACATTCTTTTGAAAAAGAATTCAAATTAACATCTGCGATAAAAAAGGAACTCAATGAACGATTACCAAATTACATGATTCCACGAAAATTCATGTATCAATCTTCTATTCCAATGACACCCAATGGAAAAGTAGACCGTAAAAAATTATTGAGTGAGGTTACAGCATGATCCCATATGCATCATTTTATTTTTTCGTGATTGTGGGCATTTTGCTTATCCCTACCATCATTGCTGGGTTACAAGGGAAAATGCTGCGCAAATATAATGCAGTTGTAACACTTATTATGTTGGCAATTATCTTTTCTGATAAACCAACACAAGCTGTTGCATTGGCAATATTTGCAATTTGGCAATTTGTTTTAATTAAAGGATATTTAACGTTGCGACAGCGTGATAACAAAACAAGTATCTTTTGCACTGCTGTTATTTTATCGATCTTACCGCTTATCTTAGTAAAAATTACACCTGTTGTACCAGCTTTAAAATCAATCGTATTTTTTGATATACCAGCTATGAAATTAGTCGTATTTCTTGGTATATCATACGTAACATTTAGAGCAGTACAAATGATATTTGAAATTCGCGATGGACTTATTAAAGAAATATCACTATTTAAGTTCTGGGAGTTTCTTCTGTTCTTCCCTGCAATTTCAACAGGTCCAATTGATCGATATCGTCGCTTCCAAAAAGATGTAGAGAACCCACCATCAGCTGATGAGTATAAGGTAATGCTTTATACGGGAATCAATCGTATTTTCCAGGGTTTTCTTTACAAATTTATTATTGCGTACTTAATTAAAAATCATTTTTGGGATGCAGCAATTTCTAAACAAGCTACATTTATTTCATTTATGACTGATATGTACTCTTATAGTTTATATCTATTCTTTGACTTTGCAGGATATAGCGCATTCGTAATTGGTGTAAGTTATATGATGGGTATTAAAACGCCTGAAAACTTTAACAAGCCTTTTTTAAGTCGTAATATTAAGGACTTCTGGAACCGCTGGCACATGAGCTTATCATTTTGGTTCCGCGACTTTATTTATATGCGCTTTGTCTTTTTTGCGACAAAGAAAAAACTAATTAAAAACCGTTATACAATTTCTTATATCGGTGCATTTTTAAACTTTGGAATTATGGGAATTTGGCATGGACTAACGTGGTATTATATTACGTATGGCTTATATCATGCAATTTTGTTTATTGCATTTGATATTTTTGAACGAAAAAACAAAAAACATAAGTTTTGGCCAAATAATAAATTCACACATGCCCTTGGAATTATCATTACATTCCACTTCGTTTGTCTCGGTCTCCTACTCTTCTCAGGTAACCTAGGTAGACACTTTTAGTTAAAAACTTCTTAGGAAGTTACACATCATACATTATGGATATAAAGGAGAATACACAATGGCTGAATTTAAAGATCAAGTATTAGATATTTTAGAAGAAGTATGTGAAAATGATATTGTAAAAGAAAATACAGATGTACAATTATTTGAAGAAGGTATTCTTGATTCTTTCGGTACAGTATCTTTATTAGTAGAATTTCAAGAACGTTTAGGTATTGAAGTGCCTATTTCTGACTTTGATCGTGACGAATGGGCAACGCCAAACATGATTGTTAAGAAACTGGAAGATATGCGATGAAAAAACCAACGTTTGGCCCGATGCTTCTAGCATTTGCTCTTTTTTGCGTGGTGTTACTTATTCCATCACGCTTCCTCTTACCACTTATCGGGGAGCAAAAGGTCAACGATGCCTCAACATCTTTAAACAAAGAAATGTTCCAGGGCATTGCACTGCAACAAAAAGCGCTAGAAGATCCAAAATACCTTCCGATGTACGGTTCATCGGAATTTTCTCGGTTAGATGTATATCATCCATCTAACTACTTTAAAGTGAAAAATGAAGAATTTACTCCGTTTCTTATCGGTCGCGGTGGAACACAAAGTCTTACTCATGTGTTAAATCTAGCATCGTCAATGGATCAGTTAAAAGATCGCAAAATTGTCTTCGTCCTTTCACCGCAATGGTTTGTAAAACAAGGGCTAGACGAAGTTCATTTTGCGCCAAACTTTTCATCTCAGCAAGCGTACCATCTCATCTTTAATGATGAATTAAAGCCTGAGACGAAAAAAGAAATCGCAAACCGCTTATTAAGTTTTGAAATTGTTCGTAAAGATACACTCCTAAAAACTTCTTTAGAAGGAATCGTATATGACGATACAAAACATAAAGTGAAAGCAGCGGCGGCAAAACCATTTGCGTATGTATATCGTAACATTTTAGATCGTAAAGATTTAGTTACATCAATGTTTGATATTAAACCGCGAAAAACACATACAGATGCTGAATTAAAATCCCTTGCATGGAACGATATTCGTAACCATGCAGAAAAAACTGGCGAAGTAGAATCTCAAACGAATCCATTCGGCATTGAAGATCGCTACTATGACCAAAAGATTAAGGATAAATTAAAACGTCTAAAAGGATATCGAGCAAATGAATCATTCGATGAATCGCCAGAATATGACGATTTCCAATTAGTTTTAGACATTTTAAAACAACAGCATGCAAAACCATTATTCATTTCTGTTCCAGTTAATGGTCCATGGTATGATTATGCTGGATTCCCGAAAGAACGACGTGATGTATACTATAAAAAAATAAATGAACAAATTGAAAAAGCTGGATTCCCAGTTGCAGATTTTTCAAGCCATGAATATGATAAGTATTTCTTAAAAGATACTATGCATTTGGGTTGGAAAGGCTGGGTATATGTCGATGAGGCAATTCAGCAATTTTATGAGAGTAACTAAAAAAGAACGCTTGAATTTTCAAGCGTTCTTTTTTATATATAGATTGTACTTTGTAATCTTTCTAATGTCTCTTTCGCTTCTTTAATCACTCGCATTATAACTTGCTGCGCCTCTTCTGTTCTGGCTAAAGCAGAAGCTTGTCCTGCCCAAAGCGACATATATTGGCGGTTATTTTGTATCGCTGCTGCTTGACGAATTTCTGTTGTTAATACATTTTGAATTGGATATACAGGAAATTTTCCTTCTTTACTTTCCAATTGTTCAATAAAAGTATTTCGAATCCCTCTCGCATATTTACCCGAAAATGCACGAGTCATTGTCGTACTTTGGTCTGTACTCATTATAATTGCTTCTTTATGCGCCTCATGGGCTATACTTTCATAACATGTTAAAAATGCTGTACCCATTTGTACCCCTTCTGCACCAAGTGCATAGGCTGCCACTACTCCCCGTCCATCCATAATCCCACCTGCCGCCACAATTGGAATATGCGGAACAGCATCAACAAGCTGTGGAATAAGCGCAGTTGTTCCAATCATAGAATCTTGTTCTTTTCCTACAAATGTTCCACGATGTCCCCCTGCTTCACTTCCTTGCCCAACAATAATATCTACTCCTAAATGAGCCAATATCTTCCCTTCTGCTACATTCGTTGCCGTGCCAATTACTTTTATGCCATTTCTTTTTAATAATTCTATCTCCTCCTGTTCTGGTGTATCAAAAGTAAAACTAAAAACAGGAACATTCTCCTCAATAAGAACTTGTAGCTGCTCTTTGTAACTTTTCGGCAGCTGTAACGTTTGCTTTGCTATTCCCAATTGCAATTTTTCTCGAATGGGCTTTAACAGATTTTGTGCCTCTTCTACTTGTTTTTCGTCAACTTCCATTTCTTTTGTAATAAATAAGTTCACCGCAAACGGATTATCAGTTAACTGACGAATAGTACGTACAGCTAAACGGATTTGTTCAGGGCTCATATATCCTGCACCTAATGTACCTAACCCTCCACTATTAGATACAGCTGCTACTAGCTCTGGGGTTACAATTGTTCCTGCCATCCCAGCTTGAATAATAGGGTATGTAATTTCCAATTTCTCGCATACTCGACTATGGAACATTTTTTCTTCTCCCCTTTCTCTTATACTTTCTTGTCATGCCAAATGATTTCCTTCTTTTCACAAGGATTGAATATCCTATAAGCGAATATAGTGAAAGAAAGGGGGGTGGGGAAATTTGATGCAGTATCCCAAACCATTAAAATACGGAGATACCGTTATGATCATTGCTCCAGCAGGTCCACCATCTATAGAGCATATTCTTCAAGCAAAGCAGAAATTAGAGGAAATAGGATTGGTCGTTATAATTGGACAGAGCGTACAAGAAAAACGAGGCTATTTAGCCGGAGATGATGCGATTCGTGTTCATGACTTACACAAAGCCTTTGCAGATCCATATGTAAAAGCTATTTTTTGCGCAAGAGGTGGATATGGTACTGGTCGCCTTTTATCTTATATTAATTATGCACTAATTCGAGATAATCCAAAAATCTTTTGGGGGTATAGCGATATTACTGCCCTACATATTGCTTTTGGACAATTCTCACAACTCGTTACTTTCCATGGTCCCATGATGGAGGAAGTTGGAAAGGGTCTTGATTCTCTCTCTTTCTCCTTTTTCAAACAACTCTTCCATCCGTACTCTATTATTTTGGAAGGAGTAGAATTTATTCATTCTTTCTCTTGTTCTATCACAGCTCCTCTTGTAGGGGGCAATTTAGCTGTAATTACAAGCACACTCGGTACACCTTACGAAATCGATACAAAAAATAAACTACTTTTATTAGAAGAAATTGCAGAAGAACCGTATCGTATTGATCGCATGTTAAATCAATTACGCTTAGGAAAAAAATTTGAACAGTGTGCTGGCGTTATCTTTGCAAGTTGTCACAACTGTACATCTACAAAGCCATCTTTATCTATTTCTGACATTCTGCATGATCACATTACATCTTATAATATCCCTCTTTTAAGCGGCTTACCAATTGGGCATATAAAGTCAAACATAGGAGTGCCTCTTGGCGTTCCTGCTAAAATAAATGGACAACAAAAAATACTTTCCATATCATCTGGTATTAAGTGAAACTTCCATCAGTGTGGGCTTCTTCATCCTCCACCAATCTTCTTCGGTTTCTCTGAATCTTGAAGGGGGAATCTCATATTTCTCGTTAATGCGAGGGAAATTTGTATAGAAATAATAAAGGAGAAGCTTTTTGCTTCTCCTTTTTCCATTCAGTTATTGTTGTTGTTATTGTTGTTATTTCTGTAATTCCAGTAATTCCAGTGATTCCAGCAACAGTTGTATTTGTTTTTGTTATTATTATTATTGTTGTTATTATTGTTATTATTGTTATTATTATTGTTGTTATTACGGTTTTTCCAATTGTACAAGTTATCCCAGCAGCAGTTGTTGTTATTATTATTGTTATTATTGTCAGCCATCTATGTCCATCCCCCCTTGGTCAAGCTACTAATACTATATGACGCAAAGGAAAAATGGTAACGGTACTTTATAGATAATAATTAAAAATTCTTCTTGAAGCAATATCAGCAATTTCTGGAGGTGTAAATGTTTTATCAAGATCTGTACCAATGTTTAAGACTGCCGTTGCTTCAGCATCAATGTTCTCAAATAATTCTTTTCCACGAATCGTAATAACAGGCACATCTTCAGGCAGTACGGCTTGTAAAAATTCAAGCTGTGTAAAGAATGGTAAAATCCATCTTCCATCACCTTGGAAATAACGTAAATGCACTGTTCCTTGTGAATCTCCTTCTTCAATATCAACTGTCCCTGCAACATAAACGTATGTTGTTAACAATGTTTCGTAAAATTCTTTTTGTTTTTGTTTATCATGATCAGCTAATGCTAATAATGTTTCTAGTTTTTTTTCTGGAATATGTGCCATACGTTGCCACCCCTGTTTTCAAAATTATTGTAATGTAATTATACAAAATATTCTTATTTTTTTCTATAAAATTATTCTTTATTTTCTTACTATAATATTAAAGTGAAACTTTACTACAACCTTTATATAAGCAATTTAAAACTTCTTCAGCTGTAACAAGTGTTGCAGACTTATTGTGACGGTCCAGAAATGTCATTAACACCTAATATTAAACATGGCTTTCCCGAATGAAATTTTTTTTTGTTAAATTCATTCAAAAAATACGTAAAAACCCCTTACAAAAAGAATAAAAATGTATTATCATGTATTAAAATACAAAATAAGAAAGGGGCATCACGGTGAAAATTTGGTTTTACGAAAAAACAAAGACAATGGATGATTTGCTTGGTATCTGGGACAATGTTCCAACTATTCCGAGAATCGGTGAAAAAGTAGAAATTTTAAAGCAAGTACGTACTGTAACAGATATTAAATATATAAAAAACGGAAACAATTTCCACGTAGAAATACTTATTTACTAAAGAGAAAAGCTCTCCGTATTCCCTTTAGGAGAGCCTTCCTCTTTCATCTGCTTTTTTGATCACAATCATATCATCAACTAGTTCCACTTTTACGTAATCACGTTCTTCTAAACACAAATGATTGACAGCCTCATCAGGCAATTCGACAGCCATATAGCGCTCTGTTAATACAACTTGGCTATATGCGGCTTGCTGTGCAATCCAATTAGCTTGTTTTTCCTCTTGAATCACTCGTAGTGATGGCAATCCAACTTCTTTTACTGTGCGCCAATTGTTACGAATAAAGGGAACAAGCCATAATAAACTAATGATAATAATAGCTAAACCAATCCATAAATTACTTTGCGCTTGTAGATCAGCAATTTTCACTGTTTCTTGTGCACTACTACTATCACTAAATTGAATGATGCTAACAACACTATTGTTTAAAGCATGCACAATGATATTGGTCCATAAGCTTTTCGTCTTAATATATAACAGGCACATGATTACGCCAAATAAAAACGCACCAATCACATCTATATGCCCGAATCCAAAAATAAGTGAAGAAACGATAATAGCACGTTTCAGCCCCCATTTATACGCCATTCGATTTAAGAAAAAGCCTCGAAAAATCACTTCCTCCATAATTGGTGCAAATATACAAGCTGAAATTACACTAAAAATCTTTGTAAAAGTAGTGCTCATATTAATAACATTGCCATCATTCAATAAATCAACTAGAAAGTTAGGAATCAGCTGAGCTAATATGTAAAACTGAATAAAAGACATACCAAATGCAAAAATCATTCCCATAGCCGTAGCAATCAAAATTAACGCCCATGGAATTGATGCTGGTTTATCAAAAAAACTTGTAAATACTGCGTTATGTTTTCTCATCTTATAAAATAACCAAAGTAATGGAAAAACAAAGAAAACCAATGTTTCTGAAACAAACTCAAATGAACTACTTTCAGCACCTATTATGCCTAATGGAAGATATGTAGCCACCGCACCTAAAATCATCCATCCAAAAAAACTGCGAAGTCGAATACGCGAAAATGCAAGATTAATAGAAAACACCTCCAACATGATATGTTTATATTATAGTATCAATATGCTGTAATCTCTTCTTTTATTTATCAATTTGTTTTTATCTCATCCGATAACCGCAGAAAATAAATTCCCGTTCTTGAAACGATGCACTTGAAGCAATAAGTAAAACAGCTAGAAGACAATACTACTGTAAGCCGCTTCCTTGGATAAATTAATAATTGTTTAATTGCCCTTTTAGGAAATTCTTCTGTAATTGTGTGAGGTGCTAACCCACTTCCAAAGATTGTTGTAAATGTAACAATCATTTACATATTTTACTCCGCGAACATAATAAAGTCTTCCATTTTTATTTCACGTGGAGCGCATTTTTTATAATAACTACCCCTGTAATAGCCCCCAAATTCATCTTCTAACGATTTAATAAGGTTTTTCATATAAAAAAACAATATATAAAATTATATTAACCTCTTAACAATTTGAGAAATACGGTAAATTCCCTGTTTTATATCTGCCAAAGATGCATAAGAGTAGGAGAATCGCAAATATTGATTGCATACTGAGCTATATATATTTCCTGGATAAAATAATACGCCCTCGTCAAGCGCTGCTTCAAAAAGTTTTTGCATTGATATAGATGGAAGAATTTTTACCCAAATAAAAAAGCCCCCTTTAGGAATATTCCAGGTTGCAATTCCTCGTAAATATTTCTCTAATGCTTCTAACATTGTACGGAGACGAATAGTGAGGTTTACTCTAACCGTTTCAAGATGTTGAGTATATAAACCACTTGACAGCCATTCAGTAGCTGCCCATTGTGATAATGAACTGGACCCATAATCAATTTGCATTTTAATATCAGCTAAACGATCGATAACAGGCTCAGGACCAACAAGCCATCCTATTCTTAATCCAGGGCTCAATGTTTTAGAAAAACTACCAATATATAAAACTTGTCCATGTCTATCATTTGCTTTTAGTGGTAAAGGCGGAGCAGTATCGATCCATAATTCTCGATAAACATCATCTTCTATAATGGGAAGATTCTCTTTTTCACATACTTGCAAAAGCTCTTTTCGTCTCTTCTCTGACATGACAATACCTGTTGGATTATGAAAAGAAGGAATTGTATATATAATTGACTGATTTCGTTGTTTTTTTGCAGCAATATTAGTTGGTATTAATCCTTGATTATCTACTGAAAGACTAGAAAATTTCATTCCTGCTGATTGAAAAATATGTAGAGAATACAAATAGGATGGTTCTTCAAGAAGAATAGTTGATCCTTGTCGTAAAAGTCCAACTGAAATGAGTTGCAGTGCTTGTAAAGCACCTGAAACAATTAAAATGGAGTCAGGAGAACAAGTTATCCCGATTGTACTTAAATATTTGCTTAATTCTTGACGTAATGGTAAAAGCCCTTTCGGCACTTCATATCCTAAAGAGTCAATACGGTTTATACAACGGTGCATAACCGTATTTAAATTTTCTACAGAAAATAATTCAGAAGAAAGCTCCCCTTTCCCTAATTGAATTATATTTAAATCTGAATCTGCTTTATTAATTTCTTGTACGATCGATTGATTCGGCTTATAAAACCCTGTTTTTACAAACTTATTCCAATCAGGAGGAGCAGTATTTGCTAGTAATGTCCATGTATTATTGACTACTTTTGTACTAGCACCCATTTTCCCTTCAATTAAACCTTCCGCTTTTAATTCTTCTAAAGCTGTAACAACTGTACTTCGATTTACTCCAAACCATTTAGCTAGCTCACGTTGTGTCGGAAGTTTGCTTCCTATTGGCCATTCCCCGCTCATAATTTTATTTTTTATATAAACAACAACTTGTTGATATAACGGGAGGTGTGATGATTTACTTAACTTCCTATTTTCCTTCTCCATCAAAATCACCTACAATTGGTTGGTTTTTAAAACAATACAATTGGTTGAAGACATTTTACTAAATCCTTATTAACATAAAGTGAAACTTCCATCAGTGGTGACTTTTTTCATCCCACATTGATGGAAAGCTCTCACCAATCGGGCGCATTCCCCCACCTATCTTCCTCGCTTCTCTCTAAATCTTGAGGTGTGGGTCTTACTGCCCACGAATAGCTGGATAATAATCAATTAACATGATAAGGATGTGAAAATATGAAGAAACAATGGGATTTTCGAATCATAGCTACTTATGGATCTACAATTTTTCTTTGGGCTTCCGCTTTTCCAGCCATACGAGTCGGATTAGAATCCTATAATCCTGAGCATTTAGTTTTGCTTCGCCTATTAATCGCTTCGCTAGCACTTATCTTCTTCGCTATATTGACTCGCATGCAACTACCAGAATGGAGGGATATCCCTATTATTCTCGTATTAGGTTTGCTAGGATTTACTGTTTACCATGTAGCCCTAAGTGCCGGAGAGGCAACTATTAACGCAGGTACCGCAAGCCTACTCGTTTCTACCTCTCCCATTTTTTCATCCATATTAGCTGCTTTATTTCTGCATGAACGATTTGGGCTTCGTGGTTGGATTGGATCTATTATTAGCTTTTGTGGTGTCGCTATTCTTTCATTAGGAAAAGATGGTCATTTTACGCTCAATAGCGAGGTTTTGTTAATTCTTCTAGCATCCTTTTCAGAAAGCATATACTTTGTATTTCAAAATCGATATTTAAATAAATACGGGTTTCTTGCATTTACTTCCTATACAATTTGGTCTGGTACATTTTTCATGCTTTTCTTTCTCCCAGGGTTAGGAGAAAGAATTATGCATTCATCTATAGAAACAACACTTAGTGTTGTCTATTTAGGTCTCTTTCCTACTATGATTCCTTATTTTGCTCTAGCTTATATCATATCACGTATAGGGACATCCGAAGCAACAACTTCTTTATACTTAACACCCGCTCTAGCAATTATTATTTCTTGGATATGGATTGGAGAAATTCCCACTGTTTTATCAATAATAGGAGGGATAATAACTATATTCGGCGTTATTATAACAAATATAAAAGTTGATAAAAAAGAAACCCAAATAATGAAATTTGATAAAAATATTATGTAAACTATACATTTTACTTACTAAATGAAGAACAAGGCTATCTCCTTCTTTGAGACAACCTTGTTCTTCAACTTACTATATTAAAACTCAAAAATAATATCATCAGATAATTTTTCAACACTCGTTGCTTTTACAGAGAAGAAATCATGATTTTTCGTATCTGTACGTAAACCGTTTAATACGATTGAGTTAATTTCTTCTTAACTTTATCCCGCTATTCGCGGGCAATAATACTCCCACCTCAAAATTCGGTGAAAGCATTGTTCAGCTCTAGCGGCTAGAATCTCCGGTCGTTTCGCCCCCTCAGACGAGGCAAAAAGCACCTCTCCGCCTTAGGCTCCAACGTCCTGCGATTCTGAGCGAGCCGCTTCCGCTTTTCTAAAGAAGTTAGGTGGGAGATAAACTGCCCGTAAAAGCCCGATTGGTGAGGGCTAATAATCAGTGGGGGATGAAGAAACTCCCACTGATTAAAGTTTCACTTTATTTCGTTACCATTTCTGCTTCATTTTCTTCAAAAGGCCACTTCGGTAACATGTTACGAAGCTCCTTATCAGAACGATATCCAAGTGCGTATTCCGCTTGCATAATCGTATGAATTTCACGTGTTCCTTCGTAAATAACTGGAGCTTTTGCATTTCGTAAATATCGTTCTACTGGGAATTCATTCGAATATCCATAGGCACCGTGCACCTGCACTGCATCATTTGCAGCTTCAAATGCAGCATCACAAGCAATCCATTTTGCTAAAGATGTTTCCTGTGTGTTACGTTTCCCTTCATTTTTTAACCATCCTGCTTTGTAGACCAATAAACGTGATATTTCAAGATTCGCAGACATTTTCGCAATCATTTGCTGTACAAGCTGATGTTTTCCAATTTCTTTTCCAAATGTTTTACGCTCTTCACAATACTTTACACTCGCTTCTAAACTTGCTTGAATGAGCCCACACGCCCCTGCCGCTACTGTAAAACGGCCATTGTCTAATGATGCCATTGCAATTTTAAATCCTTCTCCCTCTTCTCCAAGAAGATTTTCCACCGGCACTTTCACATCATCTAGAAATACCTCTCCTGTATTGCCCGCTCTAATACCAAGCTTTCCTTTTATCGCTTTTGTCGATACCCCAGGAAATGTTCGTTCTACGATAAAACAAGAAATACCGCGGTGCTTTAATTCTGGATTTGTTTTTGCAAAAATTAAGAAGTGGTCTGCAACATCACATAAAGAAATCCATGTTTTAGATCCATTTAATACGTAGTAATCGCCTTGTTTTACCGCTGTTGTTTGCATAGCAACAACATCTGATCCTGCATTTGGTTCAGTTAAACCGAACGCCCCAATTTTTTCACCTTTCGCTTGTGGAACAAGGTACTTTTGTTTTTGTTCTTCTGTTCCCCATTGAAGAAGTGTCATGCTATTTAATCCCGTATGTACAGATACAGCTGTACGGAAAGCTGTGTCACCACGTTCTAATTCTTCACAAACAATAGCGAGCGTATTATAATCCATACCAACACCGCCATATTGCTCTGGAATACAAACGCCCATAAACTGTAACTCAGCTAAACGCTTCAAGATCTTTTCTTCAAAATGTCCTTTTTCATCCCATTCTTTAATGTATGGAATAATTTCATTATCTACAAATGATCTCACTACTTTTCTGACACTTTGTTGTTCTTCTGTTAAAGAAAAATTCATCTGTACTGCCTCCTATATCCATTGGTTTTTTTTCATTTCCGTAATGCTTTCCTGCGAATACCCCAGGTTTTTCAAAATCTGTTCTGTATGTTCCCCGTGAAGTGGCGGATGTTTCTGCATCCGCACTGGTGTCTTTGCAAGTTTTAATGGTGAACCTACAAGTGTAAGATTTTCAATAGTTGGATGTTCCATATGAATTGTCATATCTCTCGAAACTGCCTGCTCTGTTTCTAATGCTTCCTTCACGTTGAGAATTGGTCCATTTGGAATCCCTGCTTCATCCAAAAGTTGTTTCCAGTCCTCTTTCTTTTTCTTTTTCATTTCTTTTGCAATAATATCTACAAGTTCTTCCCTATGCAAAAGACGATTTGCATTTGTTTTATAGCGATCTAAACGAGATAAATCTTGTCTACCAAGTAACAAACAAAACTTATGAAACTGTTCATCATTTCCAACTGCAACAACAAGATCTCCATCCTCCGCCTGAAATACTTGATACGGAACAATATTCGGATGCTGGTTTCCAAGTCTCTCTGGCAATTCTCCTGTACACAAATAATTGCTTGCTACATTTACTAATGCCGCTAATTGTGAATCAAATAAAGAAATATCAATTTCTTGCCCTTCTCCTGTTCTATTTCGGTGCTGCAAAGCGGCTAAAATCCCAATACACGTAAAAAGACCTGTCAGCACATCTGCAATCGCAACTCCTACTTTTGCAGGCTCTTCATCCTTTCCTCCTGTTATACTCATAAGCCCACTCATAGCTTGAATCATATAATCATAACCAGGAAGATGTGAAGCAGGACCATTTTGGCCAAAACCGCTAATAGAAGCTAGAATAATATCTTCCTTCACCTCTTGTAACACTTCATAACCAAGTCCCATTCTCTCAAGTGTTCCAGGCTTGAAATTTTGTACAACGATATCAGCATGAGAAACAAGTTTTTTCAAAACATCCTTTCCCATTTGTGATTTTAAATTTAATGTAAGCGACTCTTTATTACGATTCGCACAAAGAAAGTAAGCGCTTTCTCCTCCTACGAAAGGCGGTCCCCATCCTCTCGTATCATCGCCATTTCCAGTATTCTCAATTTTTATTACCTCCGCTCCCAAATCACCGAGAATCATCGTACAAAAAGGACCGGCAAGAACCCGAGATAAATCAATAATTTTGATTCCGTGTAATGCTCCCTCCAACCCCTTCTCCTCCTATAGTAAAAACCAGTAAAACCAATTAGAGCGAACATAAGCATGGTGGTTTTACTGGTTTGTTTTTACACATTATTGTATGGAATGATTATTGTACTTTTACTTGTGCTAACACTGATTCGAAAGTATTGATTACCATATCTACTTCTTCATAACTAATTGTAAGAGACGGTTCAATACGAATTGTTTTTGAATTAATTAACGTTCCTGCAACAAGGATGCCTCGGTCAAACATTGCCTTCGATACCTCATAACCAATTTCATCTTTATGGAATTCGATACCAATCATTAAACCTTGACCACGAATTTCAAATACTTTGTCTTCGTGTCCTTCCGCAGCCCTTTTCAGCCCGTTTAAGAAATACTCCCCAACTTCCGCAGCTCGTTCTGGTAATTTGTCTTCCAATAATACATGGATTGTTGCAATTGCAGCAGCACATGCAAGTGGATTTCCACCAAATGTTGTTGTATGCATGAATGGGTTCTCAAACCAACTTTTAAATACTTTTTCTTTAGCAACAATTGCACCTGCTGGCATTACACCACCGCCAAATGCCTTCGCAAGACAAATAATATCTGGTACTACATCATATAATTCTGCAGCAAACATTTTCCCTGTACGTCCCATTCCAGTTTGCACTTCATCAAAAATGAGTAGTGATCCAAATTCATCACAGAGTTCTCTTACTTGTTTTAAATAATTTTCTGGAGGTAAAATAATACCGCCTTCTCCTTGAATTGGTTCTAAAATAACAGCTGCAACATCTTCCCCTACTAATGCACATGTTTCAAATGTTTTTCTCATCATCTCGATATCGCCAAATGGAACGTGACGGAAACCTGGAATTAATGGTAAAAATGGTTTACGGAACATTCCTTTTGCTGTTCCAGATAAAGATCCAAGACTCTTACCGTGGAAGGCACGTGTTGTTGAAATGAAAGTTGTTCGTTCACTATACATTTTTGCTAGTTTTAATGCCGCCTCCACACTTTCTGTACCACTATTCGTAAAGAAAGCATATTTCAAATCACCAGGTGTAATATCTGCTAAAATCTTTGCAAGAATCGCACGAAGTGGATCTAGTAAATCCTGACTATGCAATGCTTGACGCTTTAATTGATCCGTTACAGCTTTTACCACTTTCGGATTACGGTGTCCAACATTATAAATTCCGAATCCACCTAAACAATCAATATATTTTTTACCATTGATATCCATAAAACAAGATCCTTCATCAGACCATTCTACTGCTGCAAATTGCCCATCTTTTGTTACTGTTTTTCTATATGCAAGAAAACCAGGATTGACATGCTCTCTAAATCCATCTACTGTTTCTTTTTGAATCCAGTTAGCCTCTTCTTCGGAGACCTTTTCTTTTTCAATTAATTGCAGTACTTTCGTAATATAATCATTTACATTTGAATTGTTTACATCCTGCTCATTGAATTTACTTTCTACATTCGTCACCATTTATTTCACTCCTATAGTCTTTTTATTTGCAAACCAACCAATTGGTTCTACTTCTAGATTTATATTAATCTGCTTAATTTCTTGGAATTCTTCTAAACCAAACGTTCCTAAACTACGACCGATACCACTTTGCTTATATCCGCCCCAAGGCGCCTCGTTGTATGTTGGATGATAACTATTAATCCACGTAATCCCTGCGCGAAGCTTGCGGATTACGCGCATCGCTTTTGCGCCATCAACTGTAAATACACCTCCAGCTAAACCGTAATCTGTACCGTTTGCTAGCTCAATTGCTTCCTGTTCATCCTTAAACTTTTGGATAACTACAACAGGACCAAAAATTTCTTCCTGCACAATACGCATATCAGGTTTTACATTGACAAAGACTGTTGGTTCAATAAAGAAACCATCACCTTTTCCATCCGTTGTAATACGATTTCCTCCGCAAGCAATTTCTGCTCCTTCGTCTTTCCCAATCTCAATATATCGTAATACTTTTTCCATATGCTCTTGACTTACAAGTGGTCCCATCTCTGATTCTGGGTTATCACCAGGTCCAACATTAATTTGCTTTGCACGTTCTACGAAACGAGTAACAAATTTATCGTAAACGCTTTCTTGTACAAGAATTCTTGATCCTGCTGAACACACTTGTCCAGTACCCGCATAAATACCAAACAACGCATAATCGACCGCTGTTTCAAAATCTGCATCTGCAAAAATAATATTTGGAGATTTTCCGCCAAGTTCTAGCGAAATCTTTTTCATATTATCTGCCGCTGTTCTCATAATGTGCTTTCCAGTTTTCGTTCCACCTGTAAAAGAAACCATATCCACTTTACCGCTCGCCGCAATTTCATTTCCTACTGTTGGTCCGGCACCCATTACCATATTTGCAACACCTTTTGGTAATTCTATTTCCTCAAAAATTTCAAATAACTTCGTTGCAGTGATTGGTGTAACCTCAGACGGTTTAAATACAATCGTATTTCCAGCCGCTAAAGCAGGTGCAATTTTCCATACACTCATTAATAACGGATAATTCCAAGGAACAATTAATCCACAAACACCAACTGGTTCTCTGACTACCATAGCTTGCATTGGATCAGCTACATGATATGTTTGTCCATCTGGTTTTGTAATAAGCCCAGCATAATAACGGAAGCAAGCTGCCGCATCCCCAATATCACCTTCTGCCTCGCGATGTGTTTTTCCATTATCCATTGTTTCAAGACGTGTAAGTTCTTCCTTATTTTTATCAATTTCATCTGCTATTTTAAATAAATAAGATGCTCTTTCAGCCGCGGATGTTTCTGACCAAATTCCGCTATCAAAAGTCGCTCTTGCCACTTCTATTGCTTCTTTTGCATCCTCGATCGTTCCTTCAGGCGCATATGCGATAACCTTGCCATTCGCAGGGTTAATAATAGGTCGTTTCTCTTGATTACTAGACTCTCTCCATTCACCATTTAGATACATTTTTAAATCTAGCATTTTATATAATCCCCCTTTGTCGATCGTTCATATATTATATAAGCAATAATTGTGCCAACATTTAAAATACCAAGTAATCATACAAAAACTGACTATTTCTTCAAATAAAACATATGAACTTATGCGTTTTTGCATAAGTTATTACATTTTGCATAATTACAACAAAAATAACAAAGAGAAAGGAGTAGTTCATGTAAACTTCCCCTTTCTCTTTTAGAAATATGAAATTGTATCAACTGCTATTTCCTTTTCATTCATGATTTTTTGATATTTACGACTAACCGAAGATTGACTAATTCCAAGAGCTTTTGCGGCCTTCGTCGTTGTTTTATACTGCTTCATCGCAAGTAAGATTAATTGCTCTTCTACAGAATGTAATGCTTCTTGTAATGGTAAGACCCTTGTAATAACTGGCTTTGATTTTTTAAAGTCATAACCAAGGGTTAAAAATTTGCTAACAAATTCAGCTTCAATAACTGGCTCATCTGCTGATACTACTAAACGTTCAATCATATTTTGTAATTCTCGTACATTTCCAGGCCATGAATAAAATTCTAGTAAATTCATTGCATCTGGAGTTAAATGGTAGTTTTTATTATATTTTTCATTTAATTGTTGTAAGAAATGAAATGCGAGTACTGGAACATCTTCCATTCGTTCCCTTAACGGGGGAACATGCAGTGGAATTACATTTAAGCGATAAAATAAATCTTCACGGAACGTACCAGCTTCCACCATTTTTTCGAGACTTTTATTTGTGGCCGCAATAATTTGAACGTTTATTTTCGTAGGTACTGTGCTTCCGATTGGAATTACTTCTTGCTCCTGTAACACCCTAAGTAATTTCACTTGCAAATGTAAAGGCATTTCTCCAATCTCATCCAAAAATAAAATTCCTTGATCCGCTCGCTTAAAATATCCTTCCTTTCCATTTTTATCAGCACCGGTAAAAGCACCTTTCGTATATCCGAACAGTTCACTTTCCAATAATGATTCTGGAATTGCACCGCAATTTAATTTTAAAAACGGCTTTGAAGATCGATTTCCCAGTTGATGAATTGCTTGGGCAATTACTTCTTTTCCAACACCCGATTCTCCAGAAATAAGAACATTAGAAGAAAAATCAGCTATTTTTTTAGCTTGATTAATAATTTGTTCCATTTTCGGACTACAATAAATAAGTTTCTTAAGAAAACGATCTTTATTTTTATAGTTGTCCAATTCCTTCTTATATTGTTCAGATATCTTTTTCATCTCATGTAATTCCGTCTTTAATCTCGTTGCCTCTGTAATGTCCCTTGATGCAATAATAATACGATGCAGTTCACCGGTTTCACTAAACACAGGGTTTCCAACCGCTAATATTTTTCTGCCACTTTTTGTTTCTTGTACAATCGATACCTTTTTCTTTTGTTCGAGTACCAAACGAGTAACAGATGGACTAAATAAACCTTTTCGCTCTAAATCTAAAAGATTTTCCCCTAAAAGATCCTTTAAATCTCCTCCCCAGAAATCATTGATAATGGTTTCACTATAACGAATTAATTCTCCTTTAGGATTAACTACTAATATTTCATCATAAATACTAGATAAGATTGCGTTTAAATCTTTATTTAAATCCTTTATATATTCAATTTCCATGGCCATTTCCTCAACCATTGGTAAATCTTGTACAATAATAACCAGTCCTTCAATACTTTGATCGAGACTAGGAATCGGACTGTAATCAACTAATACTCCCATCTCATTTGTTATTTGTAACTGATTTAAAATCGTTTTTCCCGTTGCATATACATTGTTAATATGTTCCCCACTAAAAATCTGTTCTGCTGGTACATTCAGTACTTTTTCAGAAGTAGACTTAATCATCTTTAAACCAGATTCATTACAATTTACAATTTTCTTTTCCCGGTCTACCACAAAAATCCCCATAGGAATAGACATTAAAATGATTTTTAGTATATCTACACTTTTATTTTCTTGCTTAAATAATTCTGCAAAAACATCCTCTCTTCTTATATATCCTTTTAACTCTCCTATTTCATTTTTCACAATTGCAATAGGCGCCCCAATAATTTGAAAGAGAGCTGTTAAGGAAATAATTTTGCTAAGGTGACAGATTGTATCTAGTGAAACAGCATTTGAAAGTAATACTTGGGCAGTTAATCCCTCATTTCTTGATAGCAGATCCTTCACATGGACGTATGCAAATAATTGATCTTCCCTTTTTAAAAACAGAAAAGGTTCTGTTATATTTTTAACATCTATATTCCATTCCTTTTCAGGTTGATCAATAGGTAGAGAAACAATCTGTCTAATTTTTTTATGAGCAATGGAAAACATTCCGCTACCCCTCCTTTGAACTACTTAACTTGTATTGTATCACTAAAAACAGATTTTTTTAATTAATCCGATAATAAACTTTTTTCCTTTAAATTTATTAAAAAAAGGAAGATGAATGCTTCCATCTTCCTTTTTGTTCTCTAATTAATCACTACCACTAATTAAAATATCTTCTTGAATATAAGCTAATACCATCCCTGGAATTACCTTATCTCCTGCTTCTACTTCTAAAGATTGTACTTCTCCACTACATCCCATTTTAATTACTTCCAGCTGCCCATTCATATCTTTAATAGCAAACAGTTGTTCCCATTCGTAAATTCGGGAGTCCTTATCAATAGACACTTTTTCAACCGTTCCATAGCACGGGCTCGTAACGATCTCATAATACAAAATGAATCATTCCCTTCTTTTATTCTATTAATATTGTTCTGCCAATGTTTGTGACTGAGGAATCATATGGAAAAAACCCCTAAAATATCATTCCCTTCTTTTATTCTATTAATATTGTTCTGCCAATGTTTGTGACTGAAGAACCATATGGAAAAAATTTCGAAAATCTTCTACATCTTCTCCTTCAATCCCTAACTTAGGTGCCCAATATTGTTCCTGTTCAATATCTTCTTGACTTAATAAAATCATTCTTCCATTCTGAATAGAAGTAACCATTGCTTTTCCCAAAAATTGCTGTGAATACGTAACGGCTATATCATATCGATGACAATTCGACACGATACAATAATAACCGATTGGTTGTCTTTCAATTTCTTCTAATAAAATATCAAGCTTCATTTTATTCCTCCCTTTGTTAAAAGGTTAAAAATGCAACCAACCTCTTAGGCGCGATGCCTCCACAATCTTACGAACTCCCTCTATATAAGCAGCAATTTTCATATTTACTCCAAAATGTTTTGAAGTATTGAATACATCAGAAAAGCTAGATGTGATTTTCTCCTTTAAGCATTGGTCGACATATTGCTCTGTCCAATAATACCCTTGGTTATTTTGACACCATTCAAAATAAGAAACAATAACACCTCCAGAGTTTGCTAGAATATCTGGAACAACCAAAATGTCTCTCTCTTCTAACATTGTGATCGCCTCTTTTGTTGTTGGACCATTTGCGGCCTCAATTACAATCTTACATCCAAGCCTTTCTGCATTATGTTTCGTAATCACTCCTCCAATTGCTGCTGGAATGAGTACATCACATTCTTTTTCTAACAACTCTTGGTTAGAGATTGTTTTACTAAAGAGGTTTGATACTACTCCAAACGAATCTCGATTTTCTAGTAAATAAGGAACATCCAAACCATCTGGGTTGTAAATGCCACCTAAAGCATCAGATACTCCTACCACTTTCACACCAATATCATATAAATATTTTGCTAAATGACTTCCAACGTTTCCAAACCCTTGAATGATTACTCGCATATTTTGAAGTGAAATATGTTTCAGCTCACTCACTAGCTGAAGTGTATACAATACCCCTTTAGAAGTAGCTGTTTCTCGCCCTTGTGATCCTCCTAGCATCAATGGTTTTCCAGTTATAAAGCCTGGGGAATCAAATTCTCTAATATGATCATATTCATCTAGCATCCAAGCCATAATTTGAGCATTTGTATACATATCAGGGGCTGGAATATCTTTAGTAGGCCCAACAATTTGGCTCACTGCTCTTACATAACCGCGACTAAGTAACTCTAGTTCTCTAGAACTCATCTCCTGCGGATTACAAATAATCCCGCCCTTTGCCCCTCCATATGGAAGGCCCGTTACTCCACATTTCAAACTCATCCAACCAGCAAGCGCTTTTACTTCCTCAGCTGTAACATCTGGATGAAACCGAATACCACCTTTTGTTGGCCCTGCTGCATCGTTATGCTGGGCACGATACCCTTGAAATACTTTTGTGCTTCCATCATCCATTCGAACAGGAATGCTTACTTCTAAAAAGCGCATCGGCTTTTTAAGAAATTCGAATACTTCCTCTGGATAACGTAAAATCTGGAGTGCCTCTTTTAATATAGACTGAAATTCCTCTAAAGGATTTTCAATCTCAACTTTCTCCTGCATAGATTGAGTTATATTTTTTTCTGACTGAATTGCCACGATAACACCTCATTTATATATTTTTACTAGTTTTATAAAGCAATAAGCGTGCCAAGTAAAAATATAATGTTTATATTCCCTTTTCATCCTTCCCTCTGGAACTGATTTACAAATTTTCTCTTGTTCCTTATGAATTGTTGAATGACTTATGCAATATTGCATGATTTTAAAATCCCCAAAATAAAAAACATCGGAAAAATTCCGATGTTTTTTGTTATTCTATATTTCCTGTACTTCTTCAAAATGCATTTGCGGCGGAGCTGCCCGAAACATGTTCGTAATATATAAAAGGTAACCGATTCCAACTGCAGCCCAGCTAAGTCCAAGAATAAGCGAATGAATATTGAGGTTAAACCATAACACAGCTACTGTACCTGCTCCTAAAATAGGAAGAACTAAGAAATTTAAAAAGTCTTTTACTGTTTTATATCTTTTTTGCTTTATAACATAGTAAGCAATTACAGATAAATTAACAAATGTAAATGCAATAAGCGCTCCGAAGTTAATAAGAGATGCTGCTGTTTCTAAATCGATAAATATAGCGGAAAGTGAAATAATTCCCACAATAATAATGTTATATACGGGAGTTCGCAAGCGAGGATGAATGTATCCGAATATCTTCTGCGGGATTACATTATCTCGCCCCATTACGTATAATAATCGCGACACACTTGTATGAGAAGCTAAACCTGATGCCAATGTTCCCATAAATGTTCCTACTAAAAAGAATGTTTGAAATAATTTTCCTCCAACGAATAGCGCAATTTCCGGTGCCGCTGATTCTTGATCTTTAAATACGGATGCATCTGGGAAAAAGGATTGTGTGAAGTACGTAGTAACAATAAATAAAATTCCGCCAATTAAAGCGGTAAGAAAAATAGCCCGAGGAATTGTCTTCTTCGCGTTTGGTGTTTCTTCTGAAAATGTAGTTACAGCATCGAAACCTAAAAATGAAAAACAAAGAATTGTGGCCCCTGCAACTAACGGCGATATTTGTATATCTGATTGAAAAAACGGCTGAATGGAAAAAACTTCTCCAGTTCCTTCTCCTGCTATCAATCCTTTTATAACAAGAACTACAAACACAACCATTACTAATATTTGAAACACTACTAAGAATGTATTGAAATTGGCAGTAACATTTATACTAATAATATTTATCAGTGTAATCAGTAGGACAAATCCAACGACCCATAACCAAGAAGGAACACTTGGAAAAAGTGCGGACATATAAATCCTCGTTAATAGCGCGTTTACCATTGGTAAAAACAAATAATCCAATAACGCTGACCATCCAACAAGAAATCCAAGCCTTGTACTAATTGTCTTCTGTGTATAAGTATAAGCAGATCCCGCAGTAGGAAAAACCTTTACCATTTTGCCGTAGCTTGCAGCTGTAAATAACATTCCTGCTAATGCAATAAGATAAGCTCCTGGAACATGCCCGCCCGTTTTTTCAGAAACGATTCCAAATGTATCAAACCCCACCATCGGCGTCATATACCCGACACCTAGCATGACAATTGACCAAAGTCCTAATGAACGTTTTAAACCAACTACTTTTCCCACCTATCATTCCTCCTACTTTCTCTATCTAATTTCCATGTAAAGTTTGATAATTAAACAGAAAACGCTTTCAATAAACCGTGTATGTTATATATCGCATTCCAAAACCCCTCCTTTTATTTTTTAAATATTCATGCAATTTTCGAGCCAAAATTTTCTTGTTCAAAAAATTGAGAGGATAAGCCAATTTTCACGCTTCAAAGATACAACAGGTGAGATTGTTTTCTTTAAATTTTTTGTTGGTTTTTTATTCATTTTGACATAACTTATTCAGTCTCTCATACCACTACATACACGTGAAGTAAAACTTTAATCAGTCGAAAAATAACAAATTTATCAAGAAATAAAGTGAAACTTCCGTCAGTGGGGGCTTCATCCCCCCACCTATCTTCTTTGCTTCTCTCTGAATCTTGAGGTGGGGGTCTTACTGCCCGCGAATAGCAGGATAATAACATTATGTAAAGCCAAAAAAGCTGCCTTTATATGAAAGACAGCTTTTTTCAATCCTATCTATTAAAAATCAAATACGAAATCATCATCTGATAATTTTTCAACATTTGTTGCTTTTACATAACCGTTCCCTTTTACAGAGAAGAAATCATGATTTTTCGTATCAGTACGTAAACCATTTAACACAATTGGATTAATTTCTTCTTCTTCAAAATGCGGTTCTAATCCTAAGTTCATTAGCCCTTTATTCGCATTGTAACGAACAAAACGATTCACATCTTCCACAAGACCAATAGATGTATAAATTACTTCTGTGTATGCTGTTTCAATTTCATACAGTTCCACTAATAAATCCATCGTTTCTTTTTGCACTTCTTGTTGTTCTTCAGCAGAAAGCTCTGCAAAAACTTGCTGTGCTAAAATACCGACGAATACGCCGTGAATGGACTCGTCTCTGATTATCAAGTTGATAATTTCACCACTCGCTGTTAATTTTCCTTGTCCAGCTAAGTAAAGCGGATAAAAGAATCCACTATAGAACAAGTAGCTTTCTAAAAACACACTTGCTACCATTGCCATGTATAGCTCTTTTTTCGTTACATTTGGCTTTAACAAGCGGTGGTAATATCTTGTTATAATACCTGCTTTTTTCTCAAGTAATGGATGCGTATCTACCCATTCAAAAATTTCATCAATTTCTTCTTCACTTGCTAATGTCGTAAAAATGTGACTGTAACTTTTCGCATGCACTTCTTCCATAGCACCCATGAACGCAAGTACACTTTTTGCCTGTAAGTTCTCAAGATGCACAAGAATAAGAGGCATCCCCTCGCCGCCTTGTTTTGTATCAAGAAGCGTTAAACCACCTAGCACGCGCTTATACGCCTGTTGTTCTTCTTTTGATAACTGCACCCATGTATTTTTGTCAGAAGAAACAGCGATCTCCTCTTCTGTCCAAAACTGAGCGATGTTTTGCTTCCAAAACATTAAACTAAAATCGTCTTCTTTTTTGTTCCAGTTTACCGCGCGCATTGAATCGCCCCTTCTTTATATTGTTACATCGTCCTAACGTACGGTAAAACTTCCATTTCATAATGAAAATCTAACCGCGCGTTAGAACGTAAATTTAATAACTAAGCATGAGCAGGGTGTTTCTGCCCCTGCTCATGATGATACTCTATAGTAAATACTACTTGTACAATTTGTTTCTTCTCTTTCAAAAGCAACTCATCATACAGTGCAAGCTACACACTCTTCAACGCTTAACTTACGTGTTCTTGTATAATACAGGCTCTTCAGTCCTTTTTTATGAGCATAAATATAGTAACGTGCTAATTCACGAGTAGAAATATCGCTATTTACATAAAGAATTGTACTAATCCCTTGGTCAATATGCTCTTGAATTTCTGCGATTAAATCAATCAATTTAAACTGATTCATATCGTAAGAAGATTTATAATACCAGAACGTATCTTTTGATAAATACGGCATTGGATAATATGTTGTTGCATTCGCATACGTTCTTGATTCGATTTGACTTACGATTGGCATTACACTTGAAGTTGCATTTTGAACATAGCTGATCGATTGTGTTGGAGCAATGGCTAATCGATATGAATTATATAAACCATGCTTCTGTACTTGTTCTTTTAAGTTTGTCCAGTTTTCTTTTGTTGGAATGTGGATTCCTTCAAATAACTGTTGTACTTTCTCAGTTACTGGACTGTAATCTGTTGTTTCATACTTCTCAAAGTATGTTCCTTTTGCATAATCCGATTTATCGAAGTCTTTAAATGTTTCGCCCTTCTCTTTCGCAATTTCCATACTCTTTTCGATGGAGTAGTAGTTAAGCATCATAAAGAATGTACGAGCAAATTCTTTCGCTTCTGCGCTTTCATAAGCAATTTTATTTTTTGCTAAATAACCATGTAAGTTCATCGCTCCAAGACCGACAGAATGAAGCTCATCATTTGCTTTTTTCACAGTCGGTGCATTTGGAATTACCGTCATATCAGAAACAGCTGTTAAAGCTTCCATACCTGCATGAACTGCTTCACGAATTTCTTTATTCTCCATCACATTCACGATATTTAATGACCCTAAGTTACAGTTAATATCACGGCGGATAATGTCATCTGTACCATAATCATTGATTTCGGATGTTTCTTGTAACTGGAAGATTTCAGTCTCTAATGTTCAACTGAGATCGCTACTCTCAGCCCGTTGTTGCTTACACAACTGCTGTATGTCACCATACAGGACAGACTATATCATCACCTACAGCATAACCTGATTAGGTGCTCCGCTTTTCGAGCGCCAATTGCTTGCGCCCTACTCCCATATGGGATAGTCGTTAGGCATTTACTTATCTTAGTCTTTCAGAAAGTCTCTTATCATTTCATGCTGTCTCTTTTTAATTTTACATATGCAAAATGATAAGATACGCCCTGAATAAAACAACTTGTTCTAAGATAAGATTTAGCACGGTAGGTTACCTCTAATTAAGGCTTTCCCCGTTTAACGGAGTTTTCGACTAGCATTTCTACTAGAAGGTGCTACATAGTTAACACAAGTTAGACATCTTCACAGTTCCAATATCCTTTAACGGATGTTGTTTATTCGCATTTGATTTAAACATTAAGTATGGATAACCAGACTCAAGCTGAATCATCGCAATTTTAATGAGCATATCGCGTGCACTAATATCCAGTGGTTTCTTTTTGATATTCGGATTGCTCATCAGTTCGTCATACATTTCATCTATATCGATATCATCTAAATGTTTTCCGTACTCTTTATACACTGTATAAGGTGCGAAAACATGGAATGGTTCGTTTTTCTCAGCAAGCTCAAAGAACTTGCTTGGAACGATAACTCCGATTGAAAGAGATTGAATACGACTCTTCTCGTCGGCATTTATTTTTTTTGTATCGAGGAACTCAATAATGTCCCAATGGAAAATATTTAAATATACTGCTCCAGCACCTTTTCTTTGGCCGAGCTGATTCGCATACGAAAACGAATCTTCAAGCAATTTCATAACTGGTACAACACCACTTGCTGCGTTTTCAATACCTTTAATTTGTTCACCGCGCGCGCGCAGCTTGCTCAAGTTAAGCGCTACACCGCCGCCGATTTTTGATAACTGCATCGCCGTATTAATATTAAATCCAATTGAGTTTAAGCTATCATCCATCTCTAACAAGAAACAAGACACCATTTCTCCTCTTCTGCTTCTTCCCGCATTTAAAAAGGTTGGTGTCGCTGGCTGATAGTTTTGTTTTACAATCATACTTGCGAATTGTTTCGCCTTCTCAATATTCCCTCGTCCTAAATATAACGATACGATTGCTACGCGATCCGGATAGCTTTCTAAGTATTGTTTTTGATCATTCGTTTTTAACGCGTAATCTTTATAAAACTTAGATGCCGCCATATAAGATTGAAATTCGAAATTTTCGCCATATGTGATATCGTATACAGCTTCCACCTCGTCCATCTTATATTCGTTTAACACATCATAGTAGTAATCGTGCTCCAACATATACTCGATGCGTTCTGCCACGCTATCAAAATGAACGGTATTCTCTTTCGCTTCTTCCATAAAGACTGCTAGTGCCTCTTTATCTTTGTGCAGCTGATAGAAACCGTCCTGCATTTGCGTGATCTCGTTATTCAATTCAATATGTCGCAATCTCCAGCACCCTCTCTTTAAAAAATTCTACATCTTTATTTGTTCCAGATAACTCAAATTTCGATACAATCGGCACTTCATATCTCGTTGCAATCTTGTCTGCACTTGCCCCAAACATATCTCCCCAATTGCGATTTCCGCTTGCAGATACTCCTTTTAAGCGATTATGATTACGTTCTAAAAATTTCAAAACACGTTCCGGCACATTTCCAAAACCTGTTGTATACGTAATAAGAATATATTCTTCATCTAATACGAGATTTTCATTAATTTGAACGGCCGGCATATTTAATTTGTGGATGAAACGCTTCACGTTTCCTGTCATAGAATCATATGCAACTAACATCTCCGACCCTCCTCTTACATCTTTTCACATTATGTTCGCTCTCGATGATTTCTCCATATATTGTATTACTTTTTGAAAAAGGACACAAGATATATGTATAATTTCTTTCTTTTTAAAATTTTATTTTCTTCGACAGAAACAGCCGATCTTTTTACAATACAAAGAATATGAAACAACATTCTAAAACGCATGTCAATAAAGTGTATTTCAAAAAAGTTGTCAACGGATTTACCCACATTTCCAAAAAAGTTAACAGTATAAAATTGTCAAAAAAAGAAACATCCCTACGAAATCTATTGTTCATTTGTCATAAAAAAACGAACAATTTCCTTATTAGAAACTGCTCGAAACCGGTTACACATTTTCTATATTATGCCCATCTTCTTTTTTAAAAAGAGACAGTTCCATTCAACGTAAGAGATTTTCTTTTTAATAGTCGTTACTAAAAAACTCACAATCTATCCTTTTTGTTGTAAATTTCCGGTTCATTTACAACAAAAAGGATAAAAATAATGAAATGACATTCTATTTACTGATGCTTTGAAAAAGAAAAATGCGCAGCATATCGTAAACATATGTACGCGCAAAAAAAAACACAAAAAACGAATCCTATTCATTATTTTTTACGTACACGATGTCCTTCACAAATATATGATAGAAATTTTCATCTTTACATTGCATCGTAAAAATAGGTGATTCTTCATCGAAATACGCAATCGTACCTTTAACTTTTTGAATAGAATTTTGAAGCTTAGCTGCTACAAGTACAGTTTGTTCTTGTTCATATGCTGTTCTTAGTTGTTGAATGATCCCCTTCATTCGCTTTCGCTTTTCAGGAAACATAACCATCCCAACAAATTTCCTTCCTTTCTCATCTTTCCAAAAATAATCCCAATGCGGAAGTATTCCTTGCTTAAACTCTCCCATATAAGCTCCCCTCCTTATCTTTATCTCACCCTTTTTGACAGTTAGCGCATACCTATCTTCTTTAGGTAGACAATAACTGTCAAAAAAAGAATTTACTTGTTTTAATTAGCAAACAAATACATTAGCGTTTAAGTAGCAGGTAATTGACTTACGAACGAGGCATTTCCATATATGTATAGATAATTTCTCCCCCGCCCTGTGCGTTACCGCGAAAATGTTTAAAATCTTGGCGTTCTACTAAAACTTCACGAAACGTATTAAAGACTTCTTTTGTTACAACATATTCTTCTATTTCTTTATTTTTCAGTTGATCTAAGATCATATTTACTTGCTGTTTATCCATGCCGTTCACCTCTCTATATTACTTTTATTTTACGATTCTTCCCATCTATCGACAATACTCTTTTATCCTAAAATAGCAAATCATTTCTTATCATGCTAACTCTTATGATACAATAAAACGGACAACCAGGAGGGATAACATGATTCGGAAAGCAAAACAAACAGATACTAAAGCAATATCTCCTTTATTGTATAACGCACTGCATGAAGTTGCTGAAAAATTAACAGGTGGTACAACTGAAACCGAAGTTCTAGAAGGTTTAGAGTATTGGTTTACAAAAAAACAAAACCGACTCAGTTATGAAAATTGTTTCGTTGAAGACCGTAATGGAAATGCAGTTGGTGTTATTGTAACCTACCACGGAAGTGAAGCAACAAAGCTAGATACCCCAATTGTAAAACGATTACGAAAAATGAAACAAGATTCTTCTATTATATTAGAAAAAGAAGCCGAAGAAGATGAATATTATATTGATACCTTGTCTGTTTCATCTACACATGGCGGACAAGGTATCGGTTCAAATTTAATCCTTGCAGCTGAAACACACGCTCGAGAAAAAGGACATAAAAAAATTTCATTGTTAGTAAACTTAGAAAATAAGCCTGCATTTTCTCTCTATAAAAAGCTTGGCTATAAACAAGATAACACAATTACGCTCGTAGGCGAACCATATGCTCATTTAATTAAGCGTGTATAATACAAAGGCACNNGTGCCTTTGTATTATACACGAGGCATTACGCCTATTTTGCTTCATGTATACGTTACAAATACATTTCCTTCTATTACTTCGTGAAAAGTATAAATTGTACATCCCCACGGTTGCGTCTGAAACAGCAGCGGTCCATGCCATCCTCGAGCACGCAGCTCCTTACCAATCATCGTATTAAAATAACTATGTCCAATAAGAGCAACTCGCTGATATACATTTGCATATCCGATCAATACATCCGCTGCTTGCTTCGCTCTTTTTTGTACTTCTAAGTATGATTCAACATTCTTCGAATAACCGACCATCCAAAATGCACGACCTAAAAACATCCATACATTCGGTTTATATTTCATCCATCTTGGTACAGGTAAAATAGAAGGAATAGCAGCTTCGCGAAAAAGTGGATTCTGAATAAAAGTAATATTGTTAGTCAACATTGTTGCTGATTGAACAGCTCTTTTTTGATCACTTGCCACTATAAACTTGGAGGCTTCAATCACTTCGAGCGTTTTACTTGGAATGTCTGTGTCTCTCATAATATCTTCATCTTCATATCTTTGCAGCCATTCTTGAAATTCTCGTACTGTAATCGCTTTTTTGTGAACACTAGAGCGTCCATGACTTATGAAAGAAATTTGCATCTTTCTCACTCTCCGTTCAACATGCTTCACATTATATTATTACAAATCCATACAGGTCTCATTCAGTGCTCCCATCTTCATGACTAGAAAAAGAAGATACACTATCAACTCCCTCATAGTATATGTATGTTTCATGTTCTCGAATCATTTTTAATTTCGTATATGCAAACAGAAATAAAAGAATAGCTATCAAGCTCCCCACAATCTCAAGTGCCATTTTATCGCCCCCCGTTTCATTATACTCCCATATACTCATGTTACAATTATGAATATGAGTTTCTTACATACATGTTACAATTATGAATATGAGTTTCCTACTATGAATTTCTTGTGAAAAATTAGTATTTTTTTCAAAAAATTTTCATGGAAACATTTACAAAAGATGAAATATCGTTCAAAATAAAGAAAAATACAAAAAGAACGAATCTTGTTCTCTTTTTCGTAAAAATGTAACAAGGAGAGTTGCTTATGAAAATCGCAGAAGCTGGAGATATCATTGAATTCAAAGACGGTTTACAAGGGCGAGTTCAAAAAGTAAATAAAAACTCTGTTATTGTAGATATAACAATTATGGATAATTTTAGAGAGTTAGATATGGAACCGCTTACTGTTGTCAATCATAAAAACTATACAATTATTACGCAACATGCATAGAATACTAGAAAAAGAGGCAGCCTACAAAGCTGCCTCTTCTTTCTTTAGCGATTATCTACTGTTTCTGGATATAAATCATGATTCATTAAACGATATTCAGCCATTTTTTCATATTTTGTACCAGGACGTCCATAGTTACAATATGGATCAATAGAAATACCACCACGTGGTGTAAATTTACCCCATACTTCAATGTAGCGAGGGTCCATTAGTTTAATTAAGTCATTCATAATTACATTCATACAATCTTCATGAAAATCTCCATGATTGCGGAAACTAAATAAATATAACTTTAACGATTTACTCTCCACCATTTTTTGCTCTGGAATGTAGCTAATGTAAATTGTCGCAAAATCTGGTTGTCCCGTTTTCGGGCATAAGCTTGTAAACTCCGGACAATTAAATTTTACAAAATAATCACGGTTCGGGTGATTATTATCAAACGTTTCTAAAATTTCCGGGCTATATTCAAATAAATATTTTGTATTTTGATTTCCCAGTAATGTTACATCTTTCAAATCTTCATCTTGTCTTCCAGCCATCTTAAAATCTCCCTTCATTCATACAGTAATTATACACCGCGTTTATTGCCCCACACTAAAGCGTGAAGTTGCGGCAATACTTTCGCGTCATTCATTTCCTTACATTGTACTGCTTTGTCAATGAGCCATTCATATTTTGTAAGCAGACGTTGAATTAACGATGCATCGTCTGTCGTCTGCGTATCATCATTTCCAACTTGTAAGAAGAATGGAACGTGCGGATAACGTTCATGCACCTCTTTTGCATATACAAAATCTCGATCGTCAAATACAACCACTTTTAAACTAAATTCCTTTCCTTCTAGCTTATCAATGATTGAATCCAACATAACAAAATCCGTTGTCATCTTTGAACTCGGTGGCTTTGGTGAAATTGTTACCTCATCTATATGAAGTAACCAATCTTGCCATTTACTTCCTTGCGTTTCAATTGCTGTACGAATCCCTTTCTTTTTTAGTAAAGAAATCAATTCTCCTAAATGTTTCAACAACGCTGGATTCCCACCTGAAATCGTTACATGCGAGAAATTTTCACCACCAATTTGCACCAGTTCAGAAAAAATTTCTTCTGGCGGCATTTGACGAATTTGCTCTTTCGCAGAACCATCCCATGTAAACGCAGAATCACACCATGCGCAGCTATAATCACAACCAGCTGTGCGAACAAACATTGTTTTTTGTCCAACAACCATTCCTTCTCCTTGAATTGTCGGCCCGAAAATCTCTAACACAGGAATGTTACTCACCGATCATCCACTCCCGTCTTACTTCTGCATAACTTGTTGGTGTTTCAAATAAGCGCACAAACTCAACACGCGCTCCTTTATATTCATTTTGTCGATCACCTTTTGTTAGCGCCTCTTCCATTTTCTCAAAAATCCATACAACCATATTTTCAGCAGTTGTATTCATTGCTGGAAGTGTTTCATTTAAGTAACGATGATCTAAATATATTTCAATTTCATTTTTCCAAATTTCTTTTATATCACCAAAATCAATCGCTAGGCCAATTTCATTGACATAACCACTAATTCCGAAAATTACTTTATACGTATGTCCATGAAGGTTTTTACATTTCCCTTCATAACAGTGTAGATGATGTGCAGCATCAAACGTAAATTCTTTACTAACCATAACGCGCTTATTATGATACTTTAGTTGCTTACGATCAATGTCTTGATCGATTTTTTGTAGATTTTCAACAATGCGAAATCCAAAGAAGTCTTGTGTCATTATGCTTTCGCTCCTTTACGCTCTTGTACATATTTATCAAGTCCTGCTTTACGAAGCTGACACGCTGGACATTCACCGCAACCATCACCAATAATCCCGTTATAACACGTTAACGTTTTTTCACGAACAAACTCAAATGCCCCAAGTTCATCTGCCAATTTCCACGTTTCTGCTTTATCAATCCACATAAGCGGTGTATGAATAACAAATGGATAATCCATTGATAAATTTAATGTAACATTTAACGATTTCACAAACACATCACGGCAATCTGGATACCCGCTAAAATCTGTTTCACACACGCCTGTTACGATATGACGCGCTCCTACTTGTTTAGCTAACACAGCTGCAAACGATAAGAACAATAAGTTACGTCCATCCACAAATGTCGACGGCAACTCACCATCTTCATGTGTAATTTCCATATCTGTACGTGTTAACGCATTAGGAGCAAGCTGATTTAACAAGCTCATATCAAGTACGGTATGCTTCACACCTAATTCTTTTGCAATTTCAGCCGCACAGTCAATTTCAAGTTTATGGCGCTGATTATAATTAAACGTTACTGTTTCTACTTCTTCAAACTGTTCAAGCGCCCAAAATAAACATGTTGTACTATCTTGACCGCCGCTAAAAACAACAACTGCTTTTTCCTTTTTCATTTCACTCATTCTCCTCTTTTTTCGATTACAAGAAGAAAGAGCGTTCTTGAACTGTCATACTAAAAAAACAAAACAATATATAAAGAATATTGTTCTCTCCTTAGTTTTTTATAGAGGGAGTTCGCGAACCTCTCCCATGCTATGCATGGACTGTCTTCTTCAATTTGCATCTTTCATTGTAACATAGCAGGTGTATGAGTGGGAAACGTCTGTTTTTTCTATTTTTTCTAAAAATAATATTTCATTTTCTTTCATATTAATAGTATGATAATTTTAGATGTCGCATCTTTCACTTCTCACAACAAGGAGGTTTTATAGCTGAAGGTTTTTATTATGTACCTCTTCTTAAATATATTGTTTATTCTGGTTACAATGTTAATTTATCATTTATTTTGGAGCGAAAAAGGAAATCACTCTCCGAAGCTCAATTCGTTTGTATTTGTCCTCTCTTGCAGCATTACCACTATTCTCTGTATGTCATTTGCTGCAAAAGTTGACTTTGGATTTCAATTCGACTTCCGGCATATCGTGCTAATTGTCGGAACATTATCTGGTGGCCCAGTAGCAGGTGGTATAATTTTTAGTGTTATGAATCTTTATCGTTTTTTTATTGGCGGGAGCGGTGCCCTACCTTCTTTCATAGCATCTATCGCTTTGTACATTTCTCTTATTGCAACATACAAAACATATGTAAAAGGAAAAATAAGACCAAAAATGTATTTAGCTTTTTTTTACTGCCTGATTTTTGGCATCGTTTGGATTCCTTATTTTCTATCTATGGCTCCAAATCCAACGAACTATATACCTTATATCATTACATACGAATTATGCGCAATCATAGGAACTATTTTAATTTTATACTTAATGGACGTATTACAATCGCAAGTTCGTCTTGCAAAAGAACTTGTAAATGCTGAGAAATTTCAATTAATTGGTGAGATGGCTGCTTCAATCTCCCATGAAATCCGAAACCCTCTTACATCAACGAGAGGATTTCTTCAATTGCTACAATCAAAAAACTATTCAGAACAAGACAAACTGTTGTACTTAGACATCGCTATACACGGTATTGACCAAGCCAACCATGTATTAACAGACTATTTAACATTCGCAAAACCAAGTATTGAAAAAATACAAACGTTACAGTTAGAAGAAGAATTACTTCATGCTCTTACGCTCATGACACCATTAGCGAACCTTTCTAACGTTCGTATTCATTATACGAAACAAAGTAAAATATTTTACATAACGGGAGAAAAACAAAAGCTTAATCAATGTCTTTTAAACATTGTAAAAAATTGCATTGAAGCGATGCCAAACGGCGGAGACCTTACATTTACCTTAACACCCGCTCATAAACACATCCAATTACATATTCAAGATACCGGAATTGGTATGAACAACGAACAAGTAAAACGCCTCGGTTCTCCTTTTTACTCTACAAAAGAAAAGGGTACAGGTCTTGGAATGATGGTTGTGTTTAGCGTTATAAAAGCAATGAACGGAAAAATTGATATCTCTAGCAAGAAAAATGTTGGAACCTCTTTCCTTCTTACATTTCCTTTAACAGAAAAACCGTGATGCAACTGCATCACGGTTTTTTCGTTTCATCCACAAGTTCTGCAAAAGTCTTCACTTTCCCATGTGGCTGCTGATGTTCTTTTCGCGCTTTCCATTGTCGTTCTTGCTCCTTCTTTTTATTTCCCATTATCTCAACTCCTTTTAAGATGTCCTTATATATGTTCCAACATATAAAGTAGGAATATACATACGTGAAGTGATAGAAAATTCATGGAAATTGAAACAACAGTGGTGCATGTCGCCTGCAAGTACTCTAAATCATTCATAAAAAAACTTCCATCAGGACACCACTGATGGAAGTTTCACTTTATCTTTGCAAAATTGAATGTTTCGCTTCTTTTAACTGTGTAAGATGACGTTGTTCATGTAAATCTAAAAATTGTACCCATTGATATAAATTAAGCTCATCAAATATAGGGTGTTTGAGCGATTTTTCAAATAGTTCTTTTTCATTAACAATACTATGAAGAACATGCAAAAGCTTTTCTCTTGAACTTTGCAGCAATTGAATCATTTGTGCTTTTTTCATTAACGTTTCTGTTGGTTGCATTTGCTGAGGGGCTTCTCTCTTTCTTGTTCGATCGAGTGTAACTTGAAGGTCTTGTAGTGGAACAACTTTTCTTTCGTTTTTATGAAGTGCATATACAATTGCGGATGTAACAGATTGTTCACTAAGGTGAAGGTGATGTAAAACTTGCATAATGCTCCATTTATCACGGCGCGGTTTCGTATTAATTTCTGTATCTGTTAACATTTCAATTTCTGATAAAAGCATCTGTCTTGTAGACGACATTCCTCGTAACAACGTCTCCATGTTCATATTTGCATAAGATTGCACCATATTTCTCCCTCCTATTTGGTTAAAAAGAGGCGCTTCTTCTAAAGAAACACCTCTTTTTAAATTATTCTAAATTTTCTTTTATTATCTCATTTTTCCAAACATGTGTCGATTGCAAATTCATAAAAAACAGTGTATATTTTTTACAATTTTGTGTCATCTACTCCATCTAACCACGCATGAATTTCATCGATAACGCCCTTCACACATCCATCAGCAAATGGAGAAGTTAAATTTGCCGTTTCAACTAATTGTAAGAATGATTTACTTCCGCCTTGACGGCAAAGATGAACATAATCTCCCCATGCTTCTTGACGATTCTCTCTAGAGCGTTTCCAAAATTGAAGCGCACAAATTTGTGCTAACGTATAATCAATATAATAAAATGGTGAATTGTAAATATGCGCTTGACGTTGCCAAAAGCCTCCGCGCTCTAAATAATCATTTTCTTCATAATCACGGTGCGGTAAGTACTTTCTTTCAATCTCACGCCAAGCTGCTTTACGCTCAGTTGGTGATGCTTCTGGATGTTCATATACAAAATGCTGGAATTCATCAACAGATACACCATATGGTAAAAATAGTAAAGCTGAACTTAAGTGCGAGAAGTAATATTTCTCCGTATCTTCTTCAAAGAATAATTTCATCCACGGCCATGTGAAAAACTCCATGCTCATCGAATGAATTTCACATGCCTCATACGTCGGCCAATTATACTCTGGAATTTCATAACGGCGGCTTTCATATACTTGGAAAGCATGTCCTGCTTCGTGCGTTAACACATCAATATCACCAGACGTTCCGTTAAAATTTGAGAAAATAAAAGGTGCTTTATAGTTTTCAATATATGTACAATAGCCTCCGCCAGCTTTTCCTTTTTTCGCTACAAGATCAAGTAAATTATTTTCTAACATAAAGTTAAAAAATTCATTTGTTTCTTCTGATAGTTCTCTATACATTGTTTTGCCGTGGTTCACAATCCAATCCGCATCACCTTTTGGTACAGCGTTACCAGATGCGTATTCAAAATTCTCATCATAATACGCAAGTTTCTCTACCCCAATGCGCGCCTGTTGCCTTTGTCTAAGTTCTGTTGCAACAGGAACAATGTAATCAAGCACTTGCTTACGGAAATTTGCAACCATCTCTGCATTATAGTCAGTACGATACATTCTTGCATATCCAAGCTCTACAAAATTGTTAAAGCCCAGTTTCTTCGCAATTGCCGTTCTTGCTTTTACAAGTTCATCATAAATACGGTCTAACTCTTCCTCATGTCCTGCTAAAAAACCATAATATGCCTCACTTGCTTGTTTACGCATATTACGATCTGTGTGCTCCATAAACGGAACAAGTTGTGATAATGTTCGCTCTTCTCCTTCAAACAAAATTTTAGCTGCCGCTAATAACTGTGTATATTGAGAAGATAATTTATTTTCTAACTGTAAATCTGCTACCACGTCATCAGAATATGTCTTCATTTCAGCCTCTGCAAGTGCAAAGAGCTGCGTACCATAATATTCTTCTAATTGTTTTCGAAATGGGGACTGTGTTAATGCCTCGTAATACTTTGTCACATATCCTTTCACAATTGGAGAATACTCATCAAAGAAATCTTGTTCTTCTTTATAGAATTCATCTGTCGTATCTATACTGTGACGAATATAACATACGTTATACATAGTGCTGAAGTCATTGCGAATTGCATTAATATGTGCAATCACTGCCTTTTGTTCTGCCGCTGTTTTTGCATTCTTGAATTGCTGCAAAGTTTCGGTAAATCTTTCTTTCACTTCGTCCATATTTGGACGTTTGTAGTCATAACTCTCAAATGACATACAAATAGCTCCTTTCTCTTCTTAAAAGCATTCTCGTACTATTATTCCATATATTTTGCAAATCCCCTTTATTCATCAGCAAAATTCATCCTACACGCATTTTAAAATTCATACATTTTAATTTCCAACTTGAGATACAGTGAAAATTCCACAATACTGTCCGCGAAATAAAAAACCTTTGAACTGTGCATTCAAAGGTTTTTTATTTCTCATATTTCCCTATCTTCTTTAACAACGTTAATAGTTGATCTTTCTCATCCTTTTTTAACATATGAAATGATTCATGTATGACTTTTTCATGATTCGGAAAAATATTGGAAATCAATTGTATCCCTGATTCTGTTAAATGAGCATAAATGACACGCCGATCATTCGGACAAGGCTTTCGCTCTACAAGTCCTTTTTTCTCTAATTTATCAACAACATATGTAATACTACCGCTTGCAATTAAAATTCTTTCTCCAATTTGTTGCAATGGTTGATCTCCCTTATGATATAACAGTTCTAGCACTGCAAACTCTGTTGGATTTAACCCGTTACTTTGAATAGATTTATTAGCGGTATCCATAACCGAACGGTGTACGCGCGATAAAGCGATAAATACTTTCAATGATTTAGAAATATCTTCCTTTTCATACTGAGACGTCATAACTCTTCAATCCTTTACTAAATTTCTTTTCAAATAGTGATATTATATCGAATTTCAAAAACACTGCCTTGTTTCAATATATTACAATAAAAAATAATAAAAACATATAAAAGCACTGCATATTTAAGAGTGTTTATATATAATAAAAATAAAAACAGAAGGGGTAGCAATTTTGAACGTAAATTTACGCAACACATTTTTATATATTTTGTTTGTTATATTGCCAACTCTTTGTATTAGCGCTCTCTTTTTTTCATACCACAAATATACAATGCAGCGCGAAAATGAACAGGCAGCTCATACAGTCGTATTTTTATATAGAGACTATTTAGATCGTTATCTAGGAGAAGCAACATCTGCATTAGAAATGCTTGCCATGGTTATTAGCGCAACAGCGAACGATAATAATCAAATACAACAAGTCCTACAGAATGCAGATGAAAGAGACCCTCGCTTTTCTGGTCTGTATTATGCGAATACAGATTTTAAAATTACAGTTGCGTCATCCAGTTTAAAAACAAATATTGATATCGCCGATCGTTCTTATGCACAAGAAGCTTTGAAAAATAAACAGACAACGGTTTCATCTGCACTTACTGATCGTGTTTCTGGACATCAAGTCATTGTGATTTCTACTCCTGTTCTCGATAAGAACAAAGATGTTTCTGGACTCCTTGTAGCAAGTTTACGATTTGACTATATTGCAGCATCTTTAAATGCAATCAAACCAAAATACCATTTTGAAGTGCTTGATAAGCAGGGAATTTCATTTTTACAAGATGATGATCACAAATTTGCTCAAAAAAACACAAAAAAAATTACTGTTCCATTAACAAGATTACCGTGGAGCGTTACTATTTATCCGTTACCTATTCAACAAACCGTTCTATATCGGAACGTCTTTACGGAATTTTTAATAACATTATTTCTTATGAATATTTTATTTTTAGTGATAAAGTATATGCTTCTGAAAAGACAAACAAAATTGGAAAGAAAACAAAATGAAGTACAAAAACTGGAATTAGTTGGCTCTTTTGCTGCAAGTACAGCTCACGAAATCCGCAATCCTCTTACAGGCATTAAAGGACTTGTTGCTCTTTTAAAAGAAAAACATACAAATGAACAAGACCAATTTTATTTCTCGGTTATTGAACAAGAAATTGAGAGGATTAATGAAATTGCCAGTGAATTCCTTATCCTTGGCAAACCAACTGCTATTATTGAAAAAACATACGATTTAAGAGACATTGTAAAAGAAGTTTCGTTAATTATTCAATCTGAGGCAAATTTACATAATGTTCAAATTTCCATACATATGCCAGAACATCCAATTCTTATTCGTTGCTCAAATGATCATATCAAACAAGTTATTTTAAATATTACAAAAAATGCTTTTGAGGCAATGTCATTAGGTGATACATTGACAATTACAGCAGAAGCAAGTGGAAATATAGCTCAATTACGTATTATAGACACAGGGAAAGGAATTCCAGAACACATCCAAAAACATATTTTCCATCCATTTTTTACAAACAAAGATACAGGAACAGGACTAGGACTTGTCGTATGTAAAAGAATCGTTGAAATGTATAATGGTCAAATTACGATTAAAAGTAAAGAACATACAGGAACAACTGTATGCATTATACTCCCGCTCCATTCACCGTAATCATCCCTTTTTTTATACGGGGATGATTATTTCATAAATGATGTAATAAACATTCTCCAAAACATATTCGATTTCACACTATATGCCATTTTTAAAAATGGCGTTTTTAGCATTAAAAGCCATTTCGATACTTTACTCTCTTTGTAACGTTGATATTTCATAATAAGCATGTCCAATTCCTGACTTACTTGAATTGTCTCTATGCTATTAAGTCCATTTGTAAGCCCTAAATGAATCATTTCTTCTCGCTTCACATTAATATCGCACAAAAGCTTGTCCATTGTAGATTTCCGTTTTGCTACAAACATACATATCCCCCTCGATATTCTTCCGTAATCTGTATTCCTTTCTTATTAAAAATGGAATTTTCTGTTTCTTTACCTATCAAACACGAACATTCAGAAAATTAAACATTTTATCCCTGTAATTTACAAATCTTTATCCTCACCTTGAGAATTATTACAAATTATTCTATCTTTGTAAATACATTCGCAATAATAGACATTTTTTTTGTTTTATTTTAGCTAAAACCTCTCTCAATTATGATTTTCCCTCTTTTTTACAATTGTATTTTCGACATTTTGTGCGATTAAATTACTTCAAAACGCGAACGATAACAGTAGATTATCATTTTATCTCGCATTAACAAACAATCACCCCATCTCAAGATTATGAGGAATTAAAGAATATAGATGGGTCTACCATCTACTAATGGTAGTTTCATCCTATTCATTTAAACCGAAAATGGACAATCTCTCGTCTATTGATGGGTGTTTTGTATTATTAAGAAGGGAGAATCTTACATGCGAAAATATGTTGTTATCTTTTTACTTACGGCACTACTGCCAATCATAACTTTTTCTGTACCGACCTACGCTCATACAAATAAAGTAGCGATTGTCATTGATGACTTTGGAAATAATATGAAGGGAACAGAAAAAATGTTAGCTCTTCCTATCCCGTTAACCGTTGCAGTTATGCCATTTCTTCCATCTACAAAACAAGATGCAACGTCAGCTCATCAAAAAGGACACGAAATTATTATCCATATGCCAATGGAGCCTGTAAAAGGAAAAAAAGAGTGGCTTGGTCCAAAAGCTATTACAACAGACTTAAGTGATGATGAAATTAGAAGTCGTGTCAAACAAGCAATTGAAGAAGTTCCATTTGCAATTGGAATGAATAATCATATGGGGTCAAAAGCAACTGCTGATGAAAGGGTCATGCGTATTATACTATCAGTTTGTAAAGAACATGGTCTCTTTTATTTAGATAGTAAGACAAGTCCGAACAGCGTTGTAAAAAAAATTGCTGAAGAAATTGGTGTACCTACTGTAGAAAACAAACTATTTTTTGATGATGTATATACTTCTGCTCACGTAACAAAACAAGCAAATTCTCTATTAAAAAAAGTGGAAAAAGAACCTGTTATGGTAGCTATTGGTCATGTTGGACCACCAGGTGAAATTACCTCTTCCGTCATCCGATCTTATATTCCAAGAATTCAAGAAAAGGCTGATTTCATCTTCTTATCTGATCTTGTATCACCAGCACCACCTATTTCTTCACAAAAATAGAGAGAGGCTTCTGCCTCTCTCTATTTCTAAATACGGTCTACATGACTAACTCGAAAACCTTTTTTCTCTAATCTCGCCACTAATGTTTCTAGCTCTTTTTCATCCAAATCCTCTGTAAGATTAACAATAACACGCCTTATATATTGATCACCATTATCTAACGTAAATAAACCACCGATATTATAAGACTTTAATAATGTGCCAAGCTCTTTAATGATTCCTTTAGATTCATGCGTCGCTAACGTTAATATATACCCACCCGTATTCATTCCAAATGAGTCTTCAATCACATCAAAAATATTAGAATGTGTTAAAATACCAACAAACTCATGGTAATCATTTAGTACAGCTAGAAATGGCAGTCTACGAATTGTATAAAAAGCTCGAAAGAAAGAATCACGTTCAAAAATAAATGCTTGCTCATTTTCCATTATCTCAGAAACACTTTCTTTTTTTCCTTCTTTCTCCCTACATTTATTCTCTAACATATCTACTTTATAAACAATCCCCTTGAAAGTCTTACTATCTTCTGTTAAAACAGGAATCGCTCTGTATCCGCTACAATCCATTATCTCTAACGCCCGCTCCGCATCTTCACTCTCAGAGCAAGTCACAACTTGTTGCTTCGGAAGAAAATGATATTTAACTCGCAAAATACGTTCCTCCCCACATGACGACATGTAATCTATATATAATAAGGAGAGCCGTATTTTATGAGTAAAACTTCATTTATAAAAACGCTTTCATTTTTAAAGTTACCTTGTACCTTATCCCACTGCTCTTTAGGCATTTCTACCTAAAGAGGACTTTCAATTAAATAACTGAGCTTTTTGTTCCTTTAATCATTAACAGTTTTACATGATAATTCATTAAATACTCTAATCCTTCTAACCATTTTTTCGTTTCTTCTGGCGTTGTTCCCCATACAATTAATCCGTAATTATGAACAAGCACAGCTCCGCCACCCTCGGTAAAGCAAGGCACACTCTCTTCTAGCAAATTCGCAAATTTACTTTCATTTTCTACAATTGGAATTGTAATACCTGTAATACCTTCCTTACCAAAAACACGTTCTACATTTCTTTGTTCAAATGTTACTTCTCCTTCTTTTCCATATAACTCAGACATTAAATGACTATCAACTGTTTGTACTTGTAAAATGCATTCTGCCTGACTTTTCTTATAAATATCTGCGTGCATAAATGATTCAGAAGCTGGTTTCTCATCGATCGCAAATACTGGTTCACACGTACTATTGACTACAATAAAATCATCCTCCACAAATAGTCCTTTATCTTTTCCTTCTATATTAACTAAAAACGTAAGCGGATCTTTAGACGTACGCATTGATAAGCTAATTTTTGTCCCATAAAACCAATCACGAAGAGCTAATTCCATCTTAATATCCCGTAATTCTTTCCATTTCTTTAAAAATAATAACATATTGTCACCCCCGTATTGTTATCTTCTGTTTCTATGTAAAAGGTAATATTTTTTGATAATTCACAAAATTTAATTGAATTATCACATGAGAAACCTTTTTTGTCAATACGCTTTTGCCATGTTCCATAAACTTTATCCAAATGAAAAGAGCCCTTTATAAGGCTCTTTTGTTCATCATAATTTGCAACATTGCATTCTTCTCTTGTTCATTAATAATGCGTAGTTTTTGTAGTATATGTGCATATATAATTACCTTCTCACGCATTCTTCCACTCACCTCTTCCCCTTCTTTCCCCTAACCAACTTTTTTTCTGTTGGTAAATTATATGACGCTCATGAAAAAATGTGTCCTTTTTTTACGCAAAGTCAACATCTTGCAAATGTTGTTTTTTTCCATATATATGCCTATACTATACTCAACAATGTAATTCTAAAGTCAACTACCCACCACTGAAACGCTAACGTGTTTTGATGTGGGGGCTTGCAAAAAGCTCTGGTTGTCTAGCCTCAGTCTTTTATAGACTCCGTTCGTA